>NZ_JBEXGX010000040.1:0-69430 GCF_040607495.1 Streptomyces sp. NPDC005281 | reverse complement strand
AGCCCGCCCAGACCTGCACAGCCCGCTCCGTACTCACGGACAGGACAACGCATCACACGGACACCGGACACGGACACGAGCCACGGCTGTAGTACGGGGACGCCTTCCCCTTGACCAGTTGGTGTCGGACTATCTTCGTCCAGGAGAACTTGAGGAGGTAGGCGCCGCTGTAGCGGTCACCGAACACCCAACGGTCGTTCCTGGACCTGTTGAACCGGCCGAAGTACTTGTCGGATATCCAGTGCTTCGGCTTGTTCGAGTGGCTGTGTTTGGCCCACTTGTAAGCGAGCTTCCACATGTGATTGTCCAGCGCGGTGAAGATCTCGCTGGACACCACCGTCCGATAGTAGGCCGACCAGCCCCGAACGATCGGGTTGATTTTCTTGAGTACCACACCGGCGTTGGCCCCTCGCAGGGCCACCATTTCGGTGCTGAGCCGTTCCCGTATCCGTCTCTGAGCCGCTTTGCTCGGCTTGATCAGCAGTTTTCCGTGATAGCGGCGGACGTTGAATCCCAGGAAGTCGAATCCGCTCTCCGCGTGGACGATGCGTGTCTTGTCCTCGTGGAAGGCGAGTCCCCTGGGCGTCAGCCATGCAGCCAGCCGTTCCTTGACCTGCTCGGCCTGTTCACGGCTGGTGCACATCGCGACGAAATCATCTGCGTATCGAACCAGCACGGGGCTGCCGCTTTGGGCACTCCCGGCATCTCTGCCGGTGGTGTAATAGCGGACCCCTGCGGCCTCCTCCATTCCGTGCAGGGCCACGTTGAAGAGCAACGGGCTGATCACCCCGCCCTGCGGAGTTCCCTCCTCGGTCGGGGCGAACCGGCCGCGATCGACAACCCCAGCCTTGAGCCACTGCCGGACCAGACCCCGGGCGGGGAAGGTGCCGAGAGCGGCCATGAGCCGGTCGTGGTCGATGCGGTCGAACGCCGCCGTCAGGTCCGCGTCGAGTACCCACGCACGCTGCGGGTTCTTCCCGTTGAGCGTGGCGTAGATGGCCCCGATCGCGTCGTGACAGCCGCGGCCGGGCCGGAAGCCGTACGACTTTGGCTCGAACCGCGCTTCCCACTCGGGCTCCAGTGCTCCCAATGCCACAGCTTGCAGGCACCGGTCAACAATCACGGGAATCCCGAGTCCGCGCTTCTTCATGGTCCCCGGTTTGGGGATGAACACCCGCTTGACGGGCTTGGGAATCCACGGTCGGGCACGGTGATGAACCCAGTGGGCCAATGCGGCCTTGGACTGGGAAAGCAGCACCACCTTTCCGTCGACTCCCGCCGTCACGCGTCCAGCATTGATCTCCGTGACCCGTCGCACGCTGAGGAGCGTGTTGGAGCGGGAACGGAGCATCAGCTTCTGCAAATTGCGGACCTTCTTCAGATCCCCTGCCTGCGATGCCGTGAAGATTCTCTTCCGCAGACGCCGTACGTCTTCCTCGACTCGCCGCCAGTCAATCGACGCCCAGTTCAATTCTTCGCCCTCGGGTCCGTTCACCGGAACAGAAGCGGCCGGAAGGGCCGGGGCCGGTCCGTCCGCTATCTGCATGGTGTCCAACTTGTCCCTCGGTTCCGTCGTCGTCGTTCAGTGATTCTGCACAGGCTCACCCGGCCCACGTCAGCACCCTTTCGGGTCCGGGCAGTTCACCCGTATCCGGACGGTTGTGCGGGGCGACCGGCGGAGAGTCCGATCGTCTGCCCCGGGTTCCCGATTCCTTTCGGCTTCCGGCATTGGCTTCTTGGGCCGTCCTGTTCCCGCTGGGGAGTTGAGCTTTCCTCGCGGTCGGCTGACCGAGCCAGAGTGGCCCGGACTCCAACGGGGTTTCCACGTTTCACACGAATGAGATACGACCGGGGTGGGTGCTCCCTTTACCCCGAGGCGGCGGTGTCCACCTGGCCGGAGTGACCTCTACCAGCCAGCGCCTGCCGCTTCTCAACGGCTAGCCATGCACCCCACTCACGCATTCCATCGGCGGGGCTTGGGATCACGAGGCATCATCGGGAGTTCATGTCCTTCACCCGTCCGGTCTTCCCCTTGCCGGTAACTCCCGGATGGAACGGAAGTCCTTGGGCTTTCCCCTGAGCTTCGCACCACGCCGTTACCGGCGTCGCACGTCAAGGGCGGGGACGGGTCTTACGGACACGAACCCGTGACTGCACCTACAGCTTCATCAACTGCCTCTCCAATCGGTCAGTCCACTCAAATTCGTGCAACTTCGTGTCGCACGGTCTCCCTCCCAGTGGCCGGGAACGGCCCGGTCCTCGGCCTCGGCCGGCCGGTCGCTGATCATCACCATCGGTGCCGGATAGCGCGGGATCCGCTGGTCGGGACGGCGTTGAGGCTTGCGGAGGGTGCGGCCGGTGCGCAGGGCCTTGGTGAGTTCGCGGCGCAACTCGCCCCGGCCTTGGACGTAGAGGGCCTGGTAGATCGTCTCGTGCGACACGTGCATCTCCGGCTGGTCGGGGAAGTGCAGGCGCAGGCTCCGGCTGATCTGCTCAGGACTCCACTTCAGCCCCAGCCATGCCTGGATGGTGTCACGCAGCAGCAGAGACACCGCGATCTTCCCGCCCTTGGGGCGCGGACGGCGGGCTCTGGCCCGGGCGTGGGCCGCGTGCGGCCGGTACTGGCCGTTCACAGGATGCCGGTTGCGGCGAATCTCCCGGCTGACGGTCGACGGGCTGCGGCCCAGCTCGACCGCGATCGCACGGACAGTCGCCTTCTCCCGCAAACGGTCGGCGATGTGTATCCGCTCATCCTCACCGAGGTAACGCGAGTCGCCACGGACCTCGATCAGGCGGGTCCTGGGTGCTCTGACACCAAGGACCGCGACCGCCGGCGCATCCTTCGCCCGCGGTCGCGGCCTCTTCGCACGACCCTCCGGCCGTCCGTAACGCCAATCCCTGCCGGTCCGCTCGTGCACTCCCACGATCCGGCACGCCTGCGCGTTCCCCATCCCTTGATCCACAAGGGAAAGGTAGAGCTCACGCTCCTTCAGTAGCTTCCGAGGGCCCTGCGGCCTCCGGTCCTCCCGGATCTCGAAGTCCACTGCAACTCCCTACGAGCGGGGTGTTGCAACGACCTCTTGAACTGAAGCGGGGAAGGGGCTTCGAGGGGCGGTGGGCTGCACCACGTCCGCGCTCTAGGACATCGGCATCCCCGGCTCGGTCTCCAACGCCTGGCGGTTGAACAGCAGCAGGCCGGCGAAGAACACCCCGCCCACGACGATCAGGCCCATGACGATCAGCGAGGGCACCAGCGCCTCCGACGGCGAGACCAGCATGACCAGGGACGCCACCGTCCACACCAGAGCGCAGATCGCGACCGGCAGTTCGAACCGTCCGAGGTCGAAGGCACCCTTGTTGCGGTCCAACCGACGGCGCACCACGAGGTACAGGACGATCGTCGCGCCGTAGACGAGCGCCGGAATGATCGTGCTCGCCGTGATCAGCTGGAGCAGCGCGTCGCCCGGCAGTGCGACCATCAGGGCGATCCCCACGACGAAGATCAGGACCGTCGCGGGGATCGGCGTCCGTGTACGCGGGTTGACCCGGCGCATCAACTGATGGGCCGGGAACCGCCCGTCGCGCGCCATCGCGAAGACGATCCGCGAGCACGAGGCCAGCACCACCGTCCCGGCGCCGAAGAACGCGATGGCGACAGCCGCCAGGAGCACCTTCTCCATCTCCGGCCCCAGCTGCTCACGCATGATCGCCGCGACCGGTGACTCGCTCGCGGTGACCCCCGGGATGTCCTCGATCGCCACCGTGAGACAGATCAGGAACGCCATCCCGAGCACCCCGGCGGCCACGACGGATCCCACGATCGCTCGCGGGATGCTGCGGAAGGGGTCCTTGGCCTCCTCGGCCAGGTTCGCCGCGGAGTCGAAGCCGACGAGCGTGGCCAGACCCATGATCATCGCGATCATCAGCCCGCCCCCGATGTCGAAGTAGTGGGCCGCGTGCACCGTGACGCCGCGTGAGGTGAGGTTCCCGATGGAGCCGCGGCCGGTGACCAGGACCACGACGGCGAGGGCGAGCGCCACCGCCACGACCAGCACCAGTTCGAGCCCCACCGCGCTCGAGTTGATCAGGCTGACAAGGCGTGTCGAGGCCACGACGAGCACGGTCTGGATCAGCAGGACCGCGAGGGTGATCAGACGGGCGGTCCCCTCGTCCGGCTTCATACCGACGAGCGGCATGAACGCCTGGCTCACGAGCGCGTTGGCGATCGCCGCGACCGCGATCGCCAGGTAGCAGAAGGTCAGCCAGCCGAACCCCCACCCGACCTTCGGGTTCGCCAGCCGTGAGGCCCACTGGTACGAGGACCCGCTGAGCGCGATACGCCCCGCGAGCTGCGCCACCACCAGCGCCACCAGCACCTGCCCCACCGTGGCGACGGCCCACAGCCAGATCCCCACCGGGCCCGCGTTCTGCAACACGTCGTCGTAGGTCGAGAAGATGCCGACCGCCACCGAGATGAACGCGAACGAGATCGCGAACACCTGGAAGGAGCCGAGCGTCCGTTTCAGCTCCGGCCGATAGCCTCCGAGTGCGGCGGAGTCCTCGGCCTCCTCGGTTTCCTCGGAGCCCGGCGAAGCCTCCACCATCTCGGCACCCGCCTTCCGTCACACCGGCCGCCCGGCCGACACCCTCACGCCGGCCCCGACGGCCGGGACACCGACGTCATATCAAGACGTTTCTCGCCCATCTATGACATACGCACAGCACCCACGCACCTCGAAGATCACTCCCCATCACCCATCACTCGCCACCCGTCATCCGTCATCCACCAATCACCACTCACCAATCACCACTCACCAATCACCACTCTTCACACTGGCCCCGATCCCCGATGATCCGGTTCCACTCGTAGCCCGTCCCGGACGATCTGGTCCGCCGGGCCCGGCCCGCGATGTGGAATCAGAAGTTCCGCATCTTTGCTCGTCCTTGGTCGTTAGTGCGGCGTCCGTGCCGGTTTTCGACCCCGGAGCTCCAGTGCCCGCTCCCGCCGTACCGTCCCCGCCCGCAGGCCTCCTGGCCACGCGCGTGCAGGACCCCTACGCCTACTTCGCCTGGCTGCGCCGACACGCGCCCGCGCACCGGGACCGCCGACCCGGACGACCCACCATGTGGCAGATCTCCCGCTACGACGACGTACGCGCGCTGCTGAGCGACGGGCGGCTGAGCAAGGACCCTGGCAGGGTGCCCGGCTACGTCGCGGGGCCCGCCGGGCTGAACCGGCACCTCGTTCACGCCGATCCCCCGGACCACACCCGCCTGCGCACCCTGGTGAACGCGGCGTTCGTACCTCGCCGCGTGGCACAACTGGAGCCCTTCGTCGCGGACACCGCGAACCGGCTGCTGGACCGCATCGAGCAGCTCACCCACGTGGATGTGATCGCGGCTTTCGCGGCGCCGCTGACCTTCCGGATGATCTGCGCGATCCTCGGCGTCCCGGAGGAGCTGGACAACGCGACGACCCGAGACACCCTGATGGCGACCATCGCCCCCGCTCCGGGCCTGAACCCCGCCCGGGTGGAAGGCGATCTCCATGCCCTGCTGGACGTCCTGATCGCCGGGAAACGCGCTGCCGGCGAGCGCAGCGCGGTGGACCTGCTGGGCGCTCTGGTGCGGGCCAGTGACGAGAGCGGGGCGATGAGCGAGGAGGAACTGCGCTCCACCGCCTATCTCCTGCTGCTGGTGGGACACGACACGACCATGAACCTCATCGGCAACGGCATGCTCGCGCTGCTCTGCAACCCCGGTGAGGCCACCAGGCTCACCGGACCGCAGGCCGGACCGGACCTGGTCACCACCGCGGTCGAAGAGCTGCTGCGCTACGACTCCCCGGTGCGGGACGCGACGTTCCGGTGCGCCGCCGAACCGATCAGTCTCCACGGGCAGCTGATCGGCGAGGGAGACATCGTCAGCCTCCTGATCGGCTCGGCGAACCGGGACGAGGCCCGCTTCCCGGAGGCGGACCGGCTCGATCTGGGCCGAACCCCCAACGACCACCTCGCCTTCGGCTACGGACCCCACTTCTGTATCGGCGCCGCCCTCGCGCGCCTCGAAGGCGCCGTCGCCTTCCCCCTGCTGCTCGAACGCCTCGGTCCGGTGGCGCTGGCCAAGCCCGCCGACGAACTCCACTGGCGGCCGGCCCGGGTGATGCGCGGACTCGCCGCACTGCCCGTCGTACGGCACTGACCGCTCCCGCCCACTCCGCCAGAACACCCCCGACCTGGAGCACACCGGATGGACAGCCAAGACCCCGCACTGGTGACGGAACCGCGCCCCGGCGTCCTGCTCATCACCCTCAACAGGCCCCTTGTCCGCAACGCCGTCGACCGGTCGCTGGCCGGCGCCGTGGACGCGGCCCTCATCCGGCTGGAGACCGACCCCGCCCTGACCGTCGGCATCCTGACCGGCTCGGGCAGCCACTTCTGCTCGGGCATGGACCTCAAGGCCTTCCCGGCCGAAGGCGTACCTGCCGTCGCCGACCGGGGGCTCGCGGGGCTGACCCGGGCCCGTCTGCGCAAACCGCTCATCGCCGCCGTCGAGGGCGCGGCAGTCGCCGGCGGCTTCGAACTGGCCCTCGCCTGCGACCTCATCACCGCCGCCGACACCGCGTTCTTCGCGCTGCCCGAGGTCTCACGCGGCCTCGTCGCCGCGGAAGGCGGAGCCATCCGCCTCCCCGGCCGCCTGCCCTACCACCTGGCCATGGAGATGCTCCTGACCGCCGCTCCGCTGCCCGCCGGGGACGCGGCTCGCCACGGACTCGTCAACGAGCTCACCCGCGAAGGCGAGGCCCTCCAGGCAGCCCTCGATCTGGCCGACCGCGTCCGGGCCCAGTCCCGCGACGCCGTCCTCGTCACGAAGCGAATCGTCCGCGACACCCGCGGTCTCGACGATCTCACCGCCTACAGCGTCCAGGACCCTCTCAGCACGCCCGTCTTCGCGACTGCCGCCGCGACCGAGGGCGCCCAGGCGTTCACCGAGAAACGCCCACCGGCCTGGCACCGGTGAGAACGCGGACACCGCGGCTTCGACGGCGTCCGGGAGGACACCCTGGGCACGGACGGGCGAGGACGTGATCGCGTGCCGTGCGGCGTCAGGAGACGGGGTGCGGGGGGCCGAGGTGGGGAAACTCCGACAACAGGTCGGTGTGCGGGCCGATGTGGTCGTCCGTGATCTTGCCTCCCGAGACCATGGCGAGCCGTGCGGAGGTGACGTCGTCGGTGAGCGTGCGCCCGTTGGGGTAGGCAGCCGGCCCGGTGCGGTCGTAGCGCAGCACGTCCGGAAGGACGGTGCGAAGTGTCTTCTCCGCCTCCGCCGGGCTGTAGTCGCCGGTGTGGGCGAGGACGGCGCTCCACGGCTCCAGGTAGGTGTCCCAGTCGTCGGCGGGCTCGCCCTCGTTGTACTTCTCCTTGGCGTCCTCGGCGTTGAAGTACGCCGTCAGAGAGGGATGGGCTCCGCGGTCGACGGACGTCAGACGACCGTTCTGCCGGAGACTGACGCGCGCCCATACGCCGATCGGCCCGTCACCGAGTTCGGCGTCGGGCACCTCCAGCACGATCCCGAAGACGTTCTTGTCGATCCCGAAGTCGTTGCCGGTCCACTTGAAGTTGTCGACGATGCCGTCCAGATCAGCGAAGAAGGGGTCGCTGCGCAGCCCGGCGGAGAAGCGGTAGCCGCCGCTCGCCACGATGTCGGGATCTGCCCCGAAGGCGACGGCGGCCTCAGAGATGACGGCCTCACCACCGTGTTCGTGGTTCCGGGCGGCGTCCCCCACCGCGCGGTGGACGGTGACCGTCTGCCGGCCGCCCGAGGGCACCGAGAAGACGAAGCTGTAGGCCAGGTCGGCGACATTGTCTCCGTCGGTGTCCACGTTGATCCGGTACACGGCGTCCGGATGGAACGCATCACCCTGGGTCGGAGCGAACGGGTTGACGTTCATGATCAGGACAGTGCGCCCGCTCTCCGTCGCGGGGAAGACGAACACGTCCGTGAGGTCGAGCCGTGCGTCGTCCTTGGGTGAGCGCAGATTGGGTCCGCTGAGGTGGTGCGACATGGTGGCCTCTCGGTAAGCACGTGACCCCCCTGACACCGCCCGGGCAGCATCAGGAGATCACGGCTGCCCCACCTCGGCACGCCGAGTTTGCCGGGGTACGGCAGCCGGCCACCTCCCCGGACTGCCGTGCGGCCCGGGTGCAATCCCGTCTCGGGCTGATGGAAGCTCAGGCGGAGGGGGTACGCGATGACAACAGCCCGGGCGAGGGCTCACAGCACGGGCAGACCGCCGGGCAAGGACGGTGCCGGCAGACGGTCGCCGGGTCGGGCGCGGTTCACGGGGCTGCTGCTGATCCTGCTGTCCCTGACATCGGCGGCGGCCAGTTACTCGGTGTTCTCCTGGTGGCTGCCCTCCGACCACGAGCGCTACCAGGACTGCCGCGCGGCCGAGCAATGCTCTTCCCGCGCGTTGGAGCGGGGACGGACGGACTGCCTGAGTACGTGGCACCTCACCCCCGCCGACACCTCACCCACCCGATCGAGCGCCCCCCTCACCCTCAGTGGGCGTGCCCGCTCGGAGCCGGCTCGGCGTTCTTGACCGTCAGCGGCAGCAACTTCTTGCCCGTCGGGCCGATTTGGATGGAGGTGTCCATCTGCGGGCACACCCCGCAGTCGAAGCAAGGAGTCCAGCGGCAGTCCTCGACCTCGGTTTCGTCGAGGGAGTCCTGCCAGTCCTCCCAGAGCCAGTCCTTGTCGAGGCCCGAGTCCAGGTGGTCCCAGGGGAGGACCTCCTCGTAGGTGCGCTCGCGGGTGGTGTACCAGTCGACGTCCACACCGAAGTCGGGGAGCGTCTTGTCGGCGCAGCTCATCCAGCGGTCGTACGAGAAGTGCTCGCGCCAGCCGTCGAAGCGGCCGCCGTCCTCGTAGACGGCGCGGATGACGGAGCCGATGCGCCGGTCGCCGCGGGACAGCAGGCCCTCGACGATGCCCGGCTTGCCGTCGTGGTAGCGGAAGCCGATCGAGCGGCCGTACTTCTTGTCGCCGCGGATCTTGTCGCGGAGCTTCGTGAGGCGGGCGTCCGTGTCCTCGGCGGACAGCTGCGGCGCCCACTGGAAGGGGGTGTGCGGCTTGGGGACGAAGCCGCCGATGGACACCGTGCAGCGGATGTCGTTCTGGCCCGAGACCTTGCGGCCCTCGGCGATCACGTTCATCGCCATGTCGGCGATCTGCATGACGTCGTCGTCCGTCTCCGTCGGCAGGCCGCACATGAAGTACAGCTTCACTTGGCGCCAGCCATTGCCGTAGGCGGTGGAGACGGTCCGGATGAGGTCCTCCTCCGAGACCATCTTGTTGATGACCTTGCGCATGCGCTCGGAGCCGCCCTCGGGGGCGAACGTCAGGCCAGAGCGGCGGCCGTTGCGGGTCAGCTCGTTGGCCAGGTCGACGTTGAAGGCGTCCACGCGGGTGGAGGGAAGGGACAGACCGATCTTGTCCTCCTCGTACCGGTCGGCCAGGCCCTTGGCGATGTCGCCGATCTCCGAGTGGTCGGCCGAGGAGAGGGACAGCAGGCCCACCTCCTCGAAGCCGGTCGCCTTCAGGCCCTTCTCCACCATCTCGCCGATGCCCGTGATCGAGCGCTCGCGCACCGGGCGGGTGATCATGCCCGCCTGGCAGAAGCGGCAGCCGCGCGTGCAGCCGCGGAAGATCTCCACCGACATCCGCTCGTGGACCGTCTCGGCCAGCGGGACCAGGGGCTGCTTGGGGTAGGGCCACTCGTCGAGGTCCATGACCGTGTGCTTGGACACGCGCCACGGCACACCCGACTTGTTCGGGACCACGCGGGCGATCCGGCCGTCGGGAAGGTACTCGACGTCGTAGAAGGCCGGGATGTAGACGTTGCCGGTCTTCGCCAGGCGGAAGAGGACCTCTTCGCGGCCTCCAGGACGGCCCTCCGCCTTCCAGGCGCGGATGATCTCCGTCATGTCGAGCACGGCCTGCTCGCCGTCGCCGATGATCGCCGCGTCGATGAAGTCGGCGATGGGCTCGGGGTTGAAGGCCGCGTGGCCGCCCGCGAGGACGATCGGGTCCTCGAGCGTGCGGTTCTTCGACTCCAGGGGAATCCCGGCCAGGTCCAGGGCCGTGAGCATGTTCGTGTAGCCCAGCTCCGTGGAGAAGGACAGGCCGAACACGTCGAAGGCCTTCACCGGGCGGTGGCTGTCCACGGTGAACTGCGGGACCCGGTGCTCGCGCATCAGTTCCTCGAGGTCCGGCCAGACGCTGTACGTGCGCTCGGCGAGAACGCCCTCGCGCTCGTTCAGCACCTCGTAGAGGATCATGACGCCCTGGTTGGGCAGGCCGACCTCGTAGGCGTCGGGGTACATGAGCGCCCAGCGGACGTCACAGGCGTCCCAGGGCTTGACCGTGGAATTGAGCTCTCCGCCGACGTACTGGATCGGCTTCTGCACATGCGGGAGCAGAGCTTCGAGCTGTGGGAAGACCGACACGGCGGTTTCGGCAGGCATCTCGCGAACCTTCGTGAGCTGATGGGGGTGACCATCTAGCGTAACGCGACCGGAGCGGCCCGCCGCACCGCCGGAAGAACACCGGGCCCAGGACCACTCCCGGCCCTCGGCTCCGGACCGCCTCCCGGCCCGGGCTCAGAACCGCCTTCCGACCTGTGCTCGGAACCGCCAGCCGGAGCCGTAGGGCGGTTAGGGCCCCGGCCCCGGCTCACCTTCCAGCCCCCGCCTCCGGCCCCGCCCAGGCCCGCACCCGTCTCACACCGCCGTCTGCGCCTCGATCGTCTCCCAGGCACCCGGCAGAGCCGCCTCGGCCGCGGCGGCGCGCTGCTCCTCGCGGCCGTAGAGCACCCCGTAGGTGAACGAGCTCTCCCCCGCCGCGTGGGCCAGGGCCGCGAGTTCCCGCAGTGCGTCCCGGGTCATCACGCTGTCCTGGTGGTCCCCGAGCAGGCTCTGGAGCGACTTCATCGACTTGACCAGCCCGGCGGCCGGTCCGCCCAGGGCCGGGGATGCGGCCTCGGCGGCGTAGCGGGTGCGCTTGGCCTTCTTGCGGGCTTCGTGCATCGCGTGGTCGCGGTCGGCGCCCGGCGGTCGGTCGAGGGCCTGCACGACGAGGTCGGAGACCTTCCCGAAGTCCTTGCGGACGGCCTTCGCGATCACCTTTCCGGGGTCGCCCCCGGCCGTCTTGAGCAGCGGCGGGTCGGTCACGAGCTCGTCGAGCCGGGTCAGCAGCGCCATGTACCGCTTTCCGTCCAGGACGGCGATGAGGCGGCGCCGGGAGCCGCCGTGGCGGGCGTGCGCCCAGGTGCGCAGCCTGGTGCGGACGGGTCCGGAGAGCAGGGTGCGGGGCAGCCGGCCGAGGGACTCGGTGAGGCGCTTGGTGAGGACTTCCTGGTCGCGGTCGACGCCGAGCTCGCCGGCCAGCCATTTCAGCTCGTCGCCGATCGGGTCGGTGACGGCGCGGTCGAGGATCTTGCCGTACGAGCGGAAGGTGCTGCGCATCCGGCGGGTGGCGACGCGCATGCTGTGCACGGAGTCGGGGAGGTCACGGCGGACCGCGGGATCGAGTTCGACGATGGCGTCGTACTGGGCGCGGAGGTAGGCGAGGACGTGGTCGCCCGCGGTGACGGGCTCCTCCGGGGCGGGCCTCGCGGGGACGGTCCTCGCGGGGACTGGCTTCCCGGAGACGGACTTCTCGGAGACGGGCTTGCCGGCGTGCTTCCCGCCCGGTTTCCCGGCGCGCTCGCCGGTCACGCCCAGCGCCTTCGCCAGCTTGGAGGACGAGGCGGAGCGGCTCAGGCCGGCCTTGCGGAGTTTCTTCTCGACCTTGTCGAGGAAGGCGGGGTCGCCGTCGTCGGCGAGTTCCACCTCGAGCTCGGTCCATTCGGCGCTGCCCTTGCCTCCCCCGAGGCGGTCCGCGCGGACGCGGTCGAGGCTGACCTCGGCGAGCAGGGCACCGGAGTCGTCGACGAGGTGGCGGATGTCACGGGCCGACCGCAGGCGTACGAGGGGGACGAGTTCGGCGTCGCGTACGCGGGAGCGGACGAGGCCCGCGATCGCGCGGGGCACGGTGTCGGAGAGGGGGGCCTGGATCTCGTCGCGCACGCCCTCGGAGACGGGGAGTTTCAGGTGCCAGCCGGCGTCGTCGCCACCGGTGCGGCGGCGCAGGGTGAGCGAGGCGGCGGCGAGGCGCTGGTCGGGCGTGTCGAAGTAGGTGGCGTCGAGTTCGGCGACGCCCTTGTCGACGACGCCCGCGACGCCCGGGACGCCGCTCAGATCCGGCATCCCGGTATCGCCGTCGGCCGCGGGACCTTCGTACTTGCGCTCGATCTCGCGCTTCGTGTCCGCCATGAACCGAATCTAGACGCGTTTGCGGGCGCTGGGCAGTACCCAATCGGCCCCGGCTTGGCCGGAGGCGCCCTTTTTCCCGTTGGGCCGGGTGTCACCTCGTGTTCTCCGAGGCGCCACCCGGCGTCCGTCCGACGGGGAGTCGCTAGGCCGACATCGGGCGCTGCACTCTGATCGACTGGAGGAGGCCGATCGCGACCCAGACCGCGAACATGGAGGATCCTCCATAGGACACGAACGGGAGTGGCAGACCGGCGACCGGCATGATCCCCAGGGTCATGCCGATGTTCTCGAAGGCCTGGAACGCGAACCAGGCGATGATCCCGGCGGCGACGATCGTGCCGTACAGCTCGGTCGTCTCGCGGGCGATGCGGCAGGCGCGCCACAGGACGATGCCGAGGAGCAGCAGGATCAGGCCCGCGCCCACGAAGCCCAGTTCCTCGCCCGCGACCGTGAAGACGAAGTCGGTCTGCTGCTCGGGCACGAACTGGCCGGTCGTCTGTGAGCCGTGGCCGAGGCCGGTGCCGAAGAGGCCTCCGGAACCGATGGCGATACGGGCCTGGTTGGTGTTGTAGCCGACGCCCGCCGGGTCGAGGTCGGGGTTGGCGAAGGCCGCGAAGCGGTTGATCTGGTACTCGTCGAGGACGTGCAGCCGCCAGGCGGCGACCGCGCCGAGGGCGCCCGCGCCGATGAGGCCGAACACCCAGCGGTTGGAGGCGCCGGACGAGAGCAGCACACCGAGCACGATGACGACCGCGACCATGATCGTGCCGAGGTCGGGCATGAGCAGCACGACCATCATGGGGACGGCCGCGAGCCCCAGCGCCTGCACGACCGTGCGGTGGTCGGGGTACTGCTTGTCACCCGCGTCCACCCGTGTGGCCAGCAGCATGGCCATGCCCAGGATGATCGTGATCTTGATGAACTCGGCCGGCTGGAGCGAGAGGCCGCCCGCGACGAGCCAGTTGCGCTGGCCGTTGATCGTGGCGCCGAGCGGGGTCAGCACCAGCAGGATCATGAAGACCGAGAGCCCGTAGAGGATCGGTACGGCCGTGCGCAGGGTGCGGTGGCCGAGCCAGATCGTGCCGATCATCAGGCCCATGCCGATGCCGGTGTTCATCAGATGCCGGATGAGGAAGTAGTACGGGTCGCCCTGGTTGATCTCGGTACGGTTGCGGGTCGCCGAGTAGACGAGGGCCGAACCGATCAGCGAGAGCGCGACGGCCGACAGCAGTATCGGCCAGTCGAGCCTGCGGGCGAGCGAGTCACGGGCGAACACACGCGTCCAGCCAGCGCGCTCGGGCCCGTACCCGGAGACGGAGAAGTTGTTGGCTCCGGTCATGTCAGGATCCTCTTCCCCCGCTGCTTCGGCGGGCGGGCCGTACGCCTTCGGGTGACGCGGTTGCCCGCGGTGGGCGAGGCGGTGGTGCCGGCGGGCAGGTTCGGGTCCGTGGTGCCGTCCTTGGGTGCCTGGCTGGCCTGCTGGTCCTTGGCCGGGTCCTTGGAGATGGCGGGGGCGTCGATCGTGCCGTCGCTCTGGACCTTCGGCAGGCCCTTCTGCGGGGTGGGCAGGAGGCCCTTCTTCTTGTCGATGGCGCCGTCGGCGGAGACTCCGTAGAGCGCGTTGTAGATCTTGCGCACGGCCTCACCCGACGCTCCCGAACCCGTACCGGCCTGGGAGATCGTCATGATGATCGTGTAGTCCTTGGAGTACGTGGCGAGCCAGGACGTCGTCTGCTTGCCGTAGACCTCGGCGGTACCGGTCTTGGCGTGCAGCGGAATCTTGTCCTGCGGCCAGCCGCCGAACTTCCAGGCGGCGGTACCGCGGGTGACGACGCCCGCGAAGGCCTCGTTCATGCCCTTGAGTGTCGCCTTGCTGACCGGCAGCTTTCCGTTGACCTTCGGCTTGATCGCCTGGACGGACTTGCCGTCGGCGCTGACGATCGCCTTGCCGATGGTCGGGGCGTACAGGGTGCCGCCGTTGGAGACCGCGGAGTAGATGGCGGCTTCCTGGACCGGGGTGAGGAGGGTGTCACCCTGTCCGATGGAGTAGTTGATCGAGTCGCCCTCGCGCATCTTGTTGCCTTCGAGGCAGTTCTCGTACTCGATCCGCTGGACGTAGGTGCCGCCCTTCTTGCCGCTCTTGCACCAGGCGACCTTGTTGGCCTTCCAGTAGTTCAACTTCCACTGCCGGTCCGGGACACGGCCGGAGACCTCGTTGGGGAGGTCGATGCCGGTCTGCTTGCCGAGTCCGAACTGGTGGGCGGTCTTGTAGAAGTAGTCCTTGGGGGTCTTCTTCGGGTTGATGCCGCCGTCCCTCTTCCACTCGTTGTCGGCGAGTCCGTAGAAGACGGTGTCGCAGGAGACCTCCAGCGCCCGGCCGAGCGAGATGGGGCCGAAGCTCTCCCCCTCGAAGTTCTTGAAGACCTGACTGCCGACGGAGTACGAGCTGGTGCACGGGTAGTGGCCGTCGAAGGCGTAACCGGCCTGGACCGCGGCGGCGGTGGAGACCACCTTGAACGTCGAACCGGGCGCCGACTGGCCCTGGGTGGCCCGGTTCAGCAGCGGGTAGTTGGACTTCTTGCCGGTGAGCGCGGCGTAGTCCTTGCCGGAGATACCGCCGACCCAGGCGTTCGGGTCGTACGTCGGCTGGGACGCCATGGCGACGACACGGCCGGTCTTGGCCTCCATCACCACGACCGCGCCGGAGTCGGCCTTGTAGTTCTCGCCGGTGATCTTGTCGAACTGGGTCCGGGCGAACTTCATCGCGTAGTCCAGCTCGTACTCGGCGACCCGCTGGACGCGGGCGTCGATGCTGGTGACGAGGTTGGCGCCGGGTTCGGCCTTGTCGCTCTTGGCCTTGCCGATCACGCGGCCGAGGTTGTCGACCTCGTAGCGGGTGACGCCGGCCTTGCCACGCAGCGCCTTGTCGTACTGGCGCTCCAGGCCGGAGCGGCCGACCTGGTCGGAGCGGAGGTAGGGCGAGTCGGTGCCCTTGGCCTTGGTGATCTCGTCGTCGGTGACGGGCGAGAGGTAGCCGAGCACCTGCGCGGTGTTGGCCTGGCCGGGGGCCGCGTACCGGCGTACCGCCTCCGGCTCGGCGGTGATGCCGGGGAAGTCCTCGGAGCGCTCGCGGATCTGGAGGGCCTGGCGCGCGGTGGCCTTGTCGGTGATGGGGATCGGCTGGTAGGGCGAGCCGTTCCAGCACGGCTGCGGCGTCTTGGCGTCGCAGAGGCGGACCTTCTGGATGACGTCGTCGGGCTTGAGGCCCAGCACGCCGGCGAGCTTGGTGAGGACGGCCTTCCCGTCGTCCGCCATCTTCAGCAGGTCCGTGCGCGAGGCGGAGACCACGAGCCGGGTCTCGTTGTCGGCGATGGGAACGCCCCGCGCGTCGAGGATCGAGCCGCGCACGGCGGGCTGGACGACCTGCTGGACGTGGTTTCCGGAGGCTTCCTTGGCGTACTGGTCGCCGTTGCGGATCTGGAGGAACCAGAGACGCCCGCCGAGGGTGCCGAGGAGGGAGAGCACGAGAATCTGGATGACGACGAGCCGGATCTGGACCCGTGGGGTCCGGCCGGTCTCCGGGATATTGGTCACTGCTGGTGCCTCCCCCTCTCAGTGTGTGTACGAGTCATACGAGTACACGGCGAACCTGTGCGCCCCGACACCGCGGCCGGTCAAGTCCCGTGCCCCGCGCGGCGCGTGTGCCGTCCGCCGGACGGCGCTGGTCGCTGTCGTCACAGCCGCTTGACCCCCTTGATGCGTCCGGCGCGGGCGACCCGTGCCTTGGCCGCCTTCGCGCGCAGTCCGCCGCGCTGGCTGCCGATGCGCAGGCCGGTGCCGCCGGAGGACAGCCAGCCCGACGCGACGTCGGCCCCCTTGGACGCCGAACCGCCGTCGGCGAGCGGATCGTTCTCGGCCCGCCGGGCCAGTGCCATCAGCACCGGGACGACGAACGGCGCGAGCAGCAGGTCGTAGAGGGCGGCCGTGGTGAGCAGGCTGCTGAGCCCGACGTGGCGGGCGGCGGTGTCGCCGACGAGTGCGCCGACGCCCGCGTAGAGCACGGTTGAGCCGATCGCGGCGGCGACGACCACGACCATGGGGCCGGTGGCCGATTTGAGCCGGCCGTTCTCGGGCTTGGCCAGTCCGGCGAGGTAGCCGACGACGCAGAGCACGAGGGCGTAGCGTCCGGCGGCGTGGTCGGAGGGCGGGGCGAGGTCGGAGAGCAGACCCGCGCCGAAGCCGATGAGCGCGCCGCCGACATGGCCGTAGACCAGGGCGAGGGCGAGCACGGTCAGGAGCACCAGGTCGGGGACGGCGCCCGGGAGATGGAGTCGGGCGAGAACGCTCACCTGGATCACCAGGGCGACGACCACCAGGGTGACGGAGAGCAGCATCCGGTTGAAACGCATGGGATTCGGCTCCTCCTGTTTACTGCTGCTGGCCGAGGTCGGTGGCGCTCGCCGACGGAGTGACCGTCACGGTCACGGTCGGCGTGGGCGTCGGTTTCGGTTTCGGGGGCAGCACGGTGTCGCGGGGGTCGCTCTTGGGCGCCGCGACGACGACGCCGACGATGTCGAGCTTGGTGAACGAGACGAACGGCGTCACGTAGATCGTGCGAGTCAGGTCGCCGCCGGAGGGGTCGACCCGGGAGACGACTCCGACGGGAACGCCGGGCACGAACGGCTTGTCGGACTGCGAGCCGAAGGTGACCAGCCGGTCGCCCTTCTTGATCTTCGCCTTGGCGTTGAGGAGCTCGACGCGCAGCGGGCGGTCGCCCTGGCCTGAGGCGAAGCCGAGTTCGTCGGTCGACTCCATGCGCGTGCCGACGGTGAAGTCGGGGTCGTTGGCGAGGAGCACGGTCGCGGTGTCCGGGCCGACGGTGGTGACCCGGCCGACCAGTCCGTCGCCGTTCAGGACGGTCATGTCGCGCTGGATGCCGTCGTTGGCGCCGACGTCGATGGTGACGGTCCAGGAGAAGCCCTGGGCCGCTCCTATGGCGATCACCTCGGCGCCCTTGATGCCGTACTGGCCCTCGCCCGCCACCTTGATCATCTTGTCGAGCTGTTTGAGGCGGCTGCTGTTGCGGTCCTTGCTGCCGAGTCTCGCCTTCAACGCCGCGTTGTCGTGCTCCAGTTGGGCGAGGCGATCATGGCGTCCGCCGGAGTCGCGGACCGCGGAGATCGCGTTGCCGACGGGGTCGACCGCGGACGACACCCCGTTCTCGATCGGGCCGAAGACCGTCGCGGCGGCCTGGCGGGCACCGTCGACCGGTGAGTCCTGCCCGCCGCGGATGTCCACCGTGATCAGTGCGAACGCGATGGCGGTCAGCAGCACCAGGAGCAGCCGGCTCTCTCGTGTGTCCCTCACGTGCGGCGGCCGTGCCTTCCTCGTCGTATTGGGTCAACAGGGGCGCGCCCTGGGCGAAAAGGATGCCCACGGTGCGATGAGGCTGGAGTGGGGGGGGTGTGGCGGCGTGGCTGTTATGGGGGAGGTTATGACTCTATGTCGCAGGAGTTTATGCCTCCATACCAACGATCCGCCGCACGAGAAGGGCTGATCTCGTACGGCGGAATCGAAGTGTTACTTCATCTGCGGGGCTGGGCGTCCAGAACCTGCTGGAGCGCCTCGAACTCCTCGACGCACTTGCCGGAGCCGAGCGCCACGCTGTCGAGCGGGTCCTCCGCGATGTGGATCGGCATACCGGTCTCGCGGCGCAGCCGCTCGTCCAGGCCGCGCAGCAGGGCCCCGCCGCCGGTCAGGACGATGCCCCGGTCCATCACGTCACCGGAGAGCTCGGGCGGGCACTTGTCGAGCGTCGTCTTCACGGCGTCGATGATCGCGTTGACCGGCTCCTCGATCGCCTTGCGGACCTCCGCGGCGGAGATGACGACCGTCTTGGGCAGTCCGGAGACCAGGTCCCGGCCACGGATTTCGGTGTGCTCGTCGGCGTCGAGGTCGTACGCCGAACCGATCGTGATCTTGATCTGCTCGGCCGTCCGCTCACCGAGAAGGAGGCTGTACTCCTTCTTGATGTGCTGGATGATCGCGTTGTCCAGCTCGTCGCCCGCGACGCGGATGGACTGGGCGGTGACGATGCCGCCGAGCGAGATGACCGCGACCTCCGTTGTGCCGCCGCCGATGTCCACCACCATGTTGCCGGTGGCCTCGTGGACCGGCAGGCCGGCGCCGATGGCCGCGGCCATGGGCTCCTCGATGATGTGCACCTGGCGGGCGCCGGCCTGGGACGACGCCTCGATGACGGCACGGCGCTCGACGCCTGTGATACCGGAGGGCACACACACGACGACGCGGGGGCGGGCGAGGTAGCGCCGCTTGTGGATCTTCAGGATGAAGTAGCGGAGCATGCGCTCGGTGATCTCGAAGTCGGCGATGACGCCGTCCCTCAGCGGGCGCACGGCAACGATGTTGCCCGGCGTCCGCCCGATCATCTTCTTCGCTTCCGCGCCGACCGCGAGGATCCCGCCGGTGTTGGTGTTGATCGCGACGACGGACGGCTCGTTGAGTACGATCCCTCGACCCCTGACGTACACCAGCGTGTTGGCGGTCCCGAGGTCGACAGCCATGTCACGGCCGATGAACGACATTGAGTTCCCCATCAGGATTCGTCTGGCCTTCCCAAAGCGAGCTTTGACGGCTTTTTAGGGACGGCGCGAGGTTGGTGCAGCGACGTGAACGCCTCCATCGTAGACGCGCCTGCACGAACACTGCGCGAGGGTCTTGGCCATTGTCAGCAGATGGCGGACCGACTCGCTTGTGGAGACGGGCCATCGGGGGCACGCGTTCCCTCGATCAGCGCGCATATGCCACGGGACGGCCGGATTTTTCACGGCCGTCCCTGGTCAGACTGTCGGAGCCGCGCTGACGCAGTCTCAGAAAATTCTTTGGAATTGTGGTTCGCGGCGCGCTCCGGAGATCGTCCGGGCAGTCTCGCCGAGGCCGCCCGCGAGCTCGGACGCGACCGTCCGTACGTCCCGCCGTGACCGTCCGTGCACACGGACGCCGCGGCCGAGCCGTCGTCCCTGCGCTCAGGCGCGGCCGGGGAAGAAGATCTTCACCTCGCGCTCGGCGGACTCCTCGGAGTCGGAGGCGTGGATCAGGTTCTCGCGGACGATGACGCCGAAGTCACCGCGGATGGAACCGGGGGCGGCGGCGATGGGGTCGGTCGGGCCGGCCAGGGCGCGCACACCCTCGATGACCCGCTCGCCCTCGACGATCAGGGCCACGACCGGGCCGGAGGCCATGAACGCCACCAGCGGCTCGTAGAAGGGCTTGCCCTTGTGCTCGCCGTAGTGCTGCTCCAGCGTGTCCTGGTCCAGGGTCCGCAGCTCCAGCGCGGTGATCTGCCAGCCGGCCTTGCGCTCGATGCGGCTGATGATCTCGCCGGTCAGGCCGCGACGGACGGCGTCGGGCTTGAGGAGGACGAGGGTGCGCTGGCTCACGGGAAAGCTCCTTCGGGTCACACTTGTGCGGATGACCGAGGCTACAGGGCGTGTCCGGGTGGCCCTCGCACAGTGTCAGGTGATACCGGCGCGCACCTCCGTCCGCCGGTGGCACACGCTCGCGCGCCCCACCTGGCCGGCCGGCGGCCCACCCCGGCCGGGTTGGCGTTCGGCCCGCCCGGGCCGGGTTGCCGCCCGGGCCGGGTTGCCGCCCGGGCCGGGTTGCCGCCTGGCCGGGTTGGCGCCTGGCCGCCGGTTCAGACCGAGTTGCCGCCGGCCCGGTAGCCGCCTTTCCGCCGGTCCAGACCGAGTTGCCGCTGGCCGGGTCCAGGCCGGGTTGCGCCCGGCTCGGCCTAGGCCGGGTGGCCGTCCGGCTCGGTCTGCGCCGACGGCTGCGCCTGCGCGGCGAAGCGGGCCTTGGCCTCGTCGATCTTGCGGCCGTAGTGGACCGAGGCCCACCACAGGGCGGCGAAGGCCGCGCCCAGGATGAACATCGACGGCACGAAGAACCCGCCGGCGATGAGCAGGATCTGGAACGCCCAGCCGAGCTGGACACCGCCGGGCCGGGTGATCATGCCGCAGAGCAGCACGCTCAGCGCCATCAGGACACCGCAGACCGTCCAGACCGTGGCCGTGGACAGATCGGGTTCCTTCATGGCGACGAGCCCGGCGAAACCGATGACGAAGAACTCGCCGATCAGCGTGGAAGCACAGAGCGTACGCACGAGAGTCAGCCCCTCCCCAGGAGCAGTCGGGCCTCACCGACCGTGATGACGGATCCGGTGACCAGCACTCCACCGCCCGCGTACTCGCCCTCTTCCTCGGCGAGCGTGATCGCGGCCTCCAGGGCGTCGTCGAGCCGCGGTTCGACCTGCACCCGGTCCTCGCCGAAGACCTCGACGGCGATCCCTGCGAGTTCGTCCGCGTCCATCGCGCGATGGCTGGAGTTCTGGGTGACGACGACCTCGGCGAAGATCGGCTCGAAGGCCTCGAGCACCCCCCGCACGTTCTTGTCGCCGCTCGCGCCGACCACCCCGATCAGCCGGCTGAAGTCGAAGACCTCGCTCACCGCCTCGGCGGTGGCGCGGGCGCCCGCCGGGTTGTGCGCGGCGTCGAGCACCACGGTGGGCGAGCGCCGCACGATCTCCAGGCGGCCGGGCGAGGTCACCGTGGCGAACGCCTTGCGCACGGTGTCGATGTCGAGCCGCTGGGAGTGCGCCGAGCCGACGCCGAAGAACGCCTCGACCGCCGCGAGCGCCACGGCGGCGTTGTGCGCCTGGTAGGCGCCGTGCAGCGGCAGGAAGACCTCTTCGTACTCCCCGCCGAGGCCGCGCAGGGTGAGCAGTTGCCCGCCGACCGCGATCTGCCGCCCCACGACACCGAATTCGAGGCCCTCGCGGGCCACCGTGGCGTCGACCTCGACGGCCTTCTTCAGCAGCACCTGGGCCGCGTCGACCGGCTGCTGGGCGAGGATGACGGTGGCGTCCTGCTTGACGATGCCCGCCTTCTCGACGGCGATCTCACCGGGGGTCTCACCGAGCCGGTCGGTGTGGTCGAGGTCGATGGGGGTCACCACGGCGACGTCCCCGTCGATCACGTTGGTGGCGTCCCAGCTGCCGCCCATGCCGACCTCGACGACGGCGACGTCCACGGGCGCGTCGGCGAAGGCGGCGTACGCCATGCCGGTGAGTACCTCGAAGAAGGACAGCCGGTACTCCTGCTGCCCGTCGACCAGCTCGACGTACGGCTTGATGTCGTTGTACGTCTCGATGAACCGCTCGGCGGAGACCGGCGCCCCGTCCAGGCTGATCCGCTCGGTGACCGACTGGACGTGGGGGCTGGTGTAGCGCCCGGTCCGCAGGTCGAAGGCGCCGAGCAGCGCCTCGACCATGCGGGCGGTGGAGGTCTTGCCGTTCGTACCCGTGATGTGGATGGAGGGGTACGCGCGCTGCGGGTCCCCCAGCACGTCCATCAGCGCCGCGATGCGGCTGATGGACGGCTCCAGCTTGGTCTCGCCCCAGCGGGTGGCGAGCTCGGCCTCCACCTCACGCAGCGCCTTGTCGACCTCGGGGTCCGAGGGGCGCCCGGGGACGTCGGCCTGCGGGCCGCCGCCGCCCCGGGTGCGCAGGGTGCGGCTGCCGGCCTCGATCACCGCGAGGTCGGGGTCCCGGTCGGTCTCGTTCGCCACGATCTCGTCGAAGAGACCGTGCGGGTCACGGGGTTCCGACTCGTCGGACGCGCTGCTGTCGTGCGGGGGGAGGTCACTCACGGGGCCAGTCTACGGAGGCGGCAGGGGTGTGGGGGCGTGTGGGGCCGCGTGGGGGTTTTCGCCCCCTCCGCCCCTGCCCGTCCCGCTCCCTGGGCGCTGCCGCCCCCAGCCCCCGCTTCGGCCTGACGACCCCGCTCCTCGAACGCCGGACGGGCTCGTCCTAGAACGCCGGACGGGCTGAGACTTTCCGGCGCCGTCCGGCGAAGTTCAGCCCCTCCGGCGATGGAGGAGCGGAGGTCCGGGGGCAGCGCCCCCGCTACGGGACGGGCAGGGGCGGAGGGGGCGAAAGAAGTCCGGCCGTGTACGGCGGAAGGCCCCCGGAACCGGATGGTTCAGGGGGCCTTCCGCAACGAAGGGGCGAGCGGCTACGCCTCGGGGAGGCGGTTCAGCTGCTCCTGGATACGGGCGATGTCCTCGTCCGCCTTGACGAGCCGGCCGCGGATCTTGTCCACGACGTTGTCCGGCGCCTTGGCGAGGAACGCCTCGTTGCCGAGCTTGGCGTTGGCCTGGGCCTTCTCCTTCTCGGCGGCGGCGAGGTCCTTGGCCAGTCGCTTGCGCTCCGCGCCGACGTCGATCGTGCCCGACAGGTCGAGCGCGACCGTGGCACCCGCCACCGGCAGCGTCGCCGTGGCCGAGAAGCTGTCGCCCTCCGGCTGGAGGCGCAGGAGCTGGCGGATGGCCGCCTCGTGCGGGGCCAGCGCGGTCCCGTCGAGGGTCAGCCGGGCGGGGACCCGCTGGCCCGGCTGGAGGCCCTGGTCGGCACGGAAGCGGCGGACCTCCGTGATGACCTGCTGGAGCTTCTCGATCTCCTGCTCGGCGGCGGTGTCGCGGAAGCCGCCCGGTGCGGCAGCACCAGGAACGGACACCGCCTTCGGCCAGTCCGCGATGACGACCGACTCGCCGCCCGTGAGGGTGGTCCAGAGGGTCTCCGTCACGAACGGGACGACCGGGTGGAGCAGGCGGAGCGTGACGTCCAGGACCTCACCGAGGACCCGGCCGGAGACCTTCGCGGGCTCGCCGCCGGCCATGAACGTCGTCTTGGACAGCTCGACGTACCAGTCGAAGACCTCGTCCCACGCGAAGTGGAAGAGGGCGTCCGACAGCTTGGCGAACTGGAAGTCCTCGTACAGGGCGTCGACTTCGGCGACCGTGGCGTTCAACCGGGACAGGATCCAGCGGTCGGTGGCCGACAGCTCCTCGGCGGGCGGGAGTTCGCCCTCGACCGTCGCGCCGTTCATCAGCGCGAAACGGGTCGCGTTCCAGATCTTGTTGGCGAAGTTGCGCGAGCCCTGGACCCAGTCCTCGCCGATCGGGACGTCCACGCCCGGGTTGGCGCCGCGGGCGAGCGTGAACCGCAGTGCGTCGCTGCCGTACTTGTCCATCCAGTCCAGCGGATTGACCGCGTTCCCGAAGGACTTGGACATCTTCTTGCCGAACTGGTCGCGGACCATGCCGTGCAGGGCGATGGTGTGGAACGGCGGGGTGCCGTCCATCGCGTACAGGCCGAACATCATCATCCGGGCGACCCAGAAGAAGAGGATGTCGTAGCCGGTGACCAGGACGGAGTTCGGGTAGAACTTCGCGAGGCTCTCGGTCTGTTCGGGCCAGCCGAGCGTGGAGAACGGCCACAGGCCGGAGGAGAACCAGGTGTCGAGGACGTCGGTGTCCTGGTGCCAGCCCTCGCCCGTGGGGGCCTCGTCGTCGGGACCGACGCAGACGATCTCGCCGTTCGGCCCGTACCAGACCGGAATCCGGTGGCCCCACCACAACTGCCGCGAGATGCACCAGTCGTGGAGGTTGTCGACCCAGTCGAAGTACCGCTTCTCCATCTCCTGCGGGTGGATCTTGACGCGGCCGTCGCGGACGGCGTCGCCCGCGGCCTTCGCCAGCGGGCCGACCTTGACCCACCACTGCATGGAGAGCCGCGGCTCGATGGTGGTCTTGCAGCGCGAGCAGTGGCCCACGGAGTGGCTGTACGGCCGCTTCTCGGCGACGATCCGGCCTTCGGCGCGCAGGGCGCCGACGATGGCGGAACGGGCCTCGAGACGGTCCAGGCCCTGGAAGGGGCCGGGAACCGTGATGATCGCGTGCTCGTCCATGACGGCGATGTTGGGCAGGTTGTGGCGCTGCCCGATCTCGAAGTCGTTCGGGTCGTGAGCGGGCGTCACCTTGACGGCGCCGGTGCCGAACTCGGGATCGACGTGCGTGTCGGCGACGACCGGGATGGAACGGTCGGTCAGCGGCAGCCTGATGAGTTTGCCGACGAGGTGCTTGTACCGCTCGTCCTCCGGGTGGACGGCGACGGCGGTGTCACCGAGCATCGTCTCGGCACGGGTGGTGGCGACGACGATGGTCTCGTCCCCCTCCCCGTACTTCATGGAGACCAGCTCGCCGTCGTCGTCCTGGTACTCGACCTCGATGTCGGAGATCGCCGTGAGGCAGCGCGGGCACCAGTTGATGATGCGCTCGGCGCGGTAGATCAGCTCGTCGTCGTAGAGCTTCTTGAAGATGGTCTGGACGGACTGGGAGAGACCCTCGTCCATCGTGAAGCGCTCACGCGACCAGGCGACACCGTCGCCGAGGCGGCGCATCTGCCCGGAGATCTGCCCGCCGGACTCGGCCTTCCACTGCCAGACGCGCTCGACGAACGCCTCCCGGCCGAGGTCGTGCCGGGACTTGCCCTCCTTGCCCAGCTCCCGCTCGACGACGTTCTGCGTGGCGATGCCGGCGTGGTCCATGCCGGGCTGCCACAGCGTCTCGAAGCCCTGCATGCGCTTGCGGCGCGTGAGGGCGTCGATGAGGGTGTGCTCGAAGGCGTGACCGAGGTGCAGGCTGCCGGTGACGTTCGGCGGCGGGATGACCACCGTGAACGGAGGCTTGTCGCTCTTCGCGTCCGCCTCGAAGTAGCCGCGCTCCACCCAGCGCTCGTACAGCGGCCCCTCTACATCGGCCGGCGCGTACTGGGTCGGCAGTTCGGGGTTGGGCTCTGATGGCTGCTGATGAGCGTTCTCGGTCACGGGATCAGTTTAGGGGCGTCACGCCGATGTCCCGAAACGGGATTACTTCGTAACGGTGCACCCCCTGCGGACCTGGGGGCTTGATCCGTGCGTCAGGATGTCAGGAACACATAAGGCATCCGGAGGGGAACCCAGAAATGAGCTACAACCAGCCGGGCCCGTACGGCGGGCAGCCCCAGCAGCCCGGACCCTACGGTCAGCCCGGCGGTCAGCCGGGCCCCTACGGCCAGCAGCCGCCGGCCCCTCAGCCCGGCTACGGCTACCCCCAGCAGGCTCCCCCGGCGCAGCCCGGCTACGGGTATCCCCCGCAGGCTCCCGGTGTCCCGCCGCAGACTCCCCCGTACGGCCAGCCGCCCGCCTACGGGCAGCAGCCTCCCTACGGCACGGTCCCGATGCCTCCCGAGCCGTCCGGCGGCAAGAAGAAGACGGCCCTGATCATCGGCGGGGTGGCCGTGGTGGCGGCCATCGCGGTGGGCGCGTACCTCGTGCTCGGCGGCAGCAGCAACAGCTCCGTCGCGGACGACGGCCCCCACAAGCTGACTACGCCGGCGAAGGTGATCGACGGCCAGTACCAGCGCATGGGCAAGGACCAGGGCCCGCAGGACCCGTCCTCCGGCGACGCGAAGGACCTGGCGGCCAGCGGCATCACCGACTCCAAGTCGGTCAGCGGCGTCTACTCCACGATCGACCTCAACAACCCTGACACGCTGAAGGACCTCGCGGCCATCGCCGGGTCCAAGGCCATCAGCTTCTCCGGCCTCTACGGCAAGGTGAAGGACCCCGAGGCGGCGATCGACGCCTCGTTCGCCAACATCAAGAAGGACTCCGCCAAGGGGTCCGGCCCCAAGATCGACTTCGTCGGCGACGCCAAGTCCGTGAGCCCGTCCGGTCTGGACGGCGCCATCATGAAGTGCCAGCAGGCGAAGGCCGTCAACGCGGCGACGGGCAAGACGGACACCCAGTACATGTGCATGTGGGCCGACTACAGCACCCTCGGCTTCGGCGTGGCCGCCCAGGGCGGCCAGGGCGTGAGCATGGACGAGTCGGCCAGGGTGACCGCGGCCCTGCGCAAGGACATCCGCGTCAAGATCTGACTCCGGCGCCCCTCGGACACAGCCCTCGGTCGTCGACGACCGGGGGCTCCGTTGCGGGCGGCACCGGCAACTCGGCCCGTCGTCCGGGTTCCCCGAAGTGGGTGGCTGGGACTGGCGTTCGGCAGCTGTGATTCGGCGGCCCGCCGACAGGTGAGTGACAGCCGACGGGTGAGTGACAACGGAAGGGGCGCCCGGCGATCGAATCGCCGGGCGCCCCTTCTTTGGTTCTGTCGGACGGCCTACGCCGTCTTCTGCTCCCCCGGGCCGCCGCGGCGGGCGTCCCTCGGGATCAGGGTGGGGTTGACGTTGCGCAGGACGACGTCGGCGGTGATGACGACGCGGGCGACGTCCTTGCGGGACGGGACCTCGTACATCACGGCCTGGAGGACTTCCTCCATGATGGCGCGCAGGCCACGGGCTCCGGTCTGGCGGAGGATGGCCTGGTCGGCGATGGCCTCCAGCGCCTCGCGCTCGAAGTCCAGCTCCACACCGTCGAGTTCGAAGAGGCGCTGGTACTGCTTCACCAGCGCGTTGCGCGGCTCGACCAGGATCTGGAGGAGTGCCTCGCGGTCCAGGTTGTGGACCGAGGTGATGACGGGAAGACGGCCGATGAACTCGGGGATCATGCCGAACTTGACCAGGTCCTCCGGCATGACCGCCGCGAACTGGTCCTTGGACTCCAGCTCGCGCTTCGAGCGGATCGTCGCGCCGAAGCCGATGCCCTTCGCGCCGGCCCGGGACTCGATGAGCTTCTCCAGACCCGAGAAGGCACCGCCCACGATGAACAGGACGTTCGTCGTGTCGATCTGGATGAACTCCTGGTGCGGGTGCTTGCGTCCGCCCTGCGGCGGCACCGAGGCCGTCGTGCCCTCGAGGATCTTGAGGAGGGCCTGCTGCACACCCTCACCGGACACATCGCGCGTGATCGACGGGTTCTCGCTCTTACGGGCGACCTTGTCGATCTCGTCGATGTAGATGATCCCGGTCTCGGCCTTCTTGACGTCGTAGTCGGCGGCCTGGATCAGCTTCAGCAGGATGTTCTCGACGTCCTCGCCGACGTACCCGGCCTCCGTCAGCGCCGTCGCGTCGGCGATGGCGAACGGAACGTTCAGCATGCGCGCGAGGGTCTGGGCCAGGAGCGTCTTGCCGGATCCCGTGGGGCCCAGCAGCAGGATGTTGGACTTCGCCAACTCGATGGCGTCCTCGCGGTTCTGGCCCGTGCTGTTCTCACCGGCCTGGACGCGCTTGTAGTGGTTGTACACCGCGACCGAGAGGGCCTTCTTGGCCGACTCCTGACCGACCACGTAGCCCTCGAGGAACTCGTAGATCTCGCGGGGCTTGGGGAGTTCCTCCCAGCGCACCTCGCTCGTCTCAGCGAGTTCTTCCTCGATGATCTCGTTGCAGAGATCGATGCACTCGTCGCAGATGTACACACCGGGGCCTGCGATGAGCTTCTTGACCTGCTTCTGGCTCTTGCCACAGAACGAGCACTTGAGCAGATCGCCGCCGTCACCGATGCGTGCCACGGTGTGCTTCCCCTTCGCCTGGGAGCCGCCTGGGTCCAGCGTCTCCTGGTGCTGCCTTATGTCCGACGGTACCTTGCCGAGCCCCCCGTTCGGGCCCCCCTTGGCGCGGTTCACTTTGTCGTGAACCGCGCCAAGGAGCGACGGACGAGCGGCAGACGATACAGCGATACGTCACACGACCGCGGAGTTGTTCATCTTCCGGGTGGAGATGATCTGGTCGATCAGGCCGTACGCCAGGGCGTCCTCGGCCGTGAGGATCTTGTCGCGCTCGATGTCCTCGCGGATCTTCTCGATCGGCGTGGTCGAGTGCTTGGCCAGCATGTCTTCGAGCTGCGCACGCATCCGGAGGATCTCGTTCGCCGCGATCTCGAGGTCCGAGACCTGCCCGCGGCCGGTCTCGCTGTACGGCTGGTGGATCAGCACACGGGCGTTCGGGAGCGCCATGCGCTTGCCCGGCGTACCGGCGGCCAGCAGGATCGCGGCGGCCGAGGCGGCCTGGCCCATGCAGACCGTCTGGATGTCGGGCTTCACGAACTGCATGGTGTCGTAGATGGCCGTGAGGGCCGTGAACGAGCCACCGGGGCTGTTGATGTAGACCGAGATGTCACGGTCGGGGTCCATCGACTCCAGGCACAGCAGCTGCGCCATGACGTCGTTGGCGGAGGCGTCGTCGATCTGCACGCCGAGGAAGATCACGCGCTCCTCGAACAGCTTCGCGTACGGGTCGTACTCACGCACGCCCTGCGAGGTGCGCTCGACGAAGCGCGGGATGACGTAGCGGGACTCCGCGCGAGGACCGGTGTACTCGGCCTGCGTGCGGGCGAAGAGGCCGCTGCCGGGGAAGTCGTTCACTGTGTCTCCTGAAAAACCTGAAAGGGCTGAGCGGTCGGCTGAGGGCACGTGGGGGGCCCGGCGTCGCTCTGGAGCGGCAAGGGGTCCCGCGTCGCTCTCGGGGGCGCTGGAGGAGCTTTAAGACGCCCCGGTGCCGCCACCGCCCGGCATTCCGGCAGCGGTGGGCACGATGTCGTCGATGAGGCCGTACTGCTTGGCCTCGATCGGGTCGAACCAGCGGTCGCGGTCCGAGTCACGAGTGATCTGCTCGACGGTCTGACCGGTGTGGAAGGAGGTCAGCTCCGCCATCCGCTTCTTGGTGTGCAGCAGCCGCTCGGCGTGGATCTTGATGTCCGACGCGGAGCCCGCGAGGCCCGCGGAGGGCTGGTGGATCAGGATCTCGGCGTTCGGCAGGGCGAAGCGCTTGCCGGGCGTACCCGCGCTGAGCAGGAACTGGCCCATCGAGGCCGCCATGCCCATGGCGATCGTCACCACGTCGTTCTTGATGAACTGCATGGTGTCGTAGATCGCCATACCGGCCGTGATCGATCCGCCGGGGCTGTTGATGTAGAGGTAGATGTCCTTGTCCGGGTCGGCGGCAAGGAGCAGCAGCTGCGCCGTGATCTTGTTGGCGATGTCATCGTCGACCGCCTGGCCGAGGAAGATGATCCGCTCGCCGAGCAGTCGGTTGTAGACCTGGTCGCCGAGGCCACCACCGAAGGGTTCGCCGGCAGCTGTGGGCATCAGATTCGTCACGTATCCACCTGCTCGTCTTACGACGGCGCCGGGCCGTCTCACGTCTTCTGCAGGGCCTGGGACCCCGGGTTCCGCGCCGCCTCCCGACGGCGTCCGGAGACTCCCCTGCCCTCGTATTCATGGACCCTAACGCGCGGGTCCCTCCGGGGAATCCCGCAGAGGGAACTGTTCGCTGTGAGCGCATGCGCCGCGCTCGCTCCACCAGGGTCCCGGTCCCGTTCCTCGGGGGGCGGGCCGGGGGGTGCGCACCCCGAAGGGACGCACCCCGGGGAGGGGGCGGAGGCCGGGTCGCGGCTGCGGCGCGGTGGGGGTTGCTCGCGCGGTTCCTCGCGCCCCTGGGTACGCCGACGGGGCCTGCGAAGAGGAGATCCCGGCGCGGCCCCGGACATGCGGACGGGCCCCCGGGGACGTGAAGTCTCCGGGGGCCCGTCCGAGAATTACTGCCGGGGCGATCAGGCCTCGGTGGTCTCCTCGGCCTCGGCGGTCTCCTCGGCCTCGGCGGCGTCGGTGGCCTCGACGGTTTCGGCCGTCTCGTCCTCCTCGTCGTCCAGGTCGACGATCTCACCGTTCGTGTCCTTGACCGTGGCGGCCTCGACGACGACCGCGAGGGCCTTGCCGCGGGCTACCTCGCCGACGAGCATCGGGACCTGGCCGCCCTCGACGACGGCCTGGGCGAACTGGTCGGGGGACATGCCGGAGGAGGCCGCGCGCCGCATGAGGTGCTCGGTGAGCTCCTCCTGGTTGACGTTCAGCTTCTCCTTGTTGACGAGCTCGTCGAGGACGAACTGCGTCTTGATGCCCTTGACCGCGGCTTCCTTGGTCTCGGCGTCGAACTCTTCCTCGGTCTTGCCCTGGATCTCCAGGTACTTCGCGAGGTCGAGGCCCATCTGGCCGAGCTGGTGATGCTCGAGGTTGTGCTTACGGGTGTTGATCTCGTCCTCGAGCAGCTTCTCGGGGACGGGCACCTCGACGAGCTCCAGCAGCTTCTCCAGGACGCGCTCCTGGGCCTGCGTGGCCTGGTCGTACTGCTTCATGTTCTCGAGGCGCTTGCGGCTGTCCGCCTTGAGCTCGTCGAGGGTGTCGAACTCGGAGGCGAGCTGCGCGAACTCGTCGTCCAGCTCGGGCAGTTCACGCGCGGCGACCTGGGTGACCTTGACGGTGACCTCGGCCGCCTTGCCGGCGGCGGAGCCGCCCTTGAGCTCGGAGGTGAAGGTGGTCTCGCCACCGGCCTCCAGGCCCTTCACGGCCTCGTCGATGCCGTCGAGCAGCTCGCCGGAGCCGATGGTGTACGAGACACCGTCGGCGACGCCGTCCTCCAGGACCTCGCCGTCGACCTTGGCCTCGAGGTCGAGGGTGACGACGTCGTCGTCCTGGGCGGCGCGCTCGACCGGCGAGGTCGAGGCGAAGCGCTCGCGCAGGTCGGAGACGGCCTTCTCGACGTCCTCGTCGCTGACCTCGATGGCGTCGACCTCGACCTCGATGCCGGAGTAGTCCGGGATCTCGATGGTCGGGCGGATGTCGACCTCGGCGGTGAAGTTCAGCGTCTCGCCGTCCTTCAGCTCGGTGATGTCGACCTCGGGCTGGCCGAGAACGTTCAGCTCGGCCTCGTTGACCGCTTCGGTGTAGAACTTCGGGAGCGCGTCATTGACGGCCTCTTCGAGCACGGCGCCGCGACCGAACCGCTGGTCGATGATGCGCGCCGGGATCTTGCCTTTCCGGAACCCCTTCACCGTGACCTGCTGGTTGATCTTCTTGTACGCCGCGTCGAGGCTGTCCTTGAGCTCCTCGAAGGGCACCTCGACAGTGAGCCGAACCCGAGTCGGGTTCAGGGTCTCCACGGCGCTCTTCACGGTTCGGTCTCCTTGTGGCTGACTTCTTGGGGGGTTCTGCTGCGTGCTGCTGCCCGCCGGGCACAGCCCTGGGCGGATTCAGCGGCCTTTGCGAGACGTAACAGTGCAGACATACGGGCACGCAGCTTGCATAGTAACCGCAGGCGGTACACGCCCCAAAAGGTGATCTTGTCCGGACGGATCCTTCGAGGCCCTGCCGGTGGTCGGGGTGGCGGGATTTGAACCCACGGCCTTCCGCTCCCAAAGCGGACGCGCTACCAAGCTGCGCCACACCCCGTCGGTGCGACACGTAGGGTACATGCCCGCAGGCAGCGCGGCTGCCGCATTTCGCGGGCGCCGACGCGGACGGGAACGGGGTGTGCATTGCGGGGCGTCGACCCGCTACGATGCATTCTGTGCCGGGGTCGCTGACCTGTGGCGCATCCTGTGCGGGCGTAGCTCAATGGTAGAGCACTAGTCTTCCAAACTAGCTACGCGGGTTCGATTCCCGTCGCCCGCTCCAGATGACATAAGGCCAGGCCGGAGGACGATTCCTCCGCCTGGCCTTCGTCGTGTCCGGGGGCCCCGATCAGCCTTCCGTGCCCGCCGCGTGCGCCGGGTCTCCGCGTGTCCCGCCCGCCCTCCCGTTTTCCCGCCTTTCGGGCGGTGCGGGTTTCGGGCGCGGAGATGTCCGCGGACGGCGCGCGGCTGTTGGCGTACGCCCGGCGCGTGTCGCGCCGCCCGCTCCGCGCGGGTCCGCGATCCGGAGACGGGTGCTTCCCCCCGCGTCCCGTTCAGAAGCTGATCGAGTTGATGGTCTGCGCTATCGAGTCGAGGAACCGCGTGATGGACGGAGCCATACCGGTCGACGCGAGGAAGAAGCCGAAGAGCACCGCGATGATGGCAGGCCCCGCCTTGATCGATCCCCCTCGGATCAGCACCACGAGGATGATCGCCAACAGCAGCACCACTGACAGCGAAATGGCCACAACTGATCACACCCTACGGTCGGTCGCTCTCCCGGCCCGGAGGTGCAGCCCCGCACACCCCCGCCAGAACCATCGTGCCACCAACCGGCCGCTCGTATGCGGCGGGTGACACATCGTTGGCCAGGGGAGGACACCGGAGCGAGCCGGAACCTCACCGGATCAGCACCGCACCGCCCTCCCCCGGCGGCACGGGAGCACACCGGGCGCGCCGCCTCAAGACGCAATTGACCGCGTACCTCGACAGCGAATTCCCGGCAACCGTTGCCATGTCCACACATCCTGTTCGCAGGTAATTCGAATTGTTGTCACAGGCACACCGGGAGCGCGGCGCACGGCCACCCGAAGCATTCCGAACATGGACATATCTCCAGAGTCGCCCGCGGGCGTTATGTACTGATCAGTCGGCATGAATCAGGACAGAACATCCTTCACCAGTAAGCGAATCGATATACGGAACCGCTTGCGGACCGGGAGGCACACTTCCCCGAATCCGGGGTACGCGCAGGCGATAAGCAGGAATGAGATCGGGCGTTTTACGAGAACGCACAGACGACGCTAGGGTGCCTCAGATGTTCCACGCCGCCACGCCCCCCGTTCGCGCAGCGAGGTCCGGATTCGTCCCCCTGAGTTCTTGGCGGGAGGGCCTGTGACCAACTCGCTCCGACCCCACGGCCACCACGGATCACCGCTCCCCCCGGCTCAGTCGCCGGCGGACGGAGTGCCGGGTCAGCGTTCGCCCCGGACGTCCGCGACGGCGGTCGCCGCCGCGGGCACCGCACCGGGCGCCAAGCCCGCCAAACAGCGCGACGCCTTCTTCGACAACGCCAAGTACCTGGCGATCGTGCTCGTGGCCATGGGTCACGCGTGGGAGCCGCTGAAGGGCCAGAGCCGCGTTCTGGAAACGCTGTACACGGTCGTCTACACGTTCCACATGCCGGCCTTCATCATCATCTCCGGCTACTTCTCGCGCAGTTTCGACATGCGCCCGGACCGCCTGAAGCGGCTGGTCACCGGAGTCGTCGTGCCGTACGTCCTGTTCGAGACGGCGTACTCGCTCTTCGACCGCTGGGCCGGGGGCGACCCGAACCAGGCGATCAGCCTGCTCGACCCCTGGTACCTCACCTGGTTCCTGGTCGCGCTGTTCGTCTGGCGGCTGACCACCCCCCTGTGGAAGCTGGTCCGCTGGCCGGTCCCGCTGGCGGTGTGCCTCGCCCTGCTCGCGTCCGTCTCGCCCGAGATCGGTGACGACCTGGACCTCCAGCGGGTGCTCCAGTTCCTGCCGTTCTTCGTCCTCGGCCTGTTCATGAAGCCCGAGCACTTCCAGCTGGTGCGCCGCCGCGAGGTGCGCGTCCTGTCGGTGCCGGTGTTCGCCGCGGCGCTGCTCGTGGGCTACTGGGCGGTGCCCCGGATGAACACCGCCTGGTTCTTCCACCGCGACAGCGCGCAGGAGCTGGGTGCCCCCTGGTGGGCCGGGGTCGTCATGACGCTCGCGCTCTACGGCTGCTCGCTGGTGCTCACCGCGTGCTTCTTCGCCTGGGTGCCGCGGCGCACGTTCTGGTTCACGGCGCTCGGCGCGGGCACGCTGTACGGCTATCTGCTGCACGGCTTCGTCGTCAAGGCGTCCGAGTACTGGGGCTGGTTCGACCACGGGTGGCTGCACAAGCCGCTGGGCGAGCTGCTCGTGACGGTGTTCGCGGCCGCGCTCGTCACCACCCTGTGCACACGGCCCGTCCAGCGGATCTTCCGGTTCTCGATGGAGCCGAAGATGGAGTGGGCGTTCAAGCGGGACGCGGCGGAGGTCGCCCGGGAGCGGGCCGCTGTCAACGCGTAGCCGGACACCACACGGACGGCGGAAGGCACCGCGGCCGGCCCACGGACGGGGAGTGTGCGAGAAGGGCGGGCCCGGAGTCTCCGGGCCCGCCCTTCTCGCATGCGTGCCCGCGTTCAGCCCGGGGGCAGCCCCAGCAGGGCGCGCATCGAGGCGTACTTCCTCGTCAGACGGATCCGGGTGAGTTCGTCGAGGACCGCGAGGCGGCCCGGGTCGGAGTTGTGGGCCAGGTCGGACGCCTTGACCAGCAGGGCGCCCCGGGTGGTCCGGATGCGTCGCGCGTACGACTCCGGGGGCTCACCGTCCACTCTGGTGAGCGCCCGCACGATGTCCTTCGTGCCCGGGCTCAGCGCGGCTTCGTCCAGCCAGTCCTCGGAGAGGACGTCGTCCTCGACGGCGTCGTGCAGCCAGGCCGCCGCCAGCTGGTCGTCGTCGCCGCCACGCTCGCGGACGCCGTCAGCCACGGCCTGGAGGTGCTCGGCGTACGGCCGGCCGGCCTTGTCGGTCTGGGCCGCGTGCGCCGTGCGGGCGAGCGCCTCGACTTCGGCCAGGCTCAGGAGAGGTCGGGTCACGCGATCGGTGTCTCCTCCGTACGGGCCACCGCCTCCGTCGCCGGAACCGGCGAGACGTGGGGCGGTGGGTGGTGGGCGGTGGGCGGTGGGCGCGGTCAGCGTGCCGGGGCGGCCAGACCGTCGCGGCAGATGAGGAGGAGGGCACGGTCGTCGTTGACGTCCCTGGCCACCGCCTCGATGAGGTGCCAGGCGGCGCCGTGGAAGCCGCCGGCGACATAGCGGTCGGCCTCCCCGGTGAGCCGGTCGATGCCCTCCACGATGTCCCGGTCGGCGGTTTCGACCAGACCGTCCGTGAACAGCATGAGCACGTCGCCCGGCCGCAGCGAGCCCTTCACCGGGTCGAACTGGGCGCCGTCGTACACACCCAGCAGGGGGCCTTCCGCGACCTTCTCCTCCCAGCGGCCGCTGCCCGCGCTGAGCTGAAGGCCCGGCGGGTGGCCGGCCGAGAAGAGTTCGTAGTCGCCCGAGTCGAGATCGAGCACCAGATGGATCGAGGTCGCGAAGCCCTCGTCCCAGTCCTGGCGCAGCAGATAGCCGTTCGCGGCGGGCAGGAACGCGTGCGGGGGCAGCGAGCCGAGGAGGCCGCCGAAGGCTCCGGACAGCAGCAGGGCGCGGGAACCGGCGTCCATTCCCTTGCCCGAGACGTCGGTGAGGACGACTTCGAGGGTCCGGCCGCCGTTCGTCCGGGCCGCCACGACGAAGTCGCCGGAGAAGGACTGACCGCCCGCCGGGCGCAGCGCCATCTCGCGGTGCCAGCCCACCGGCAGCTTCGGCAGCTTGCTCTGCACGCGGATGCGTTCGCGCAGGTCGAAGAGCATGGTGCCGCCGCGTCGCCAGGGCACGCCCACCCGGCTGCGGAACTGTGCGATCAGCAGTCCGAAGAAGCCGCAGGCCGCGACCACGAGGACCACGCCCGGTGTGACCCGGGAGGGGCCCTCGGTGTACGGGCCGAGCTTCACGGACTCCACTATCAGCGCGGTCGCGGCGGCGGCGTACAGCCCGAGCAGGCTGGCGGGCCGGAGCAGCAGTCCGCCGGCCACGATCGGCAGGACCAGGGCGGCGGGTGAGCACCACACCGAGTTGACCAGGGTCGTGGAGGCGATCACCGGGATCATGATCAGCAGGGCCGCCAGCGCGATCCAGTCGGAACCGTCCCCGCGGAAGTAGTCGACGGCGGATCTGCGCAGCCCTGTGCGGGCCCGGTGCCATTGCATCTTCAACCGGGCCGTGAACGTATCGGCTTCAGCGCGCCGCGCTCGTCCTGCTGCCATTAGTTCGGGACCCTATCCATCGGACCAGGCGCTTGGCACGGGAGGTCCCACTTGTCCCCCCTCCGAGCGCTCAACTTCACAGAGAACCGCACCGAACATTCCGGACGGGGCCGTCGCGGCCGGGCGAAATTCCCTCGCTCGTACCGCATTGCCCTGGTAGGCATGGGCTATGACGACTGACGTTCGGGTGCTGCGGCAGGCCGACTGGGACGAATGGTACGAGAACCTGCTCCGCGCGTTCGGGGGTGTGGCGGAGTCGTCCGAGGAGCGCGCACTGTGGAACGTGCTCACAGAGTACGACCGTTCGCTGGGCGTGTGGGACGGGGAGAGCTGCGTGGGTACGGCGGGGGCCTTCTCCTTCCGTGTCACGGTCCCCGGTGGCGCCTCGGTCCCGGCGGCCGGGATCACTGCGGTGAGCGTCGCGGCCACGCACCGGCGGCGCGGGATCCTCACCGCGATGATGCGCCGCCAGCTCGACGACATCCGTACCTGGGGCGAGCCGCTCGCCGTCCTGACCGCGTCGGAGCCGGCGATCTACGGGCGTTTCGGCTACGGCATCGGGACCCTCCAGATCAGCGCGGAGATCGACACGGACCGCGTGCGGCTGTCCGTGCCGCCCGGTACGGACGACGTACGGCTGCGTTACGCGGTGCCTGCCGAGGTGCTGGACGCGTGCGAGGCGGTGTACGCGCGGCTCGTGCCGCAGCGTCCCGGGATGCTGGCCCGCAGGTCCGGCTGGGAAGGGCTCGGGCTGCTCGACTCGGAGGACCAGCGCGGCGGTGCCTCACCGTTGCAGTGCGTGGTGGCCGAGCGGGACGGCGAGGTGGTGGGGTACACGCGCTTCCGGGTGAAGCCGGAGTGGGGGCCGAGCGGGCACAACGGCGCGGTGATGATGGTGGATGTCGAGGGACTGGACCCGGCGGTTCGGGCCGCGCTGTGGCGGTTCCTGTTCGACATCGACCTGACGTCGACGCTGCGGACCCGCGGCCGGCCCGTGGACGAGGCCTGGCAGCACATGGTTTCCGACATCCGCCGCTGCCAGTTGCGGATGAAGGACTCGCTGCATGTGCGGGTCGTCGACGTCGGGGCCGCGCTGGAGGCGCGGACCTATCAGGCGCCGGTGGACGTGGTGTTCGAGGTCGAGGACTCCTTCTGCCCCTGGAACGAAGGGCGTTGGCGGCTCACCGGCGACGCCAAGGGCGCGGTGTGCGCACGGACCGAGGACGCTCCCGATCTCGCGCTGTCCGTACGGGAGTTGGGGGCCGCCTATCTCGGCGGAGTGTCGCTCGCGTCGCTCGCGGCCGGTGGAGCGGTGCGTGAACTGCGCGGAGGGGCGCTGGCGGAGGCGTCGACGGCGTTCACCTCGGTGGTCGCCCCCTGGCTGCCGCACGGCTTCTAGTGCCTCTCGGCGGCGGCCCCGTGCGGGTTCAGGTCTGCTGGCAGGCCGGGCACCAGAAGAGGTTGCGGGCGGCGAGATCGGCGGTGCTGATCTCGCCGCCACAGATGTGGCAGGGCAGGCCGGCCCTGCGGTAGACGTAGACCTCGCCGCCGTGGTCGTCCACGCGCGGCGGGCGGCCCATCACCTCGGGGGTGTGCTCGGGCCGGACCGTGTCGATGCGGTTGTTGCGGACGCCCTCGCGCATGAGGTCGACGAGGTCGGCCCAGATCGCGTCCCACTCCCTGGGGCCGAGATCCTTCCCCGCGCGGTACGGGTCGATGCCGTGCCGGAAGAGGACCTCCGCGCGGTAGACGTTGCCCACGCCCGCGATGACCTTCTGGTCCATCAGCAGCGCGGCGATCGTCGTACGGCTGCGGGAGACACGGCGGTAGGCCGCCGCCGGATCGGCGTCCGGGCGCAGCGGATCCGGGCCGAGACGGTCGTGTATCGCGCGCTTCTCGTCGTCCGTGATCAGTGCGCAGGTGGTGGGGCCGCGCAGATCGACGTACGCGCTCTCGTTCACGAGGCGCAGGCGGACGGTGTCCGTGGGCGGCGGGGCGGGTGTGCCGCCGAATCCGACCTTGCCGAAGAGGCCGAGGTGGATGTGGACCCACCGCTCCGGGCGGAACCCGAGGAACAGGTGCTTGCCGTGGGCCTGCGTCGCGGTCAGGACCGATCCGTCGAGGAGGGCCGCGGCGTCACCGAACTTGCCCTGTGGGCTGGTGACTCGGACGCCGCGGCCACCGAACGCGGCGAGGTAGTCCTCCGCGAGCCGGTGAATGGTGTGCCCCTCGGGCACCGTTCCTCCTGCTGTCTGTCTGCCCCGTCCGACGGCCGGGCGGCCGTGGGCGCGGGTCGAAGGGCCCGACGAGGCGTCGGGGCCGCGGACCCGACGTCGCTAGGCCCTGCCCGCGCCCCGCCGCATGATCCGAACGACAGGCCCTAGGCCTGCGGCTGCTGCGGGTGGTGGGCCGGGATCGGCGGGAGTTCCCGGGTCTTCTCGTAGTCCGCGAGCATCTCGATGCGCCGGACGTGACGCTCCTCGCCGGTGAACGGCGTGCCGAGGAAGGTCTCGACGAACTTCGTCGCCTCTTCCTCGGTGTGCATCCGGGCGCCGACGGAGATGACGTTCGCGTTGTTGTGCTCGCGACCAAGGGCGGCGGTCTCCGCACTCCACGCGAGTACGGCCCGTACGCCGGCGACCTTGTTCGCGGCGATCTGCTCGCCGTTGCCGGAGCCGCCGATGACGACACCGAGGGCACCCGGGTCCGCCACGGTGCGCTCGGCGGCGCGGAGGCAGAACGGCGGGTAGTCGTCCTGGGCGTCGTAGATGTGGGGCCCACAGTCGACGGGCTCGTGGCCGGCGGCCTTGAGCCACTCGACGAGGTGGTTCTTCAGTTCGAGACCGGCATGGTCGGATCCGAGATACACGCGCATGGTCCGAGTGTGACATGGCCGTTTCGGGCAGACCGCGCCGGGTCCCACACGGCAAAACTGTGAGACAGCCTACAGAACCTCAAGGAAACCTCAAGTAACGATCTGGATTCAAAGGTTCACGAATCCATTTGCCTCCGATTCACTGGACCAACTTGTACGCCGACCCCTACCAACGGATCGGTGGGCGCCCCGTACACCGCTCGTACGGGTTGGGCGCTCTGTACGGGAATCTGCTCATCCGGCGCAAAGGAATCCCCCTCATGACCTCGCAGCCGACCCCCACGAAGGCCGCACAGGCCCCCGGAGGCCCCGGAGAACCCGGTGGCGGCCTCCAGGCCGGACTAAAGAACCGTCATCTGTCGATGATCGCCATCGGCGGTGTCATCGGCGCCGGGCTCTTCGTCGGCTCCAGCACCGGCATCGCCACCGCGGGCCCCGGCATCCTTCTCTCGTACGCCCTCGTCGGCACGCTCGTGGTGCTGGTGATGCGGATGCTCGGTGAGATGTCCGCCGCCAACCCGACCTCGGGCTCGTTCTCCGCGCACGCCGACCGCGCGCTCGGCCGCTGGGCGGGCTTCTCCATCGGCTGGCTGTACTGGTTCTTCTGGGTGGTGGTGCTGGCCGTGGAGGCCACCGCCGGCGCCAAGATCCTCGAAGGATGGATGCCCGGCGTACCGCAGTGGGGCTGGGCACTCATCGTGATGATGGTGCTGACGGCCACCAACCTGGTCTCCGTCGGCTCGTACGGCGAGTTCGAGTTCTGGTTCGCCGGGATCAAGGTCGTGGCGATCGGCGCGTTCATCGTGGTCGGCGCTCTCGCGATCTTCGGGGTGCTGCCGGGTGTGGACGCCCCGAAGGCCGGGCTGGGGAATCTGACCGGCCATGGCGGCTTCCTGCCGCACGGGCCCGGCGCGATCCTCACCGGTGTACTGCTGGTCGTCTTCTCCTTCATGGGCAGCGAGATCGCGACGCTCGCCGCCGGTGAGTCCGAGGACCCGCAGCGGGCCGTGACCAAGTCGACGAACAGCATCATCTGGCGTATCGCCGTCTTCTACCTCGGCTCGATCCTCGTCGTCGTCGCCCTGCTGCCGTGGAACGACCCGTCGATCAAGGACAAGGGCTCGTACGTCGCCGCCCTCGACTCCCTCGGCATCGCGCACGCCGGCGAGATCATGAACGTCATCGTGCTGACGTCCGTGCTGTCCTGCCTCAACTCCGGCCTCTACACGGCCTCCCGGATGGCCTTCTCGCTCGGTCAGCGCGGGGACGCGCCGAAGGCCTTCGCCCGCACCACGCGGCGCGGTGTGCCGATGACCGCCATCCTCGTCTCGGTCGCGTTCGGCTTCGTGGCCGTCTTCTTCAACTACAAGTTCCCGGACTCGGTCTTCCTCTTCCTGGTCAACTCCTCCGGTGCAGTAGCCCTGTTCGTGTGGCTCGCCATCTGCTTCTCGCAGCTGCGGATGCGGAAGATCATCCAGCGCGAGGCGCCGGAGAAGCTCGTCGTGAAGATGTGGCTCTACCCGTATCTGACCTGGGCGACGGCCGGGATGATCGTCTTCGTGCTCGGGTACATGCTGACCGACACCGAGCACGACGGCCGGGAGACCGTGCTGCTGTCGCTGCTCGTCGCGGCGATCGTGCTGGTCATCGCCTTCGTCCGGCAGAACGTCGGCGCGGGCGCCCGTACTTCCGCGGAGCCGCTCGCGAGCGACTCCCGCGAGGAGACCCAGGCCGAGGTCGGCGCCTGACCCGCTGCCGAAGCCTGAGTTGAGGAGGGGCCCGCGGCCGATCGCCGCGGGCCCCTCCTTCGTTCTTCTCCCCCGCCCGCTTGCCGCATCCCGCTTCCCCGCACCCCTCGTCCCGCATCCCCCATCCCTCGTCCCGCTTCGTCCGCCGGACCGTGGCGGCCGGCGGACCGTGGCGGCTGCCTGGCCGTGGTGTCGGGCGGGCCGTGGTGCCGGGCGGACCGCGACCGGCTCACAGCACGGTGAAGCTCTTCTCCACCCGGTCGTAGACGGTGAGGGCCCGGTCCTCGATGTCCTGGTGGTACCAGGTGTTGATCTGGTACGACTTCCCGTCGGCGTCGAAGCCGAGCAGCCGCGCGTGCCAGCTCACCCCCTTGAGGGTGAAGGTGTACTCCCAGACGACAGCGGTGCGGCCCCGGAACGTGGTCTGCTCCAGCCGGATCTTCCGGTAGTCCCGCCCTTGGCGGGCGTTCCGCTCGGAGACCGTCCAGGTGTCCAGCAGATTCCCCTTGGCGAGGGACGACTTGGCCGCCAGTTCCTGGGCGCCGTCGGGCGAGGTGTAGTGGACCTCGGAGCCGGTCTGCGGATCACGCCGCCAGCCCTTGGGCGTCACCCAGGCATAGCCGCCCGCTTCCCGGTGCGCTCCCGGGGGCAGGGCGGGCGGGCGCGAGGTGCCTTCCACGGTGGACGCCGGGGACGCGCGGCCGCCGGCGCCGGATGCCGTCGACGTGGACGAGCCCGGGGACGAGCCGGTGGACGAGCCCGCGCCGCCGGGCGGTCCGCCGGTCAAGGCCACGACGGCCCAGACGACGGCTCCCGCCACGACGACCCCCGCGGCGGCGGCTCCGACCGGACGCCGGGCACGGGCCCGGCTCGGGTCATGGCCGCGGGCGCCTGCGAATCCGGGCGGTACGGCCGGACCCGGGGGTTCGTCCGGCGCCCGCACCACGGGGGGCGGTACGCGCGGCACGGGCAGTCGGGCGGGAGCGCCCGAACCAGGCTCCGTACGCGGTCCTGAGGGGATTTCGGTGGAGGCATTGGCGGTCGTCGAGGGGGCGGGTCTCCGGGCGACGGCGTGGTTTCCGGCGGCGGAGTCGTACGTGGGTGGCCCGCCTGCCCGTGGTCCGGCGGGGCCCGGCGGGCTCGTCCTCGGCGGGGGGACGAGTTCCGCGAAAGCCGCCTCCAGTTCCTCCAGAGCGGGCCGCGCGGCCGGGTCCTTCTTCAGGACGGCGGACAGGATCCCCCTCAGCTCCCCCGCCCCGGAGGGGAGTTCGGGCTCCTCGTGGAGAACGGCGTGCAAAGTCGCGAGGGTGGTGGAGCGGGAGAACGGGGAGCGTCCGCCGAGGGCCGCGCAGAGCGTGGCACCGAGGGACCACACGTCGGAGGGCGGGCCCTGCGGGCGGCCGGAGATCCGCTCGGGCGCCATGTAGTCGGGAGAACCGACGATCAGCCCGGCCATGGTGAGCGCCTCGGCGTCCTGGAGCGCGGCGATGCCGAAGTCGGTGAGGACGACACGGTTCCGCCCGGCGCCCTCGACCAGGACGTTGCCCGGCTTGATGTCACGGTGCAGCACTCCCTGGGCGTGCACCTGGCGCAGTGCCCCGACCAGTTCGAGGCCGACGCGGGCCGCCTCACGCTCCTCCAGCGGTCCGCCCTCGGCCACGATCCGCTCGAGCGATCGGCCGGCGACCAGCTCCATGACGATCCACAGACGTTCGCCCGCGTCCACGACGTCGTAGACGCGGACCACGCCCGGATGGTCGATCCGGGCCGTCGCCCTCGCCTCGCGCAGGGTCCGTTCCCGGCGTGTCCGGGTGTCCTCGGGATCGGGTCCGTCCATCCGCATTTCCTTGACCGCGACCTGCCGGTCGAGCATTTCGTCGGCGGCCCGCCACACCCGCCCCATTCCCCCCTGACCAATACTCTCGACCAGCCGATAACGTCCGGTCACCAATAATCCCGGTACACCGCTCCGTGCGTTCGCCGACAATCTCTGCACCCCCTCACCAGCAGCCACAATCGCGCGTCACAACGGAAACACAATAGTCACACTTAGGTTCTTACCAGCATAGTGCGGAGAAATCTTGTGGTACCTCTTCAAGTACTGCGAATTCAGGCGCAGCCAAGGGGGGCGAACATGAGTTCTCGTCGAACGGCGACTATTACGGGATCCCTGCTCACGGCCTGCTTCTCGACCGTGATGATCCTTTCCCACTCCGCCGCCGCGGACGACCAGGGACCGGGGAGCGGCAAGGGCGGAAAGGTGCTGGACAAGGCCCCGGCGGGCGTGAGGGTGACCACACTCCTGCCGGAGCGGATCTCGGTCGACAACAGCACTCAGAAAACGGCGATCACCGCCACGGTGAAGAACGGGGGAACCAAGGAGAGCGGCGATATCCGGCTGCTGGTGGTCGGATTCGACGGCCTGAAGGTCAAGAACGTCAAAGGCTGCACCGCCATGGCGGAAAAGGATCTCCCGAAGGGATCGAACAGCGGTTTCATCTGTTCCACGGGAAATCTCCCGGCGGGTGGATCGAAAACGTACGACGTCCAGGCCACGTTCGATTTGAGCAGGACCGGAAAGATCTGTCTTCCGGTCCAGACCGGCGACGGGAAGAAGACGTACTGGCAGCAGGGCCCGGTTCCGTTCGGCACGACGAATCCGTCGCCGAACGCCCCGGCGACCCCGCTGCTGCTCGGCACCGACAACAAGCCGGTGGCGCCGGGCGGTGACGAACTGCCCAGGACCGGGGCCGGAACCGAGGTCCTGCCGCTCGGCATGGCGGGCGCGGCACTGATGTCGGCCGGGGCGGCGGGGCTGTGGTGGGCCGGCCGCAGGCCACGGCGGGAACACTGACCGCCGGCCCGGCACCGGCCGGGAAACGCGCGAAGGCCCGCCGGGTGAGGTCGGAAACCGACCCGGCGAGCCTCCGCGCAAGGACGCGTACGGAACTACGGGGTCACTTCTTGTCGACGAGCTTCCACGCGGTGGGCAGGATACCCATGGCCAGAGCCGCCTTGAGGGCGTCGCCGATCAGGAACGGGGTGAGGCCCGCCGCGAGGGCGGCGCTCGCCGACATGCCGGTGGCCAGGGCCAGGTAGGGGACGCCGATCGCGTAGATGATCGCCTCGCCGAGCAGCATCGTGCCCGCCATGCGCAGCACGGAGCGGTCGGCGCCGCGGCGCGCCAGGGCGCCCACGACGGTGGACGCGAGCAGCATGCCGAGGATGTAGCCGAAGGAGGGTGCCGAGGCGCCGGAGCCGCCCTGCGCGAACCACGGGACACCGGCCATGCCCACGAGGGCGTACACCGCGAGCGACAGGAAGCCGCGGCGGGCGCCGAGCGCCGTGCCGACGAGCAGCGCCGCGAAGGTCTGGCCGGTCACCGGCACCGGGGAACCCGGGACGGGCAGCGAGATCTGGGCGGCGAGACCGGTGAGTGCGGCACCGCCGAGCACGAGGGCGGCGTCACGGACGCGGGAGGCCGGAAGAAGGTCGGCGAGGACCTCGCCGGGGCGGGAGGGCGTGGCGACAGCGGTGCTCATGAGGACTCCGGCGAACGGGGTTACCCCCTTGGCTCATGGAGAGCTCGGGGGAGGACAGGTCGGAACACGGCGACGCTATCCCAGGGGCATACGGGTGATCACCGTCAGCGATCGACAAAGCGTGGATCCGGGGTTTGGTGGGCTCCTTACAAAGAGTGCCCCGTACACCTGCCCGAAGGTGACGCTGGTCACTGAGGTGAAGTCGTTTCCGCTACGCGAGGGTTCGAGTCCTGGACTGTGGAGACTCACCAAAGGCTCCGCCGAGCCCTCCGTGCGCGAGCGGTCCGGCCATGGCCTGCGACGGGCGGGCGTGGGACGGCGGTGAGGGGGCGCGGGGCGAAGAGGCGTTGGGTGGCCGCGGAGGAGGCGCAGGGGCGGCCGTGAAGCGACGCGGGGCGGTCACGGAGGAGGCACGGACCGGCGGACAGAGACGCGCGCCGACCGCGAGGAGGCACAGGCCGACCGCGAAGGCGCGCCCGCCGACGGCGAAGAGGCTCCGGCCGCCCGCAACGTCGCGCCCGGCGACCGCGAAGAGAGGCGAGGGCCGGCCGTTGCCTGGGTCGCGTGAGGCGGGAACGTGGCTCGGGTGTCCGGTCCTTGGGCGTGTCTGGCAGGTCCCCTGGACCAACCCCTACCCTTCCCCCATGGTTCCCCAGGCCCTGAACTTCGCGTCGCGTCGCTATGTCGACCTGCGACGCCAGGGCACCGCCACCTGTCGTCGCCCGTCCTGAGGCGGGACGGAGCGAATCCGGCTCGCCGGGACGAGACCACAGCGGACCACACCAGGCGCGCGTCGTAGCCGTTGCGACGTGGCGCATGTGACGGCGCTCGGCCGGACCAGCTCCCGAGGATGAACTCCATGGCCAGTACGGTGGCACCCCCTTTCCTGTCCCCTCCCTCCCCCGTCCTCGACCGGCGCCGGGCGAGCGCCAGCGTGATCCTTCGGTCCGTGCTGGAACACGGGCCGGTCGCGCGCAGCACCATCTCCCGGCTGACCGGGCTCTCCCCGGCGTCGGTGACCGACTACTGCGCCCGGTTCACCGAACGGGGCCTGATACGGGAGGCCGCCGCGCCCCGCCGCTCGGGCGGGGTCGGGCGGCCGCATCTCCCGGTCGACCTGGACCACTCCCGTTTCGTGGTCGGCGGGGTGCATGTGGCCGTGCCTTACACGACCGTGGCGCTGCTGGACCTGCGCGGGCGGGTCCTCACCGAGAAGCGGCTGCGGCACGACCGCACCGAGCCCGGCCTCGTTCTCGCGAACGCCGCCGACGCGATCACCGCTCTCCTCGCCGGTCTTCCCGGCCGTACCGCCCTCGGCATCGGTGTGGCGTCCGGCGGCTGGGTTGACCCGGACTCCGGCACGATCGTGGAGCATCCGCTGCTGGGCTGGCACGACGTGGCCGTCCGGGAGGTCGTCGGCGCGCGTGCCGGGCTGCCGGTCCATGTCGACGGCCACGCAAGGGCGCTGGTCAACGGGGAGCGGCTGTTCGGACGGGCCCGGGGCAGCCGGAGCGTGCTGCACCTCTTCGTCGGCAACGTGGTGGACGCCGCCTTCGCCACCCACGACCAGGTGCACTACGGGCCTCGCTCGCAGGCCGGCGCGATCGCCCATCTGCCCCTGACGGGTGGGTCGGAGCCGTGCGACTGCGGCCGGACGGGGTGCCTCCAGGCCGAACTGAGCGAACGGACGCTGTGCCGGCGGGCCCGGGAGCGCGGTGTCACGGACGGCTCGAATCCGATGCACGTCGTCTCCGCCGCGGCCGCGGGCGACCCTCTGGCGGTGGAACTGCTCATGGAGCGGTCCCGGATGGTCGGGCGGGCGGTGGGGCTGCTGCTCGACGTGCTCAACCCGGAGACGGTCGTCGTGACCGAGATCGGTGCCATACACCGGGAGGACTGCCTCGGCGCGCTGCGCGAGGCGGCCGGACCGGAGCGGGCGTCCGCGGTCGTCCCGACCAGTTTCCCCGATTCTGTGCTGGCCGTGGCGGGCGGGTCGGTCGTGCTCGACGTCCTGTACCGCGATCCGCTGGGCTCTCCGGGCTCCCCACCAGGGGCCAATTAATTCAGAAAGTCGGAATGTTGACAGGGGTCGTTCCCGGACAGGAGCATCATGTGCATGAGCAGCGCGCGGGTGCAGGTTCCGCTCACCAAGTGCCGTGTGGTCGACCTGATGCGGGTCGCACGCACACGTTGTTGCTGACCCCCTTCCGCTGACCCGCCGTCGCCGACGAGCCGTCACCGGCAAACCGTCACGGGTACGTCGCCACCGACACGCCATCACCGGCACGTCGCCATCGACACACCTTCACTGGTACGTCGTCACTGGTACCTCGTCATTGACGTGTCGTCACCGACGCCTGTTCATCGGCAGCTTGTCTCCGGTCTCTTGAGACGTTGATCCGCTGAAGCGCCGATCCGTCATGAGCGGGATCGGGCCGGCCGACGCGGGCTCACGGACCGTTCGGCCGGCCCGCCCCGGCCACCCCGCCCCCCGTCAAGCACGCCCCGGCGTGTGTCCCTTCGGCGCGCCCCGCCTCCCTTCCGGCTTCGCCCTGCCCGGAACCCCGCGCGCTCTCCCGCCACTTGGAATCCCCGGAGTCCTTCCATGCCACCACTGTCCGTACGGTCACCACGCTCCTCCTCGGCCCTGCCCGCCTCCGGTGTCGACCGGCGTGTGTTCCTGTCCTCCCTTCTCGGTGCCGCGGCCGCGGCCGGGCTGAGCGGCTGCGCCGGCGCCAGTGCGGCCGGCACCCGGTCGCGGGAGGACCTGTCGGCGCCCCTGTCCGGCAAGGTTCCGCAGGGCACCAAGCTCTCGATCGCCTCGTACCAAGGCGTCCAGGAACTCCAGTTCAAGCTGGCGGGGCTGGCCGCGCTGCCGTTCACCGTGTCCGACTGGGTGAACATCGGCGCCGGTCCCGATGTCATCAACGCCTTCCGCTCCAAGTCCCTGGACGTCGCCAACAACGCCGGCATCCCGCCGATCCAGGCGCATTTCCAGGGCTTCGACGCGAAGATCGTCGCGATCGACATCACCCGCAAGCCCAACTACCTGTTCGCCACCAAGCCCGGCAGCGACATCCGGGACGTGCGGGGTTTCAAGGGAAAGAAGCTGGCCTTCTCCCAGGGCCAGGCACAGGGCGTGGTCCTGCTGCGCGCCCTGAAGCAGGCAGGCCTCACCTACGACGACGTGAACCTCGTACCGCTGACCAGCAACCAGTTCCTCACCGCGCTCCAGGCGGGCCAGGTGGACGTCGCCCCGCTCGCCAACAGCCAGGCACCGGCCTACCTCAAGCAGTACGGGTCCAAGGGCGCCCACACCATCGCCACCGGAGTGGTGGACCTGCTCAACCTGCTCTGGGCGCCGTCCTCGGTACTGGCCGACCGTGCGAAGGCGGCCGCGGTCGCCGCGTACATCCCGCGCTGGGCCAAGGGCCAGGTGTGGGCGTACGAGCACCCCGACGCCTGGAACGAGGAGTTCTACGTCAAGACACAGAACCTGACCCTCGACCAGGCGAGGTCGATCACCTCTCTCGCCAACAAGCCACTGTTCCCGCCGAGTTGGGACGAGGCCGTCAAGTGGGAGCAGGAGACCGCCGATCTGCTGGCGGAGGGCGGCTTCGTGAAGGAGTTCAAGGTCGACTCGCTCTTCGACCGGCGCTTCGAGGCCATCGCCGCCAAGGCCGTTCCCGCGGAATACCGGAGGTGACCGTCATGACGACCAGGACCGAGCCGGCCCCTTCCCCTGCCCTTTCCCCCGCCTCGGCCGAGCCGTCCGCGGCGGGGACGGCCGACGCGAGCGGCACCGGCACGCGTCTGTTCCGCCGGACTCCCCGTGCCCGGCGCCGCGGTCTCGCGCCCGGAAAGCGGCTGCCCGCCTCCCGGCTCATCGGCCCGGCGCTGTTCCTCGCCCTGTGGGCGGTAGCGTCCGCCGCCGGACAGCTGGATCCCGGCGCGATCCCCGCGCCCTGGACGGTACTGAGGACCACCGGTCATCTGTGGACCGACGGCACCTTGCCGACCGATGTGCTGACCTCCCTGGAGCGCGCGGGATACGGGTTCGCGTTCGGCCTGGCCGCCGGTGTCGTCCTCGCCCTCGCGTCCGGGCTCAGCCGGGTCGGTGAGGCACTGATCGACGGGACCGTGCAGCTCAACCGGGCGATCCCGACCCTCGGCCTGATCCCGCTGTTCATCCTCTGGCTCGGCATCGGCGAGACCTTCAAGATCGCGATCATCGCCATCGTCGTCTACATCCCGATCTATCTGAACCTGCACTCCGCCCTGTCCGGCATCGACCACCGCTATGTCGAACTCGCCGAGGTCCAGGGGCTGTCGAGGCTCAGCTTCGTCCGCGAGATCGTGATCCCCGGCGCGCTGCCCGGCTTCTTCGTCGGACTGCGGCTCGGGGTGACCGGCTCCTGGCTCTCCCTGGTCGTCCTGGAGCAGATCAACGCCACCAGCGGCCTCGGCTACATGATGTTCCAGGCCCAGAACTACGGCCGGACCGACATCATCCTCGTCGGCCTGCTGATCTACGGCATCTTCGGGCTCGTCTCCGACAGCGCGGTTCGTCTCGTCGAACGGAAGGTGCTGTCGTGGCGACGCACACTCAGCAGCTGACCCTCTCCCACACGGTCCAACTACGCGGGCTCACCCGCTCGTTCGAGGGCCGCACGGTCCTCGACGGAATCGACCTCGACCTCCCGTCGGGCCAGTTCACCGCCCTGCTGGGACACAGCGGCTCCGGCAAGAGCACCCTGCTCCGCGCCATCGCCGGCCTCGACCACGGCGTCGCCGGGAGCGGACACCTCACGGCCCCGGAACGGGTGTCCGTCGTCTTCCAGGACTCCCGGCTGCTGCCGTGGCGCCGGGTCCTCGACAACGTCCTGCTGGGCGCGGACGGCCGGGAGGCCGCGGAGAAGGGCCGCTCCGCTCTCGCCGAGGTCGGACTCGCGGGGCGCGAACGGGCCTGGCCCAACGAACTGTCCGGCGGCGAGGCACAGCGCGCCGCGCTGGCCCGATCACTCGTACGGGAACCCGAACTGCTGCTTGCCGACGAGCCGTTCGGGGCGCTGGACGCGCTCACCCGGATCCGGATGCATGTGCTCCTGCGCGAACTGTGGGAACGCCACCGGCCGTCGGTGCTGCTCGTCACGCACGACGTGGACGAGGCGATCGTGCTGGCCGACCGGGTGCTCGTGCTCGACCACGGCCGCATCGGCCTCGACCTGTCCATCGACCGCCCGCACCCCCGCTCGTACCGCGATCCGCTGCTCGGCGAATACCGCGAACGCCTGCTGAACGCCCTCGGGGTGACCGAGGACGTGACGGGACCGGCCGCGGAACCGGAGCCGACAGCGGGCGGGGCCGTCCGGCACGACGTGTCCCCGCTCCAGGAGGAGAGGCACCCCTGACCGGCCCCGCGCCGGCTCCGTCCCGACGCCGCCGTACCGCCGTACGACCGCCGAACCCACCGCATCCACCGCGCCGATGCCACCGACCGCACCGACCGCACCGACCGCACCGACCGCACCGAGAGGACCCGTACCCCATGACAGACATCGAGATCCAGAAGGTCACCGCTCACATCGGTGCCCGTGTCCTGGGCGTCGACATCTCCAAGCCCCTGGACGACATCACCGCCGCCGCCCTGCGTACCGCTCTCAACGAGCACAAGGCGCTGGTCTTCGACGACGTGGACCTGGACGACGAGGGCCAGCAGGCCTTCGCCCGCCACTTCGGCGACCTCACCACCGCGCACCCCACCGTGCCCGCCGTGGACGGCGCCCGGAACGTGCTGCCCGTCGACAGCGAGCGGGGCCGCGCCAACCACTGGCACACCGACGTGACCTTCGTCCTCAACCCGCCGCAGGCCAGCACCCTGCGCAGCATCACCGTCCCGTCGTACGGCGGTGAGACGCTCATCGCCAACTCGGCTGCCGCCTACCGCGATCTGCCCGAACCGCTCCGCGCGTTCGCCGACACCCTGTGGGCCGAGCACACCAACGACTACGACTACGCGGTGCCGGACGAGAACATCGACGAGGAACAGGCCGCCCAGCGCGCCCAGTTCACCTCCATCAAGTTCCGCACCGCGCACCCGGTCGTCCGGGTCCACCCGCTGACCGGTGAACGCGGCCTGTTCATCGGCGGGTTCGCGCAGCGGATCATCGGACTGTCGGTGGGCGAGTCCCGCAAGATCCTCGATCTGTTCCAGGCGTACGTCACCCGGCCCGAGAACGTCCTGCGCTGGCGCTGGTCCCCGAACCAGCTGGTCCTGTTCGACAACCGGATCACCCAGCACTACGCGATCGACAACTACGACGGCCAGGCGCGCCGTCTGCACCGGGTGACGGTCGCCGGCGACGTACCGGTGGGCATCGAGGGCAAGGAGAGCCACTCGATCACGGGCGACGCCTCGCACTACACGTCGGTGGCCGTCTGACGCCTCTCGGGTGACCAGGACCGGGACGGCCCCCGCGAGGACGACCCTCGCGGGGGCCGTCCCGTCACGGTCCGCACGGCACGTTGAGCGAGACCAGGGCGGCCGCCCCGTCCTCCACCCGGAGTTCGGTGACCGCCCCGTTGCGAAGGCCGGGCAGGACGCGGCGGTACTCGCCCAGCGGGATGGACAGGGCGGCGCACAGCACCAGGTGCAGCAGGGTGTTGTGGGCGACGACCAGCACGCGTTCGCCCGGGTGGGCCTCGGCGACGCGGCGCAGGGCGCCTGTTCCCCGGGCCGCCGCCGTGCGCGGATCCTCCGCCTCGGGGAACGGGTAGGACACCGGATCGGCGCGGTACGCCTTGGCCCGGGCCGGGTTCTCCAGCTCGAACTCGGCGAGCGTGCGGCCCTCCAGCACTCCGAAGTCGCATTCGCGCAGGGCGGGTTCCCGGCGGGCCACCAGTCCGAGGGCGCGGCAGGCGGGTTCGGCGGTGGCGACGGCGCGGGACATGGTCGAGGTCCAGACCGCGTCGACGGGGTGCGCGGCGGCCCAGCGTCCGAGGGCCTCCGCCTGGGCGACGCCCTCCTCGGTGAGGTGGACGTCGCTCACTCCGGCGTAGCGCTTCTCCGTGTGCCGGACGGTCTGCCCGTGCCGGGCCAGGAGAAGGGTCGTACTGCGGCTCGTAGTACTCATGAGGCCGCAGTATCCAGGTCGGGCCGGGCCCGTGGGCGCCGCGCGAGAAGTCCCGGGACACGGTCGGCCGTTCCGCCCGTCGCCGGTCCCGCGAGCGCATACGCTCGCGGGACCGGCGTTCGGCACCCGGATGTTTCCGTCCTCGCCCACCGTCCGCCGCCGCCGGGACGGTTCTCGTACGGAGGTGTCGTCGTGGATGTGCGCTGTCCGAACTGCGGAGGACCGCTTCAGCCGTTCCGCAGGCTCACCAGGGACGAGCAGACGGAGGTGCGACGGATCAAGCGGGTGGACGATCCGGCCGCCTACCATCGCTGCACCCGTCCCGGCTGTCGCCGCTTCCAGCGCTGGAGCAACTGGCGCGACGGCGACAACTTCCCCGAGCCCGGGACATCGTGACCGGCGCCCGGTCTACAGGTTGCTGAAGTCCGGTCCCGCCGTACGCGTGCGCTTGATCTCGTAGAAGCCCGGCACCGAGGCGACCATGAGCGTGCCGTCCCAGAGCTTGGCGGCGTCCTCGCCCTTGGGGGTCGGGGTGACGACCGGGCCGAAGAAGGCGAGCTGACGGCCGTCGGAGCCGGGGACGGCGATGACCGGGGTGCCGACCTCCTCGCCGACCTTGTCGATGCCCTCCTTGTGCGAGGCGCGCAGCTCGGCGTCGAACTCGAAGTCCTCCTGGTCGGCGTAGTCGATCAGGTCGGCGGGCAGCCCCACCTCTTCGAGGGCGCCGGCTATCGCCTCCTTGGTCGGGCCCGCCCCGTCGTTGTGGAAGCGGGTGCCGAGCGCGGTGTACAGCGGGCCGAGGACGTCGTCGCCGTGCTTCTGCCAGGCGGCGGTGACCACCCGGACGGACTGCCACGCCGTGGTCGCGAGCATCTCGCGGTAGTGGTCGGACAGCTCGTCGAGCTTGGGCTCGTTCAGTACGGCGAGGCTCATGATGTGCCAGCGGACCTCGATGTCGCGGGCCTTCTCCACTTCCAGCACCCAGCGCGAGGTCATCCAGGCCCAGGGGCACAGCGGGTCGAACCAGAAGTCGACGGGGGTCTTGCCGGAACTGGTCTGAGCGGTCTGCTCGGGCATGGCTCTCCTCGGAACGCGGTCTTTCGTGGGGGAACACCGGCACTCGGCCGCACCATTCCCGTGTGTTCGTGCGATTCCGGCGGGTCCGAGGGATTCCCCTGTGTCTCCGCTGTCGCGGCGCCCGCCGTCAGGGGCACATGGCAGGATCGGTCCTGTTCGCACATGTCTATGACGCCATGAGGGAGTGCAGCCGTGCCCGGTGAGAATCTGTCCCGCGACGAGGCCCAGGAACGGGCGGCACTGCTGTCCGTCGACAGCTACGACGTCTTTCTCGACCTGCGCTCGGCCGTCGGGGAGACGGAGCCCGGCGGCCCTGCCGGTGAGCCCCGCACCTTCCGCTCGGTCACCACGCTCCGCTTCCGCTGCGCCGAGCCCGGCGCGGCGAGCTTCGCGGACCTGATCGCGCCGAGTGTGACGGCCGTCTCCCTCAACGGCAGGGATCTCGACCCGGGTGAGGTCTTCGACGGCTCCCGGATCCGCCTGGAGGACCTCGCCGCCGAGAACGAGCTGGTCCTGGACGCGCAGTGCGCCTACTCGCGCACCGGCGAGGGGATGCACCGCTTCGTCGACCCCGAGGACGGCGAGGTCTATCTGTACACGCAGTACGAGCCCGCCGACGCCCGGCGCGTCTTCGCGAACTTCGAGCAGCCGGACCTCAAGGCGCCGTTCCGTTTCGAGGCGCGGGCCCCCGAGGGCTGGACCGTGTGGAGCAACGGTGCCGGCGAACTCGTGGACGGCGTGTGGAAGTTCGCCGGGACGAAGCCGATCTCGACGTACATCACGGCGGTCGTGGCAGGCCCGTACCACTATGTGACGGACTCCTACTCCCGCACCTTCGACGACGGTACGAAGCTGGAGATCCCCCTCGGCGCGATGTGCCGCAAGGGCCTGGCCCCCCACTTCGACGCCGACGACGTGTTCCTGGTGACCAAGCAGGGGCTGGACTTCTTCCACGACCACTTCGACTACCCGTACCCGTTCGGGAAGTACGACCAGGCGTTCGTGCCCGAGTACAACCTCGGCGCGATGGAGAACCCGGGTCTCGTCACGTTCCGCGAGGAGTACATCTTCCGCGGCAAGGTGACGCAGACGTCGTACGAGGCGCGGGCGAACGTCATCCTGCACGAGATGGCCCACATGTGGTTCGGCGACCTCGTCACCATGGTCTGGTGGGACGACCTGTGGCTGAAGGAGTCGTTCGCCGACTTCATGGGCACGTTCGCGAACGTCGGCGCGACCCGCTTCACCGACGCCTGGATCACGTTCGCCAACCGCCGCAAGGCCTGGGCCTACCGTGCGGACCAGCTTCCGTCCACCCACCCGATCACGGCGGACATCCGTGACCTCCAGGACGCCAAGCTGAACTTCGACGGCATCACCTACGCCAAGGGCGCCTCCGTCCTGAAGCAGCTGGTGGCGTACGCCGGGCAGGACGCCTTCCTGGAGGGCGCCCGCCGTTACTTCAAGCGGAACGCGTACGGAAACACCCGCCTCGGCGATCTGCTGTCGGCGCTCGAGGAGACGAGCGGACGGGACATGACAGCCTGGTCCAGGTCCTGGCTCCAGACCGCGGGCGTCAACTCCCTCACCCCGCAGGTGATCCTGGACGCGGAGGGCCGCGTCGCCGAGCTCGCGGTGCTCCAGGAGGCCCCCGAGTCCCACCCCGAACTGCGCCCGCACCGCGCGGCCGTGGGCCTGTACCGGCGCGAGGGCGGCACCGGCCCGCTCGTCCGGTACGCGCGCGCCGAGGCGGACGTCGACGGGCCCCGCACGATCGTGGCCGAGCTGGCCGGTGCCGAGGCACCCGCACTCGTCCTCGTCAACGACGACGACCTCACGTACTGCAAGATCCGCTTCGACGAGGGCTCGCTGGCCACGCTGCGCGACGCGCTCGGCGAGATCACCGACCCGCTCGCCCGGGCGCTGTGCTGGTCCGCGCTGTGGAATCTCACGCGCGACGCGATCGTGCCCGCCCGGGACTTCATCGGCCTGGTGCTGCGCTTCGCGGGCCGCGAGTCCGACATCGGCGTCCTCCAGATGCTGCACGCCTGGGCGAACTCCGCGCTCGTCAACTACGCGGCGCCCGACTGGCGCGAAGAGGGCGGGGCGCTGCTCGCCGAAGGCGCGCTGAAGGAACTGCGGCTCGCCGAGCCGGGCGGTGAGCACCAGCTCGCCTGGGCCCGCTTCTTCGCCGTCGTCGCTTCGGGCGAGGCCGATCTCCAGCTGCTCCAGGGTCTGCTGGACGGGACGGCGAAGATCGACGGTCTCGAGGTCGACCAGGAGCTGCGCTGGGCGTTCCTGGAACCGCTGGCCGCGCGGGGCGCCGCCGACGAGTCCGTCCTCGCCGCCGAACTCGCGCGCGACGACACGGCCTCCGGCAAGCGGCACCAGGTACGCTGCCTGGCCTCCCGTCCCTCCGCGGCGGTCAAGGCCCAGGCCTGGGCTGCCGTAGTGGAGTCCGACGCGCTGTCCAACGCCCTCGTCGAGGCGACCATCTCCGGCTTCGGCCAGCCGTCCCGACGGGATCTGCTCGCGCCGTACACCGCCAAGTACTTCGCCGCGATCGACCGGGTCTGGGCGGAGCGTTCCATCCAGATCGGCATGGACGTGGTCAGGGGGCTCTTCCCCTCGCTCCAGGACTCCCCGGAGACGCTGGCGGCGACGGACGCCTGGCTCACGGCCCACGAGGACGCGCCGCCCGCGCTGCGTCGGCTGGTGCTGGAGTCGCGCGACGATCTGGCGCGGGCGCTGCGGGGGCAGGCCCGCGACATCGCCGCCGCGGGCTGATCAGCCGGCCCTACGGAACCCTGGACGGAGAGGGCACCGGCGCCACGGGCGTCCGGTGCCCTCTGCGGTGCACCGGTCCGACGGCATCCCCGGCGCACCGGTCCGCAGGGCGAACCGGCGGACCTGGCCGCGAGTCCGGTCGGTGGATCCGTCGGTGACTGGGCCGGTGGGCCCACCGGTGAACTGATCCGATGCGCGAGGCGAAGGTCCCGGTCGGTGAGCCCGATCCGGTGGACGCGCCGGTGAACTGGAGCTGGTGGACCCGCCGGTGACCCGGTCCGGTGCGCGCGTGGATCATTTGGTCCGATGAGCGCACCGATCGATTGATCCGACGGATGCGTTCATCGACTGATCCGACGCTGCGCTGGTCGATTCATCCGATGCGCGCACTGGTTACGAAATGCACGTATTCAGAGCCGTAACCCGTATTAATCACCGCCCGGACCAGCGGCTTTCCGCGGTCGAACGTGCGTGCTTCCGGGCGGGGTTGTCCCGATTCGCCGACGGACGGGTAACAGCGGTTAGAAGGAGGCTCCCCGGCGGGAACCCCCGGACCATGAACCACAGCGCCCCGCTCTCCCCCCGCACCCTCCGCCACTCGTCCCCCGTACGGCACCGGTTCCTGACCACCGCCCAGTTGCGCGGCCACGGCGTGACCACCGCGGACGCCAACGAGCGGTGCCGGCCCGGCGGGCCCTGGCAGCGGATCCTTCCCGGCGTGTTCCTTCTGCGTCCCGGCCCGCCGACCCCCGAGGAGCGGCTGCACGCGGCGCTGCTCTACACGGCCCGTCCCTCCTCGGCCCGCACCGCGCCCCGCGTCCCCGCCCAGCCGGGGTCCGAGGAGCCCCGCGACCCCCGCCCCTGCGCGGACGCGCTGATCACCGGGCTTGCGGCGCTGGCCCTGCACGGCCTCTCCTGCGCCCCGCCGCTGCTCTCTCTCGACACGATCGACGTACTGATCCCCCGGCTGCGCCGGCTGCGCTCGACCGGCTGCGTCCGCATCGTGCGCACGACCGTGCTGCCGGCGCCCGTGTTCGTGGCCGGGGTCCCGGTCGCCGCCGTCCCCCGCGCGCTGGCCGACGCGGTCGCGGAGCTGACCGACCCGGAGGCCGTACGCGGGCTGCTGACGGAGGCGGTGCGCCGCGGCTACTGCGAACCGCGCTCGGTCGTGGAGGAGCTGACGGCGGCCCGGCTGCTCGACCGGCCGCACGTGGTGGACGCCGTGGACTCGCTGGTGGCGGAGGGCAGGACGATCGCGGAGAACCGTCTGTACCGGATGGTCTTCGAGCACGGGCTGCCCGATCCGGTCTGGAACGTCGACCTGCGGCTGCCCGGCGGCCCGCGTCTCGGGGGCGCGGACGCGTACTGGCCCGAGCAGGCGGTGGCGGTCGAGCTGGACACCCGGGCCCCGCTCCAGGGCGCGGACGCCCAGGGCACCGAGCGGGCCCGCAGGCGCGAGCACCTGGAGCGGCTGGGCATCACCGTCGTCCACATCACGCCGCGGAAACTCAGGGACTCGATGGAGCAGCAGGCCACGGTCGTGCGGACCGCGCTCATGGCGGCGACCGACCGCGACCCGGCCGCGTATGTCGTGGTACTGCCCCGGTCGTGACGGACAACACCGCCGGACCGCGGGAGGGTGCCCACGAGCCTGTTCTCGTGGGCGCCCGCCCCACAGTAGATCGCGGCACTGACAACACCGCCGGACCGCGGGAGGGTGCCCACGAGCCTGTTCTCGTGGGCACCCTCCCGCGGTCCGGCGGTGTTGTCAGTGCCGCGATCTACTGTGGGGCGGGCGGGAGTTCCACGGCCGGACCCGACCGGACCTAGCCGGGCCCGCCCGCCACGACGAGCCCGACAAGTGAGAGGAGAGTGTGATGACGACCCTGCCCGACCGTCCGAACACAGCGCTGCTGGTGATCGACATGCAGCACGGAGCGGTGGACGGCAGCCACGGTCTGGCGGGTGTGATCGCGAACATCGTGGCGCTCGTCGCCAGGGCCCGTGCCGAGGCGGTGCCGGTGATCTGGGTGCAGCACTCGGACGACCGGATGAAGTACGGCAGCGAGTCCTGGCAGTACGTGCCGGAGCTGGTCCGCCAGGACGCGGAGCCCGTCGTCCACAAGAAGTACGCGGACTCCTTCGAGGCCACCGATCTGGAGGACGTGCTCGCCGAGCGTGCCGTCGGCCATGTCCTGGTCACCGGCGCCCAGACGGACATGTGCGTCCGCTCCACCCTCCACGGCGCCTTCGTCCGCGGGTACGACGTCACGCTGGTCGGCGACGCCCACACCACGGAGGACCTCACCGCGTACGGCGCCCCCACCCCGGCCGAGGTCGTCGCCCACACCAACCTGTACTGGAAGTGGCAGAGCGCGCCCGGCTGGCGCGGGGACACCGTCGAGACCGCGAAGGTGAGCTTCGCCGCGAGAGCCGCCGGCCAGGCCTCCTAGCTGCGGCTAGGCGCTGCCGGGCGCGGGCCGCAGAACTCCGCCTCGACCACCGCCTCGGCGTTGCCCGTCCAGTCGCCGTTGAAGTTGAAGGCGAGGGAATGGCGGCCGTCCGCGGTGGTGACGGCCACGGAGGACGAGCCGTGGATGCCGCCGTCATGGCCCCAGACCCGGATGCCGCAGCTCAGCTTCTGCTCCAGCAGGCCGAGGCCGTAGCGCACGTCCGGGACGCCGTCGATGCCGACCGTCGACCTCATCTCCCCGAGCTGCTCACGCGGCAGGAGCCTGCCCCGCAGGAGTGCGGTGTAGAAGCGGTTCAGGTCGGCGCTGTCGGAGATCATCTCTCCCGCCGAGGAGGCCATGGAGGGGTTCAGGGCGGTGACGTCGTAGGTCGGTCCCGTCGTCGTCTCGGCCAGCTTGGAGTACGCCCTGCTGTGCGGCCCGGGGACCTTCATCCCGGTACCGGGCAGCGAAGTGGCGTGCAGATGGAGGGGCTTGATGATCCGTTCGCGGATCTGCGAGGCGTAGGAGTGGCCGGTGACCTTCTCGATCACCATGCCGGCCACGACGTAGTTCGTGTTCGAGTAGTTCCAGGACGTGCCCGGTGCGAAGTCCGGCCGGTGGGACATGGCGACGGCGACGATCTGCCGGGGAGTCACCGTGTCGTAGCGGTGCCGGAGGAATCCTTCCTTGAGGAAGTGGGTGCCGATGAAGTCCTCGTCGGCCGTGTAGTTGAAGATCCCGCTGGTGTGGTTGAGGAGCTGACGGACGGTGATCCTGGTGCCGTCGTTGCCGTTGCCCCGCACCAGCCCGGGCAGCCAGGTGTCCACGGTGTCGTCCAGTGACAGCCGTCCCTCCGCCTCCAGCTGGAGCAGGACGGTGGAGATGAACGTCTTCGTGATGCTGCCCACGCGGTAGCGGTCGGCGGTCGAGCGCGGTGCGCCGGTCCGCAGGTCTCCCACGCCCGTCGTCGCCGACCAGGTGCCGTGCCGGTCCTCGGCCGTCGCCGTCACCCCCGGCACACCGTCGTGCACGGCTGCCTTCATGGCCTGCCGTGCCGGTGTGTGGCCGCCTCGCGCGGGCGCCGCCGCGGCGGGTCCCGCCAGCGTCACCGCGACCGCCACCGCGGTCGCCCCCACCAGTGCCGTACGTACCCTCATGTCGTCCCCGTCTCGCTGCCGGACTCGGTCGAGGGGACGGACACGAGGGCACGTCCGCGGGTTGCCCGGACGGCGCGGGTTGATCCTCTTTCAGCCCTTCTTGAGGATCAGCTCGGTGTTGCGGTCGCGTGAGGTGCCCGACAGGTCGGTGCGGGCGCCGGGGGCGTTGAAGGAGAGCTCGCGGTACAGGGCCGCGAGGCCTGTCTGGGTGAGGTCGGAGAAGTCCGTGGCGTGCGGGGCCGAGGACTCGATGAGGGTCGTGAACAGCGACAGCGTGCCGTCCTTGTTGTCCACCAGTTCGATGACGCGGGCGAGCTGGGGGAAGTCCACGTGGGAAGCGGTGCAGATCTCCCAGAAGGAGCGGTTGCCGGAGGCGGAGTGCGGGATGATCTCGTTCTTGTGGGTGTGGCCGTTCACCCAGGCCAGCGTGTTGGCGTAGCTGGCGAGAAGGGCCACGACCTCGTCCCCGCCGTGCCGCTTCTCGGCCGGGTGCGCGGGGTCGGCGTGGGTGTTGCGCATCGTCTTGCTGGTGTGGTGGCTGAAGACGACGACGTACGAGTCCTTGTTCTCGCGCAGTGTCGTCTCCAGCCAGCGCAGCTGCGCCGTGCCGATGGAGCCCTCGTAGTGGCCGCCGGGGTCGGTGGTGTCGAGGCTGACGCCGATGACGTCCTCCGCGATACGGAACGTGTAGTACTGGGTGCCCGCCGAGAGGTTCGCGGAGGAGTAGCCGTGGCCGATCGGGCCCGGCCCGCTGTGCGCCGGGTCGAGGTGGGCCTTGATGTACTCGGCGGGGGTGAACGGGGCGCGGTTCTCGTCGGGCGTGACCGAGCGCATCTGGCGGGTGTGCGCCTTGAGCAGGTCGTGGAACGCGGCACCCTTCGGGCTGCTGCCGTCCTTGATGGTCTTGGCGAGCGCGGTGCACTCCGCGGAACCCAGGGACATCAGCTTCTTGCCGCCGACGGCGAACTCGGTGAGGTAGGAGTCGCCGCGCGATCCGTAGCAGCCGAGCGGGAGCGCGTCGTGGTTGCCGACGGTCGAGTACCAGGGCAGGCTCAGGCCCGGGCTGCGCAGTTCGCGGATCGCCGCCTCCAGGAAGCCCTGGAGGCGCGGGAAGCCGAGCTGCTTGTCGGCGTCGCGCAGGGCGGCGTCGGGCTGCCAGTAGGTCTTCAGGCCGCTGGCCTGGACGCCCTCGTAGTGCCGCGGGTCACCGCTGTTCGGGGTGATGCGCCCGCCGCTCATGACCTTCAGGAACCAGTCCAGTTCCGTCTTGGAGTTGTTGTCGGTGTTGTCGCCGGTGGTCATGACGAAGTGCAGCGGAGTACCGGTGACGGGGGCTCCGCGCAGGGCGTTGACCCGCTCGATCAGCGAGACCGCGCCCGCGACGGTCAGCGTCTCCTGCGGGCGCCAGGCGCTCTTGTTCTGGGTACGCAGATACTCCAGGCGCAGCGGGTGCTGGGCGTCGATCAGGTGCAGGTCGGTGAGCTGCACGAACGCGGCGAGAGCGGTGCGCCGGTCGGCCCGGCCCGTCTTGGCGGCGGCCAGTTCGTCGCGCACGACCCGCTTCCAGCCGGTGCCGTCACCGAGCCTGCGGTACCCGGTGGAGCCGGAGCGCGGGGCGGCCACGCTGCTGAGGGTCGTGCCGCGGGTGTACGGGGCGAGGGCGGCCGGTGCGTTCCGGCCGGCCGCGGCCGTCCCGCTCCGGGCGTGGGCGACGGAGTCGGCGACGGGCGCCTGGGCGGCCGTCGTCGCGTGCGCCGTGGACTGCGGGCGCAGGGCCAGGCCGAGCCCCGCGGTGAGGGACACCGCTCCGGTGGCGGCCAGCAGGGTGCGGCGGTTGAGGGCGGGTACGGTGGCGACAGAGCGTATGCGCGGCATGGCGCGGTCTCCCCGAGTGCGAACGCGTCGGCAGTGGCCGCGGGGCGTTCGACTCGCGAACTCCCCGCTCGTACTGGATCGTTGGCAGCGGGAATGACCTGCGCGTTAACTGGACGGCAACGGGCGACACCGATCACCGTACGTCGATCTCGGTGGCCCTGGGCGTCCATGGAGTCCTGTCCGAACGGCCGGTGGCCGGTCACTCCGTGTTCATCTTGCGGGGTAGGGGAGGTGGATCCGGGGCGATGCCCGTCCGTTCACGGATTCGCCGACGAGTACGCGGGCGCGGACCAGCGCAGCGGGCTGGCGGCGGGTGTCTCGACGGCCTCGGCGAGGGTGAAGCGGACGGTGCGTTCGCCGTCGGGGGTGAACTCGGTGCGGGCCGTGCCGGTCAGCTGGAGCACCGATCCCGTGGTCCAGTCCAGGAAGAGCAGCCCGGCGCGCGGGTCGGCCGTGAGGTTGCCGAGGCTCAGGAACATCGCGTTGCCGGGGTAGTCGAGCCAGCTCAGTTCGCCGGGCGAATCGACGTGCACGAAGCCGGGGTTGCCGCCTCGGTGGCTCGCGTCGGCGCCGTGCGGGTGGACGGTGGCGATGAAGAAGGTGTCGGCGGCCTCGACGAACTCCCGCTGGGAGGGCGTGAGTTCCGTGCCGTGCCGTTGGGCGCCCGCCGTGCGGCCGGCCACCGTCTCGTAGGTCTGCCTCTTCTGGAGGTACTTGGGGCAGTTGGCGAAGACCTGGTCGGCCTCGACCGCGAAGCCGCGCGGGGTCGGCCTGATCCGGCCGTTGAGGCGCATACGGCGGCGGGTGCGCGGGTCGAGGGCGATGGTGCCGACGGCGGTGCCCGGGGTGGCGAGGGCCGCTGTGAGCGGATCACCGGCCGGGAGTCCGCCCACGACGGAGATCTGACGGACCCCGGTGGCTCGCACGAATCCCGGCTTCCCGGTGAGCAACGAGGCCCAGACCCGGCCACCCCCGGGACCCACGCCCCGGTCCGGCCTGCTGCCACCCCCCGAGCCCGCGAGACGGCTCGATTCCGTGCCGCCCTCCGGGGCCGCCGCGGCGGCGATCAGCATGGACTGGAGTTCGAGGAAGGCCGCGGCCACCGGGCGGATGCCCTGGCCGACGGCCCGGCCCACATGATCGGCGAGGTCCCGGACGCCGACGCGGTCCTGGATCGCCCGTGAGCCCGAGTGATACGTCATGACTGCTCCCGGTACTAGAAGAAACCGCAGGTCGGCGCGGACGCGTTCGGTGCCGGCGCCTCCTCGGCGCCGCTCGCCGCGAAGATCTCCAGGCGGGTGCCGTCCGGGTCGTGGAAGAAGATGCCGCCCGAGGCCGAGCCCTCGCGGTGGGCGACCACGCCCTCGTGGGCGAACGTCACGCCGTAGGCCCGCAGGGCCCTCTCGTACTCCCTGACCCGTTCGACGGAGTCGGCTTCGAAGGCGAGGTGGTGCAGGCCCGCCAGGCCGCCGTCGTACGCCCCACGCGCCTGCTGCCAGAGCGTGAGCACCGGACGGCCGTCCCCGGACAGGGACCCGAGGAACGCGTACCGCCGTTCCCCGTCGTCGCCCTCCTTGCCCTCGCCGAGCACCCCGAATCCCAGGATGTCTCGGTAGAAGGCGAGCGAGCGGTCGAGGTCCGTGACGTTCAGGCCGACGTGGCCGGTACGCAGCGTCATGACGATCCCTGTCTGCCGTTGGCCGCCCCACCGAGAGGCTAACCCTTGTAATCAACATTAAGGGTTAGTTCCGAGAGCGTCAACCAGTGACCTACTCTTGAGCGGTTAGCAGCGAAGGGAGACCCCATGTCCACCGGCCCCGACCCCCGGCCCCTCACCGGCGAGCCGGTCTCGCTCGACCTGCTCAACACCCGCTGGGTCCACGAGGGCGCGGTGCGGGACCTGCTGACCGACACCGAGGGCCTCGCGGTGTGGCTGGCGGGCAACGGGCTCGCCTTCCCGGCCGACGACAGCGTCCTGCGGCACACGCTCGAAGCCCGCGACGCCCTGCGCGCGGCCGTCGACGCACCCCACGGACAGCCCGGCGGACAAGACCCCCGGTTCCCGGCACAGGCAGCCGCCCGCGTCGACGCCGTCCTCGCCCACGGACGCGTCCGGCTGACACTGACCGACCAGGGACCGGGCGGGACACCGGAGTTCGACGACCCCTCCTGGGGGCCGGCCTGGCTCGCCGCGCGCGACTACCTGGAACTGCTCCGGGCCGCCCCGGACCGCATCCGGCGCTGCGCCCACGAGGCGTGCGTCCTGCACTTCTTCGACACCTCACGGAACGGCACCCGCCGCTGGTGCTCGATGGCGGCCTGCGGTAACCGCGCGAAGGCGTCCCGCCACTACGCGCGCACAAAAGAGAGCTGAATCGACAAAGAGAGACAGCGGGCCGTCCGGAATATCCCCTCATAGCGCGCGATCATCGGCATGACGCATGGCGGAAGTACGCCATGGCTCTATCCCGCCTCGGTCAACTCTCCCCAAACAACTGCCCCCTGGGTAAAGCTGAGCGGTCATCCGGGTTCACATACCGGACTGATGCGACCGGTCCACAAACGTCCGTCGGAACCGGCCGTTCCACGCTCGTTCCTTTACCTACAAGGGATGCAGATGACCTCCGACCCTCAGCGCGCACCCATATCGGGCGCGAGACGCGTGGCCCGTCTGGCACTGGCAGCGGGCCTGGTGGCCGCGCTCTCCGCGGCCGGGCCGATACCCATGGCCTTCTCCGCGGACACGGGCGCGCCCACGGCCGACCCGGGCACCAAGTCCGCCGCCGCCAAACTCGGTTCGACCGACGCCGACCTCCTCGCCGAGGCCAAGGCCAAGGGCGACAAGAACGTCACGATGATGATCGCGACGGCTCCCGGCCAGACCGAGCAGGTCGCCAAGGAGCTGAACGCCGTCAAGGGCGGCTCGGTGGGCCGCAGTTACGACAAGCTCGGCTACGTCCGCGCCACCGTCCCGACGAGCAGGGCGGACTCGGCCATCGCCGCCGCCGCGAAGCTTCCCTCGGTGCACGGGATCGACCTGCGCCAGGAGATCGCGCTGGACGACCCGACCCCGAGCGCCGACACGGCCAAGCACGGCAACAACGCCTCCACGGCCGCCACTTACTCCGGTCCCGGCAAGAACACCCCCGCCGAGAACCCGTACAGCCCGTCCTTCGAGACGGGTGCGGTCGACTTCGTCAAGGACCACCCGAAGGCGGACGGCCGGGGCGTCACCATCGGCATCCTGGACTCCGGTGTCGACCTGGGCCACCCCGCGCTCCAGAAGACCACCACCGGCGAGCGCAAGATCGTCGACTGGGTCACCTCGACCGACCCGATCCTCGACAGCGACGCGACCTGGCGCCCGATGATCACCCCGGTGGCCGGGCCCGCCTTCACCTACGGCGGCAAGACGTGGACGGCGCCCGCGGGTTCGTACGAGATCAGCACGTTCCGGGAGTCGGCGACGGCGGGCGGCGACGCCAAGGGCGACGCGAACCGCGACGGTGACACCACCGACGCGTGGGGCGTGCTCTACGACCCGGCGGCTGGCACGGTCACCGTCGACCTGAACAACAACAACGACTTCACCGACGACACGCCGATGAAGCCGTACAAGGACGGCTACCAGATCGGCTACTTCGGCACCGACAACCCGGCGACGGACGTCGTCGAGCGGCAGCCGTTCGTCGTCGAGATCCGCAAGGACGTGCCGATGGACCCGTACGGCGGGTCCTGGATCGGCAAGAAGGCCGACTTCGTCAACATCGGTGTCATCGAGGCCGAGCACGGCACCCACGTCGCCGGCATCACCGCCGCGAACGGCCTGTTCGGCGGCAAGATGAACGGTGCCGCACCCGGAGCGAAGATCGTCTCCTCGCGCGCCTGCACCTGGACCGGCGGCTGCACCAACGTGGCGCTCACCGAGGGCATGATCGACCTCGTGGCCAACCGCGGTGTGGACATCGTCAACATGTCCATCGGCGGTCTGCCCGCGCTCAACGACGGCAACAACGCGCGCGCCGAGCTCTACACGCGTCTCATCGACACCTACGGCGTCCAGCTGGTGATCTCCGCGGGCAACTCCGGACCCGGCGCGAACACCATCGGTGACCCGGGCCTGGCCGACAAGGTCATCTCGGTCGGCGCGACCATCTCCAAGGAGACCTGGGCCTCCAACTACGGCTCGCAGGTGGAGAAGAAGTACGCGATGCTGCCCTTCTCCTCGCGCGGCCCGCGTGAGGACGGCGGCTTCACGCCGACACTGAGCGCGCCCGGCGCCTCCATCAACTCCACCCAGACCTGGATGCCGGGCTCCCCGGTCGCCGAGGCGGGCTACCCCCTGCCGGCCGGCTACTCGATGCTCCAGGGCACCTCGATGGCCTCCCCGCAGGCCGCGGGCGCCTCGGCGCTGCTGCTGAGCGCGGCGAAGCAGAAGGGCATCAGCCTCACCCCGGCCGGTCTGCGCACCGCGCTGACGTCGACCGCCGACCACATCAAGGGCGTTCAGGCGTACGAGGAGGGTGCGGGCCTCATCAACATCGGTGACGCCTGGGACGCCATCAAGGACGGCGCCACCGCCCAGGACTACACCGTCAAGGCTCCGGTCGACACCGCGATCGACTACGCGCTGAAGACGCCGGGCTTCGGCACCGGCCTGTACGACCGTGAGGGCGGCCTCAAGGCCGGCCAGCGCAAGACGTACGACATCACCGTCACGCGTACGTCGGGCGCGGACAAGCCGGTCCGGCACGAGCTGTCCTTCGAGAACAACGCCGGCGGCACCTTCCGGATCCTCGGCAAGGACGAGGTCAGTCTGCCGCTGAACCAGCCGGTGACCGTCAAGGTCCAGGCCGCACCGAAGACGGCAGGCCTCAAGAGCGCGATCCTCGAGGTCGACGACCCGCGGACCGAAGGGGTCGACAAGCAGATCCTGTCGACCGTCGTGGTCTCGACTCCCCTCAAGTACACCTATGCCGCGTCGAGTTCGGTGCAGCGCAACAGCACCACCTCGTACTTCGTCACGGTTCCCGAGGGCGCCAAGTCCCTGGAGGTCGCGATCGGCGGGCTCAAGGACAAGAGCCAGACCCGGTTCATCGCGATCCACCCGTACGGCGTCCCGGTCGACAACACCAGCACCCCGTACTGCTACAACAACTACCTCGACGGCAACGGCTGCAAGCCCGACGTGCGTTCGTACGCGGACCCGCAGTCCGGCGTCTGGGAGATCGAGGTCGAGGCGCGCCGCACCTCGCCGCTGCTCGACAACCCGTACAAGCTGGATGTCGCCGTGCTCGGCGCGGCCTTCGACCCGGCCGTCGTGACCGTCCCCGAGGCCAAGGTCGGCACCCCGGCCACCGCCTCCTGGAAGGTGACGAACAACTTCGCCGCGCTCGACGGCAAGCTGAAGGGCGGCCCGCTCGGTTCCTCCAAGAACGCGCGGCCGACCATCACCGAGGGCGCGACCCAGACCACCACGGTCGAGGTGCCCGCGGGCGCGGCCTCGCTCGACGTGGCGATCGGGAACGTGTCGGACAACGCCGCCGACCTCGACCTGACGGTGTACAACGCCGCCGGGACCGTCGTCGGGCAGTCCGCGGACGGTGACTCGGAGGAGGCCGTCTCCATCGCCTCCCCCGCCGCCGGGACGTACACCATCGAGGTGGCGGGCTACTCGGTCCCGTCCGGCTCGACGGCGTACGACTACCAGGACGTGTTCTTCTCCAGCGCCCTCGGCACGGTCACGGTCGACGACTCCACCCCGGTGAAGCTCGCCACCGGCGCGTCGGCCACGGTGTCCGGCTCGGTCACCGCCGCCGCGGCGGCACCCGAGGGACGCGAGTTCTTCGGTCAGGTCCAGCTGGTGAACGCGCGCGGCACGGTCGCGGGCATCGGCAGCGTGAAGATCGAGAAGGTCACTCCGTAGCGGTGTGACCCCCTGCCGCGCGAGCGGCACGGGACACGGGGCGGGCGTCCGGCAACGGACGCCCGCCCTTTTTCACGTCACGCCCGGCGGGCGCCCTTTCGCTACAAGCCCGCCCGGTCAAGCCCGCCCGGCCGACACCCCTGGCGTCACGCCCGGCCGGCGCCCCTTCGCGTCACGCCCTCCCGGTCGGCGCCCTTTTCACGTCACGCCCGCCCGCCCGGCGCCCCTTCGCGGGCGGCCAGGCCCGTGCCGGGTGTCACTGGGCGCACCGGGTGTCCCGGGACTCGGGGAGCGCCTTGACGATCCAGGACCGGTCGCGGGCGATCTGCTCCTCCCCGACGCTCCAGATGTCGGGGGTCGACGCGTGCCGCTGGATGCCGACCAGGACCTCGTCGCCCCGGCGCAGCCGCGGGTCGACGTCCCTGCTCATCAGGAAGGTGACCTTCTTCCCGCCCGTGGCCGGCTTGTAGTAGTGGTAGACGTCGAGGGTGATCCGGTCCTGCGCGGTGCCGGGGACCGCGGCCACCGCGGTGACCGTGCCCTCCACGAGGAGCCGGGAGCAGGCGATGTAACCGGGCGCGCTGAGCGAGCTCTCGCTGCCGCTGCCGCTGTCCGCCTTGGCGTCGCTCGACGACTCCTTCGCCGCGCCGGTCCCGTCGTGCGCGACCATCCAGCCAAGACCGACGACCATCGAGGCCACGGCGGCCGCCGCGAGGGCGCCGACCCCGGCGGCGAGGGCGCCCCGGTGCCGGGAGCGTTTCTTCGGCGAGCCCTCGGGCCGCCCGTCCCCGGACCTCCTTGACGCACGGGACCGCTTGGCCCCCTTGGGCTTCTGGGACTTCTGGGACTTCTGGGACTTCTGGGACGCACGGGCGGACTCGGCCGGCCTCCCGGAGTCCGCCAGCGCGTTCCCGATGACGACCAGCTGCTCCCGGAGCACGTCCACGTCCGCGACGGCCGACCGGTGCTCGGCCATGAACACGACGTCGTCGCGGGCGCCCTCGGGCAGTTCGGCGTCCGTGATCGCGGCCAGCAGCGCGTCCACACCTTCGTACTCGGCCACGTCACACCACCTCGTCCTCGTGCAGGCGGGCCCGCATAGCGCGGACCGCCGTGTGCAGCCTGCTCTTGACCGTGCCCTCGGGTACGCCGAGTTCTTCGGCGATGTCCCGCACCGGCAGGTCGGCGTAGAACCGCAGGACGAGGACCTGGCGCTGGGCGTCGGGCAGCTCGTCCAGGCCCTGGGCGACGGCCAGCGAGAGCACGCTGGACTCCTCGTCGGAGGGCCGCTCCAGCGGGCGCAGCGAGGCGAGCCGCTCGCCCAGCCGCTCCTGGCGGGCGCGGGCCCGATGCCAGTCCATCGCCAGGTTCGAGGCGACGACCGCGACCCAGGCGGACACGTCGCGCGGCGCCTCGTCCCCCTTGGCGGCCCGCTCCAGCAACCGCAGCCGGACCTGCTGTACCCCGTCCGGCAGGTCCGCCTGCGGTACGCCGCCGAGCGCGAGCACGGCCCGCACCCGGCGCTCCTGCGTCATATCAAGGGGGTCGTCCGCCCCCGGTGCCCGACGTGGCTTTCTGCGCAGCACAGCCATCCCTCCCCTCCCCGCGTCCCCTCTACGACGCCGGTGCGGCCCAAAACGTTCGGCCGGGTCCGAGTCGTACGTCACACCCGGCCCTGTGCCGTGACCGCGCCCACACCGTACGGCTTGCGGTCGCCCCGCGTCGCCGGGCGATTTCTTCGTACCCGGGCGCCCGGCCGCCGCAGGATCGGGCACCTCGGCGCGTGTCCCGGCGTCCCACGCTTCGGGCGGCGCGGCGAAAGGATTGGACACGCGGACCCGGGTCAGACGCATGATGGAAGCGCTGGAAGCGCTGGACCACGTAAAACGCACGCTAAGGGAGTCTGCCGTGAGGGTCGGAATCGTCGGAGCCACCGGTATGGTCGGCACAGCCATGCGCAAGATCCTCGTCGAGCGGGAGTTCCCGGTCGAGGAACTGCGTCTGTTCGCCTCGGCCCGTTCGGCCGGGACGGTCGTCGACGGGGTCACGGTGGAGGACGCTTCCACGGCGGACTACTCGGGCCTGGACATCGTGCTGTTCTCGGCGGGCGGTGCCACCTCCAAGGCGCTGGCCGAGAAGGTCGCCTCGCAGGGCGCGGTCGTGATCGACAACTCCTCCGCCTGGCGCAAGGACCCCGAGGTACCCCTCGTCGTGTCCGAGGTGAACCCGCACGCCATCGCGGACCGCCCCAAGGGCATCATCGCCAACCCGAACTGCACGACGATGGCCGCGATGCCGGTCCTGAAGCCGCTGCACGAGGAGGCGGGCCTGGAAGCGCTGATCGTCGCCACCTACCAGGCGGTGTCCGGCTCCGGCGTCGCCGGTGTGGCGGAGCTGCACGGCCAAGCCCTGAAGGTCGTCGGCGAAGCCGACAGGCTGACCCACGACGGCGAGGCGGTCGACTTCCCCGAGCCGCAGGTCTACAAGCGCCCCATCGCCTTCAACGTGCTCCCCCTCGCGGGTTCCGTCGTCGAGGACGGTCTGAACGAGACCGACGAGGAGCAGAAGCTGCGCAACGAGTCCCGCAGGATCCTGGAGATCCCCGCCCTCAAGGTCTCCGGCACCTGTGTCCGTGTCCCGGTCTTCTCCGGCCACTCCCTCCAGGTGAACGCCCGCTTCGCCCGCCCGCTCTCCGCCGAGCGCGCCACCGAGCTGCTCGCGGGCGCCCCGGGTGTCGTCCTCTCCGACATCCCGACGCCCCTCCAGGCCGCCGGCAAGGACGCCTCGTACGTCGGGCGCATCCGGCCGGACGAGACCGTCGAGCACGGGCTCGCGCTGTTCGTCTCCAGTGACAACCTCCGCAAGGGCGCCGCGCTGAACGCGGTCCAGATCGCGGAGCTGGTGGCGGCCGAGCTCAAGGGCTGACACCCGCGCCACCACACGCCCGAGGGGGGGGGGGGGCCGCCGGGGGGCCCCCCCCCCCGGGGGGGGGGGGGCGCGGGGCGCGGGCCCCCCGGGGCGCCCGCCCCCGCCCCCACGGC
>NZ_JBEXGX010000039.1:0-71890 GCF_040607495.1 Streptomyces sp. NPDC005281 | reverse complement strand
CCACCCCACCCTCTTCGACCACAGCGGCGACCACATCCCCGGCATGGTCCTCCTCGAAGCCGCCCGCCAAGCCGCCCACGCCACCACCCACACCACCACCACCACCACCACCACCACCACCACCACCAACAGCGACAGCGACAGCGACAGCGACAGCGACAGCGACAGCGACAGCGACAACGGTGCCGACACCAGCGGCAGCAGCGGTGCCGACACCGGCAGCGTCTTCACCCCCACCGGCGCCACCACCACCTTCACCCGCTACGCCGAATTCGACACCCCCTGCCACATCCAAACCACCCACCACACAACCCACAACAACACCACCACCATCGAAATCACCGGAACCCAAAACAACCAACACATCTTCACCACCACCACCACCGGAACCACCACCTAAACCCCACGGACCGCCGCACACGACGACCCCCCACACCAGAGCGAACCCGGCCGACTGCGTAATCACGCAGATCCGGACCGGCCGCGGCCATGCCGGCGACCCTCCTGTGGAGACCGGGCCCGCAAACACGCCCGGCTCACCCCGCACACCGCCTCCAGAGCGAAGGACGCCAAAGACTTCGCCGTCCTGCCACGCCACCGAGTGGAACGAACGCCGAGCGCAGTCACATCTGACCCCGCCGCCTCGCCCGGGCGCTTCCGAGCAGGCCCGAAAGCCTCAAAGCCGAGCAGCGGAACCTCCTGGACCGGCTCACCACAGCCTCCCCGGAGATGTCCCGGCTCACCGACCAAGCCCGCACCCACACCTCGTTCCTGGAGCCCCCGTCGGGCAACGACGCCGCCGTCAGCGGCCAGGCCATCGATGTCCGCGCAGCCGAACCGCCCCACCCGCATACCTTCGCCCGCAGCCTCGAACGACACCACAACCGGGTCGTCGCCACGTGCCGGCCCACCTTCGGCGCCATGCCCCTCTCCGCTGCCCCGCAGACCAACGACGCCCGGATCACCGGAAGCCCGACCTCCTTGACTGCCGGCACACTCATACTGATCCTCGCGCTCCTCACGCCTCGTGCGAGGCGGAACGCGCTCCGGAAGAAGAACCCACGCCCCGTTCGAGAAGGCCCGGTGCTCCAGAACCCTGGCCTGATCGCTACCGGCCCGGCCACGCCGGTCTACGACGCCGCAACACAGCGAACAACTCCACCACCGAATCGCAACGCCTGATCCGGGTCAGCGCGATGGCCAAGCACGTGGACGTCCAGGTCGCCGCGTTCCGCAACCGGCCCTTGGACGCCGGACCGTATGCGTTCGTCTGGGTGGACGCGCTCACGCAGAAGGTTCGCGAGGGCGGCCGGATCATCAACGTCCACGCGCTGATCGCGGTCGGCGTCAACGCGCACGGACACCGCGAGACCCTCGGCATCGACGTCGCCACGGCCGAGGACGCCGCCGGCCGGCTCGCCTTCCTGCGCTCACTGACTGCCCGCGGCCTGTCCGGTGTCCAATTGGTCGTCTCCGACGCCCACACCGGCCCGGTGAACGCGATCGGCGCGGTCCTGCCAGGCGCATTATGGCAGCGATGCCGCACGCTCCCCCACGCCCTGAACGGGCGTTGGGGCACCTCCATGAGCCAGCTCCCCAAGTCCGCCCAGCCATGGGCGGCCACGCCGCTACGGACAACCCGACACCGACACCGTCAAGACCCAACGGCACGCGTTGAACACACCGGAGGCCAAATCCCCCAAAGCCGCAACCCACATAGACACCACCCAGCACGACCTGCTGGCCTTTACCGCCTTCCCGCGTGAGATCCAGGCGGCAGATCTGATCGAACAATCCGCAGGAACGGCTGAACAAGGAGATCCGCCGCCACACCGACGTCGTCGGCATCATCCCCGACCGCACCGCCCTGATCCGGCTCGTCGGCGCCGTCCTGGCCGAACAGAACGACGAATGGACCAAGGCCCGCCGCTACACGGGCCGCGAACTCCTCGCCAGGGCCCGCCTCCACCCGATCGAGTCAAAAACCGAGGAGACCGTCCTGCCCACCGAACTCACCGCACAGCCTCACATACGAGATCACCGAGTGGCCGTCGATACACCACTCCAGCGGACGTGACCATCGTGCGGGGTCTGGTGCCAGCCTTGTGGTGGGTGGGACGGCTGCATGCCTCGCCTGTGGCGAGGACGCGTCCCACGCCATGACGGATAGCCGGATCCCGGTTCTTCGGGCCGAGCAGTCGGCCGGGGCCGGGACGAGAGGGTTTCGGTGCACCGGCCGGCGAGCCGGTCCTCGTGCAGAGGTTTCTGAACCCTCTGCGGGCGACCGCTGCTCCGGGCTGGTTCCCCGCCCGTCGAGGGCGCCGCCCTCCACCGCTGTGGCGGCGGCGCCCCCGGAGGCCCCACCGGCCTCCTGCATGGCGGCGAACCGCAGCGTTACGGGTCAGGTGGCCAGCAGGCCGCCGTCGATGAACAGGTCGTGGGCGTTGACGCCGGTGTTGCGGAGCAGGAAGTCGGTGGCGTCGGCGATCTCGGCCATGGTGACCAGCCGCCCTATGGGTGTCTGGGCCGAGTGCGGCGGGTTGGGAACGTCGCGCCATTTGGGGCTGTCGCCGATCAGGCCCGGATGCAGGGCGTTGACGCGGTGCGGGGCGATCTCGACCGCGAGGGTCTTCGTCAGGCCGGTGATTCCGGCGTTGAAGGTGGTGACGACAGTCGAGCCGGGGTACGGGCGTTCTTTGGCGAGCCCGCCGAAGAGAACAACGGAGGCGCCTGGGCGAAACCGGTCGCGCAGTACACGGACGGTCTCGGCGTAGCCGACGAGTTTCATGGTCACGGCCGCGATGGCATCAGTGATGTCGAACTGCGCCAGGGTGTTGGCCGCCTGTCCGACCGCGGTGATGACGAGGTTGTCGACGTCGGTCACCTCGGTCAACGAGGCGCTGATCGTTTCGGGTTGGGCGAGGTCAAGAGCCAGCCCTCGGGTGCCGGCACCGATCTGGGCGGCGAGGGTCTCGGCCCGTGCCTTGTCCCTGCCGGTGATGATGACGTCGTCGCCGCGGTCGGCGAAGTGCTGGGCGATCACGCGGCCCAGGCCGCCGCTGCCGCCGACGATGAGTGTGCTGGTCATGCGATGACCGTCCTTCCAGGCTCGGTTGACTGAAGGCTGTTAAGGGTGGCTCGGGCCTGCTCGCGCATGGCGGGGACGAACTGAAGAGCCTCGTGCGGCAGGTTCGCCGTGATCAGCACGAGTTCGGCGGGGGTGCCCACCTGCTCGAAGAAGCCGAGGTTGAGGTGGGCGCCCACGGGTGGGGCCGAGGCGATCACCTCGCGGGAGAACTCGGTCCAGGCCTCGTCGGACATGTGCGCCGCCAGCGCCGGAAACAGGACCGGCTCCTCATGGTCGAGATGCTTGTGCACCAGGTCGCGCACGCCCGTTGCCGCCGTGACCAAGCCTGCCCGGTCCTCGCCATCCTGCACGGGAACGGCGGCAAGCGTGCCCAGTGCCCCCTCCAGCGCCTCGTGTTCCGCGCCGAGTGCGATCAGCCCGACGCCGGCCGCGGAATCCGCCGCGATCAACCGTGGCCAGAGCACGTCGTCTTCGCTCTCGTGGTGGTGCCGCAGCGCCGCCACCAGGAAGTCCCGAAGCTCCGCCAGTGCGGCCGACGGGGCGGTGTCGCGCTGCGCGCCGTCGACCAGCAAAGACGTCGCTGCCCGGTGCATCTTGTGCAGCAGCCGGGTCTCGGCGATCGCCGCGGGCTCCGGATTCATGCTCACAACAGACTCCATCCGCTCGTAATATCCACTTGGATATTAAGCGTACAGGAGCCCGCCGAGGCTTCGACGGCGAGCAGTACAGTGATCACGTGAAGGAGACGCCATGAACGATCAGGAGCCGCCCGGGGAGACAGTGCGCAAGCACCGGCGGGACCCGGAGGGACACCGAGCGGCAATTCTGGAGGCGGCTCGCCAGGCCTTTGCGGAGCGCGGCTACGCCCGCGCCACCGTCCGTGACATCGCACGCCGGGCCGGTGTCACCCACGGCCTGATTACGCGTCAGTTCTCCTCCAAGGAGCAGCTCTTCCTCGCAGCGGTACCGGGCAACCGCGACCTGGAACAGGTAGCCGCCGGGGATCCGGCGACGCTGCCCGAACGGATCGCCCGCGGCTTCGTACAGCGGATGGAGACCGACGCCGTCAACGACCCGCTCGTCGCCCTCCTGCGCAGTGCCGCGTCCGACGAGCAGGCTGCCACTCACCTGCTGGCCGCGATGCAGGAGCGCAGCACCGCCGTCTACCGGTCCGTGCTCTCGCCCGATGGATCAGCAGCGCCCGGCGACGACTTGGACACCCGCGTCGCGCTCCTGGGGTCACAGCTGATCGGGGTGACCTTCAGCAGGTACATCGCGCGAACCGAGCCACTTGCCTCGATGCCGTCCGAGCAGCTCACCGGACACCTCACCCGGATACTGCGGCACATTCTCTTCGACTGACGACCCCGCGCAGGGGACGACGGGAGACGCGCCCGCGCCTCTACGGTCCAATGTGGATGTTCGGCGAGCGCGTCATGGATCTCGGGGACCGTCACGCTGTCGTGGACGGTGGCGACGGTGGTGGCCACTTTCGTGATCAGGTTCGGCGTCTCAGGCTCGCAGGTCTCGCTCAGGTGAACCTTGTATCCGTCCCGCAGAGTGTCCCGTTCGACGCTGCCTCGGGCCTCGGTGTCATAGGGGGTGACCAGACGCAACGCTCCCGGCGGACGGTCTTTTGGGTCCCGCCGCCTCACCTCGCCCTCCACCAGGTGGAACGCGGCCATCCCGATCACCTCGGCTGCTGCTGGGCTGGAACCGACTGCCAGCGCTTCCCGGTACGCACGTTGGCGGACCTGGTCATCGAGGTGGCCGGCAAGTCGTTTCAGACCGTCGCGGATAGCCGTCTCGCGGGTGGTGAGCCTGAGGCTGACATCGCCGAGGACTCAGCCGTCCGGCAGGACACGCCGCAGTGACTCGTCCAGATCCTTCGCCAGTTCGCTGTCGCTCGGTGGGTCGTCGGTGAAGAGCTTGCCGAGCTCGGTGGTGAAGGTCTGGGTGAACGCGCCGTAGAGCGGGGTGCGCGGGCGCGATACGGCCTCGGTGAGCGCCGGGAGAAGGATGTCGCGGGCGTACCGAGGCCGTCCGTGGTCGTCGCGGGGCATCAGGTCGGTGCTCTCGCCCGATGACAAGGGGGATGCGGTGGCGCTCGCGGCTGCGTTGAGCTTCTCGGACCGGCAGGTGACGGCATTGTTCTGGTAGGCGGACTTCCGTGTGGCGGCGAACCCCGCGTCGAGCAGACAGCGTTCGCTCTCCGCGCCGGTCAGGAACCCGATCAAGTCACGTGCCCCGGCCATCTGTCCTGACGACCGGGTGAGCGCGAGGTTCTGCCCGCCGAGCACCGCCTTCCCGGGCAGCGGCGCCACGCCCACCTGCGTGCTGCGCAGGGACTGGTGCAGCGTGCGGTAGGCGTACGGCCAGTGACGCAGGAACGCCGTCCGGCCGTCCGCGAAGTCGGTGAGCGACTCGTCCTCGTCGGAGCGGAGAGCGTCCTTGAGGAGGTACGGGCCCTGGGTACGGTTGCGCAGTTCCGCGAGGCCGTTCTCCAGATCCTGCACCGAGGCGGTGTAGCGGCCGTGGCCGTCGGTGAGGGTGACGGCGTCCTGGGCGGACGCGAACGCTTCCACACCGTTGACCGTGCGGCCCTCGTAGGCGCCGAATTGCGCGGTCCAGCCCTTCTCGAAGCCCTTCGGCCTGTCCTTGCCCCTCTCCTCGTCGAGAGTGTCGATCAGCTCTTTCAGCTTCGCCCAGTCCAGGCCTTTGCTCAGATCGGTGTTCTGGACGCCCGCCCTCTTCAGGTAGTCGCTGCGGTAGTAGAGCAGCCCGACATCGCTGTTGAACGGCACCGCGTAGACTTTTCCGTTCCACCGGGCGGTACCGGCCACGGACGGGATGACGTCCGGGCCCACCATGCCCTCGGGCAGCGGGAGGATCAGCCCCGCGTCGGCGAACTCCGGCACCCATGTGACGTCGAGGTTGATCACGTCGTACTGCGCGCTGTCGGACTGGAGCGCCCCGAGGAGCTGGCTGCGCTGTTGGTCCGCCGAGCCCGGGAGCTCCACCAGACGGGCGTGGCGGCCCGTGTGCAGCCGGTCCTGCCGGGCGTTCCACGTGTCGATGAGCTGCTGGCGGATGCCGCCCTTGCCCGTGACGTCCCGCCCGCTGGCTACGACGATGTCCCCGGAGCTGTCAGGAACGGCCGTGGTGGCGGACCGTGCGGGGGCGCTGTCGCCGGTGCAGGCGGTGCAGGCCATGAGTAGCGCGGCCAGCACCCACCGCAGGGCCGGTGTCCGCGATTCCATCACTCGTCCCCCGTTCCGGTGCGGGCCACCTCGTCGCGCAGGCCCGCGACGAGGTCGCCCTTGGTGTCCAGGCAGCGGCCGCCGCTCGCTTCGGAGATGCGCGCGTCCGGCTTGCCCTGGTCGCAACCGCCGCTGTCGAGGGCTGCCATGACCACAGGAATCCCCTTTTCCTCCATCGCGTCGAGGAGAGCGTCCAGTCTTCGGCCGGTGAGGTGATTGTTGTCCTCGTCGTCGGTGATGTACAGGATCAGTTGGGGGTGCTCGTCGTCCTTGCCCCGCCCGGCCATGAACTCCAGGGCCGCCCTCAGCGCGGCGTCCGGATCGGACTCGGCGTCACGGACCGCCGTTCTGTGGTCGATCGTCTTCTCGGCGTCCGCCCGTCGGTGGCGGGCGAAGGGCAGCACCACGTCCGACGGTCGGCCGCCGCGTGCGGCCACGGACCAGACGCCGTACTCGTCCCGGTCGCCGAGGCCCGCGAGCGACTGTTTGAGGATGCCGGGGGCGCCGCCCGGCCCCTCCCAGAGGCCACCCATCGAACCGGAGCTGTCGAGCAGGAACAGCACCTGGCCCGGGCCGTTGGCGTTCCGGTAGCGCCGCAGAGCTGTGGCCATCGCGACGGCGTCGGCGGGGGCGGGCAGCCGTGCGGGGTGGGCGAGAGTACCGGCGTCCGTGCCGGGCGCGGTGAGAAAGTCGTGAGCGCCCGAGATGCTGCGGAAGCCGTCTTCACCGAAGACGTCCAGGCCGCCGGCGGGCTTCTGGGCCGTGCCGCCGCCGTGAGTGAGCCAGGCCCGGAAGCGCCCGACGGCCTCGTCGCGAGCCGACCTGTCGCGGTCGGCGTCCTGCCAGCGCACGCGGACGAAGGTGGGATCCAGGGCAGGCACGTCCGTGGGGTACTCGGCCATCCGCCGGCTGCGCGTCGTCCGGTCGCAGTCGACACCGCTGACCATCAAGAACTCCGGGACGAGTGCGGCGGTTCGATCGTCGGTCCTGCTGTCGTCCGGCAGCGTGCACAGCAGATCGGAGCCCGTGAGCGAGGGCGGTCCCGACTGCGCCACGCTCGCTTCGCCTTCACTCACCCCGGCCGCGCCGGTGCCGTACAGGCCCATTGTCGCCAGCAGCGCGGAATCCGTGTACTCGGGGTCCGTGCGCCGCACGTCGGCGTCCTTCTGCCGTCGGGTGAGGTGCTCCCTGAGTGTGGTGAGCGGATTGTCCGTCCGGTCCCCCACCGAGACCTCGGCGATGCTCTGCGGCACGGACAGCACCATCGGTGAGTAGGCGAACGGGCCGCCAGGTTCCAGCGTCAGATACTTCCGAGGCGGCTCCACCGGCTGTGCCCTGGCTACGCTCGCGGATGATGCCGGAATCCAGATGTCCGGCTGCGGGCCGATGTCGCGTTGGGGGTCGAGGTCGTCGCTGACAGGGCGCTGCCAAGGGTCGGACTGGTCGTGGAAGCCCGCCGCGACGTCTGCCGAGCCCGCGCTGTACACCGTGATTCCGCTGCGCCGGCAGCCACCGGGTGTCATGTTCGCCGTGGATGTCAGATAGGCGTCCGCGGCCTTGCGGACGGTGGATCCGATGTCCGGATCGGTGAGCAGTCGCAGTTCGAGGGGCGGGCCGCAGGACGACTGGCCGGGGCCAACACCGGCCAAAGCCAGGTAACTGCCGATGCCCGCGGCCGTGAGGACGGCCGCGGCGACCGCCGCGCGGCGGGGCCTGCGTCGCAGCCACAGCAGCACCCGGCCCGCGGCCGTCGGCACGGCCAGGGTCCAGGAGCGAAGCCAGGTGAACAGGTAGTGCCACCACAGCAGTCCAACGGTGCCTCGGGTTGCCTCCACCGGCTGCCCCGGCTGCCCCGGCTGCGGCGAACCGGATCGCCGTTCCCGCTCACCGCCGGACCCAGCGGCCCTCTCGGCTGTCCTTTTCGAGGCCTTCCGCGTCGGTGTCACGGAGGGCGGCTGAGTCTCCGGGACCGTTGCCGGGGGTGTGGTCAGTGTCTGGCTGGAGGGGCTGGGGAGGAGGAAGTCCGTGTCGCCCCAACGCTGCGGCTCCCACGGCTCGTTGCGCAGGGTCCGGTGATGGGTGCACATGTGCGCTGAGAGCGCCTGCGAGAGATCCTGGAACGACAGGCGGGTGTCCCGGCCGTCGATACCCTCGTCGAGCAGTCGCGCAAGCCGCGCAGTAAACGGGGTGGGCGTCGTGTCGTCCCCCGCGTCGATCCGATTGTTGGCCTGCACGCTCATCAGCACGGAGAAGCGACGCCGGTCGGCGACCGCCTCGCACACCTGGGCGGCGTTGCCCGCATTGCAGCAATCGAGGACGACGACCACGTGCCGGGCCCGGGTCGTGGCGAGCACCGTCAGCACGCTGGAAAAGGGGTCGGCGCCCGGGAACACGGCTCGGCTGCCCGGCACGACGCGCGCGTTGCGCATCTGCAGCCAGAGTTCGTCGCCCGCGCTGGGCACGGCTCCGTGACCCGCGAAGTAGAAGAGGAGCAGTCCCTCGGCCTCGTCGGCGGCGGCGCGCAGCGATTCACTGAACGCGTCCAGGTACGGCGACCCGGAGACGGCGATCTCTCCCTTGCGGAACACGCCGCTGTGCAGCAACGCCTCTTCCAGAACAGGGAGGTTGTGTGCCACGGCGGCGAGGTCGCCGGGGACGCCGTGCGGATCGTTCGGCCGCGTGAAGTCGTACGCGGACACGCCGATCAGTAGTGCCCGGTTCACCCCTCCACGCGGGTCGAAGCGGAGCACCGGTCTACCTCTCGTCGAGGTTCACCGGGTCGACGTCGTAATCGGGCGGATCGCCACTCTCCACGGAACGGCGGTTCTCGTACCAGGCTTTGACGCCTCTTCCCACCTGCCTCAGCACCGTGTCGAACACAGTCTGCGCGGCTGCCCCGGAGAGCAGCATGAGGATCTCGAAGCCGGCGCCCATGGGCGTGCCGTGGTCGTCCGTCCCCTGCTCATCGGTCCCGGCGCTCTCCTGGATCCGCAGATCACCGTTTCTGATCAGGTCCTCCAGCGGCTTCTCCCGCTCCAGCCACTTCTTCAGAGCGCCGATGTCGCTCTGATGCGCGGTCCCGTCAAGCCGGACCCGGATCGCACGGGTGGCCACATCCTCCCCCTCAGTCATAACTCATCATCATGGCATGGCTGTTGGCGCCGGGGGAGGGTGCTGCGCTCGGCGGGCTTCACCGATGTGCACTGCGCAGGGGCCGATGCGTGGGGTGCCTGTGCACCAGCCCGTTCCGGCGTCATGGCCGAGGACGGGCTGGAGTTCACGTGAGCGGGGCTGCCTTCGCGTCCCAGTCGATGTGGTGGTCGAACTGCCAGGCCGTCTTCTCCGGCTTGATCAGCTTCATTGCCGCCGGCATCACGAGGTCGCGCAGTACGCGGCCGACCGGGCCCGCGGACTTGTTGCTGTTCGTGCGGGCGCCGAGCTTGATGATGCGTTCGACGCGAGGGCGGCGCAGTTGTTCGTACGCCGCGAAAGCCTGGTTGTAAGGCAGGTCCCTGAGGCAGCGCGCCAGTTCGACGGCGCTTTCGACGGCGATGGAGGCACCCTGCCCGGAGCTGGACGAGGCGGCATGGGCGGCGTCGCCGATCAGGGTCGTGCGGCCGCGGGTCCAGGTCGCGACTCTCGGCATGTTCTCCATCGGGCCGGTGATGAGGAGCTGGCCGACGTCGGTACGGCTGATCATCTCGAGGGCCGGGGTGCGGTCGTCGGCGAAGGCGGTCAGCAGGATGCGCATCCACTCCTTCGCGCCGATCGCCTGGGCCTCGGCGACTGTCATCGGGACGCGATGGGGCAGGTTCGCGAACCACACCGCCGAGGAGTCGTCGAAGACCTGGTAGCCGAAGAACGCGCGCTTGCCGAAGCACATGTACATGATGCCGTCGGTGGAGGGCATCTCTGACTGGTGCATCCGCGCTCCGAAGCAGACCAGGCCGGCGTAGTTCGGCTCTGGTGCAGCCGGGTCGATCAGGGAGCGGACCGTGGAGCGGATGCCGTCGGCGCCGATGAGGACATCGGCGCTCGCCTGCGTACCGTCCGCGAAGTGCGCGGTGACGCCGGAGGCGGTGTCCGTCGTGCCGGTCAGCCGCTTGCCGTGATGGATGGGGACGGAGCGGCGCTCCGCCTCGTCGTAGATCGCCCGGTAGAGGTCGGCGCGCCAGACGAACTGCTGGGACGGGAGGCGGGAGGGCGGGGCGAACTGGGCGAGGTGCTTACCCGTCCAGCTCCGAAGCCCCATGGCGGTGACCGGTGTGCCGATGGCGCGGACGATCTCGCCCGCGCCGATCGCGTCGAGGGCGTTCTGACCGTTCGGGGCGATGGTCATGCCGCCTCCGGCCCCATCTGCCGTGGAGTCGTACGCCTCGTGGACGGTGGCCTCGATACCTGCCTGGCGAAGGGCCATCGCGGCGACCGGGCCCGCGATACCGCCGCCGATGACGAGCGCGGTGCGGACTTTGCCGATGCGGGTCATGACTGGTGCCCCCTCGCGGGGTCGTCGATCGTCGGTACGCCGCCGCTCTTGTACGCGCTGCGCACATCCTGGACGTACGCACGGGAGAACATCGCGGACAGGATCGCGATGCCACCGCGCTGAATGCGGATCTCGCTGTTCGTCGCAGAGCCGGACAGACGGACGCGGCGGCCGGCCGCCGCGTCGCGGGTGGATGCGGACCGGGAGTCCTTGATCTTGCCGCGGGCGGTCCACCTCAGGTTCCAGTGGTCGATGGCGGTGCCGTCGTCGACGAGCAGCTTGACCATGGCCCGGTCCATGTCGAGGTGGATCTCGATGTCGTCAGGCAGGTCGGGGGAACGGAGGTCGAGGACGGCGGCGCCGTTGCGGGCCTTGATCTCGAAGTGGCCGGCCTCGGTCCAGTTGCCGAGGTGCTTGACGAGGTCGTGGTCGGAGTGGATGCGCTCGGTGAGGGACATCTCGGTGGTTCCTTTCGGGGCGGTGTCGCGTTGACGATTCGATAGTCGCACCGAGACTAGTCTCTCGTCAACTAGTTGTTCTGGGGCTAAAATCGAGTCCATGACCCCATCCGCTCCCCGCAGCTCCCCCCTCGCCCTGACCGTCCTGGCCCTGCTGCACTACAAACCGCTGCACCCGTACGGCATCCAGCGGCTGGTCAAGGACTGGGGCAAGGAGCAGGTCGTCAACGTCAGGCAGCGCGCGAGCCTCTACCGCACGATCGAGCGGCTCAATGGCGAGGGGCTGATCGCGGTCCGCGAGACGGGGCGCGATCAGCAGTACCCCGAGCGGACCGTGTACGAAGTCACCGACGCGGGGCGTGAGACCGCCCGCGCCTGGCTGGAGGAGATGCTCGCCGAACCCAAGCAGGAGTTCCCGGAGTTCCCGGCCGCCCTGTCGAACCTGCTGCTGCTCACTTCGCAGGACATGGGGGACGTACTTGAGCAGCGGGTCGGCGCCCTCGCAAAGAAGCTCGACGGACTGGAATCGGCCCTGGCCGCAGAGGCGGATCAGGGGCTGCCGCGCATCACCCGCCTGGAGACCGAGTACCTGCGGGCCGTGACGGCCGCGGAGCTGGAGTGGGTGCGCACAGTGGTCGAAGACCTGCGAGCCGGCAGGCTCTCGTGGTCGAAGGAGCAGCTGGACGCCCTCGCGGCGGGGCCGGTACAGGAGTGAGCCCGCCCCCGACGCGCCCAGGGACCGCATGAAGCGTTGCGTTCTCGCGGGGGCAACCCCAGCCGTTCATCCCGCTTGACGGCACCTGTGAGACCCGCAGAACGTACAGAGCGGCCGCGAAGGGATGCGCGCCCCGGCCCCATGCGCGGATCGCAGAAGAGAACGGTCCAGTCGTCGCCTCAGTGTCCGTCGCGGACCACCGCCAACCCGCCGACCCGGGTCGTGATGCCCGCCGGCCCGCGTCGGGCCGAAGCGAGCACGCTGGCCGGTCGACCGAGGGTGTCACCCTGCTCCACCTCGATCGCGACCGTCTGCGCCCCTGTCGTGTCGAGCAGGTGGGCGGCCAGGCAGCCGGTGCTGTTGGCGTTGGCGACGTCCTCGTCGACACCGATCGCCGGCGCGAACATCCGCGCCGCACCCGGTCGGTCGCCCACCGGCGGTACGTACACGAAACAGCCGAGGAGCCCGTACCGCCGGCACGCCGCCGTCAGCCTGCCGAGGTGTGGGCGGACTCGGAGCAGCACCGACCGGTCGTGGACCGGTACCAGCATGCGTGGTGCGCCGGGCGCGGCGATCCGTGGCGCGTCGGTCGGATGCGGACCGTCCGCGGTGAGCCCGAGCGCGGCGACGATCGCGGCGCGCTCGTCCGGTGCCGGGTGACGCAGCGCGACGAGGCCTTGGTCGAACCACACCTCGATGCCTGCGGGGCGGCGGATCGCGGCGGTGTCGAACGTGCGCCCGCCGGTGTGTTGGCGGTCGTTCAGCTCGCCCCGCGCGGTGCGGGTCAAGCGGACGGCCTGCGCGGCAACGGTGCCGTGGCCGCAGCCGGACAGTTCGGCGGTGGCGGTGAAGAACCGGACCGGCCAGCCACCGTCCGGCGTCCGCCCCGGGCCGAGGAACGCCGCGTGCGAGGTGCCGGCCGCAGCAGCGACCGCCCGCCGGTCCGCGTCCGTCGCCGCAGGGTCGTCGTCGGTGACGGCCGTGGGGCTACCGCCCCGGCCGTCGCGCCGCACGCACGCATCAACCACCGTGACATCCGGCCAGGACATCGGCCCCCCCTTTGACGCTAAACGAACCGGCAACCGCGAACGGCGTCCGCCGATAGCCGGGCCTGGCCGCAACGGCCGACCGAACGCGTCCCGGAGCGTACCGGCCTGCCTCAGCCGGTGCCGTCCTGCACCGGACAGTGGATGGTGACCGCACCGCCGGTGCGTAGCCCATCGATGATCCCCAACATCGGCACCGTCGGTGTTGGACAACGACGCCCGCCAGGCCCGACCGACCGCGCCTTCACTACTTGCCTCACTTGCCTTGACTTCATCCAAGCCGCTGCACTGCGCGAACACTTCACGACCCAAGACAACGGCGAGAGTCGTCGTTCTGCACCGTGTGCGTATCAGGTGACGGATGCTCAGCGATGGCTGAGCCCGTCGGTCAGTCGATGCCTTCGATGATGCGGAAGTCGCGCTCGACGCCGTCGGCGAGGACCACCAGCGCCTTCTGGTAGGCCTCGCTCTGCGGTGGCCTGAGAACCGGACACTCCGCATGCAATCGCTCCGGTGTCACCACCGACGCCGTGGTGGTCGACACCGAGATGACCGAACCGGCCCACCAGGCGGCCACGGGAAGGGAGTTACTGCCGGCCGTGCATGTCGTGGATGCCGACTGCACCACCGCCGCCCGGTTCGTGGCTGTAGCCGAACAGGGCATGGAACTGCTGGGACCGGCTCCGCAGTACAGCAGTCGCCAGCCCAGGCAGGACCAGGGCTCCTCCCATGCCGACTTCCGTCTCGACTCGGCGACCGAAAGCGCCGTCTGCCCAGCAGGGCACCGCAGTTTCGAGTGCCGGCAGCAGAAGCACCACCGCAACGGCGCCCCGGTGTTCAAGATGTTCTTCCCTGCCGAGCACTGCCGCCCCTGCCCCCAAGCAGACGCAGTACACCAAGCCCCCCTCCGGGCGCCCGGGTTGGGGCCTGAACTTCCTGCCCTGCGACCGCCACGAAGCCGTCCGCCGGGCGTCAGGGATTGGTCGCAGCGTACGAGGTATCGGGCGGCGAGCTGCTCGCGGAGGATTGTCCTGCGGTTGGCGGACACAGGCCCGCTATCCGGGTGAGATGAGGATCATGTCGGCTTGCCTGTTGAACTGCCCGGCCCGGCGCTGCGTAACAGTCACTATGGGCGGCACCGTGCCACTCGGCGTCCTGCCGGGGAAACGGGTCGGCGGGCATGCGTCCGTCGTGGGTTGCATCGTGCAGTGACCGCCGAGGCGTCGACGGCGGCCGGGATACACGGTGCTCAGAGAAAGGGTTGAACGATTTCCGTTGATTCGAGCCGTCCGGACAGCAGTGCTCTTGACTTAAGCCGCTCCGGTGAGACAGGAGGAAAGGGGAAGTGGCCCACACGTCCGTCGGCAAGTACTGAGCCTGGACGGCCTTCGCGGCTTGGCGGCTTTGTATGTGGTTCTGTTCCACTGCTGGCTGAACACCTTCCCCGGTTATCCCGACAGTTCGGCGCCTGCATGGCTGGGCATGCTGATGGTCGGACGTCTCGCCGTCGTCTTCTTTCTGGTGCTGTCCGGCTTCTCCCTGGCGATCGCCCCGGCACGTCACGGTTGACAGTCGGACGGAGTTCCCCGGATTCTGCGGCGACGCGCCCGGCACATCCTGCCTCCACACCACCGCCGGGCGAACTCTTCTGGACCAGACCACCGCCAGCCATCCCGGCCTGCGCAAAGTCTAGGTCGACGGCAGCTACCGCAAACACTTCTTCGAGTATGCCGCCGCCCTCGGCATCGACCCCGAATTCCTCCAACGCGCCCCCGGCACCCGCGGATTCACCCCAGCCCCGAAACGCTGGGCAGTCGAGCGGACCTACGGCCGGCTCATACTCCATCGCCGCCTGGCCCGTGACTGCGAAACCCACCCGCACCGCTCCGAAGCCATGATCCACCTCGCCATGACCGACCTCATGACCCGCCGCCTCACCGGCGAGAACACCATCTCTTGGCACGACCCGACACCAGCTCGTCAAAGCCGCATCCAGTGATGAAGCAACAGGATGAAACGACCTCCGAGCCCCAGCTAAGGGGAGCGACATGACCACGCCGTTCTTCGAAGCCCGGGCAGGCCTTCGACTCACGACACGCTTGAACTCCCTTGGCCAACAGGAGAGTTGATGTGGGAAGCTTCATTCTGCCAGTGGCCGACGAGTGAGCCGCAGGCCTTGAGAGGAGAGTCACGTGCCGCAGCATGGCACCCAAGCCAACGAAATCGACACCAGCAGACCACACCCGGCACGCATATACGACTACCTGCTGGGCGGCAAGGACAATTACCTGGTGGACCAAGAAGCAGGAGACGCTCTCATTGCTGCAGCTCCTGAAGTGCGGCCTAGCGTGCGGGCCAACCGGGATTTCTTGCACCGTGCTGTCCGGTACGTGGTGGGCAGTGGAGTGCATCAGATCCTCGACATAGGCACGGGGCTTCCCACATCGCCGAACGTGCACGAGATAGCCGATCAGGTGTCCTCCGGCAGCCGGGTGGCTTACGTCGACAATGATCCGATCGTCAAAGTACACGCGGATGCACTCCTCGGCCATTCTGGGCAAACAGAAGTGGTGTTGGCCGACCTGCGGAAACCCCGCTCGATACTCGACCACCCCGGGGTCCGCGCAGTCATTGACTTTGAGCAGCCGGTGGCCCTGCTGCTCGTAGCGGTTCTCCACTTCATAACGGATGAAGAGGCACCTCGCGGTATCCTCGCTGAACTGCATGACGCATTGCCTGCCGGCAGCTTTCTCGTGCTCTCCCACGCAACCGATGACTTTGCCGAACGCAGCGAAGCGCAGGCCGTATACAACAACGCAAGCGCGACCATGAACCTGCGCTCACGCAGCAACATCGAGGAGTTCTTCGCTGGATTCGAGCTCGTTGAGCCAGGCTTGGTTCAGGTTCCTCTTTGGCGTCCTGAAGGACAGCCCCACCAAACCAGTGATATCGGCTTCTACGGAGGCGTCGCCCGCAAGGCCCCTGTTCCAGGTTCTTCCGATTGGTGATCACCGATGCGATGTGGAACCGGATGGAGCCGCCCCTCGGCGAACCGGTCCACGAACCTTGCCGGGTCGACCGACCGCTCGAAGTGAACGCTACTGCTCGCGGCAGACGACCGCAGGGCCACCACCGCTGCGGTGATTGTCCGGCACGAAATCCTGGACGACCGGGAATGGATTCGCCATCCGGTGCGGGTGGCCGCCGACGACGGGCACACGCCGGCCGTGTATCCGGACAAGAACACGCCGCTCACGTTCGGGACCCACGAGTTCCGCTGGGGCCCACACCCTGGGGCGCGTTCGAGCAGGTCTGGCAGTCCGGCGGCGTGCTGGCCACAGCGGCCCGGGAGGGCCACTCGGTGCGGGCGCGCTGGGAGGGCTCCCGATTCCAGGGCTGGTACGTCAACTTCCAGGAGCCGATGCGCCGCCCATTGGACGGGTTCGACACCCTGGACCAGGAATTGGACCTGTGGATCCCCGGCGACGGTTCGCCGTACCGATGGAAGGGCGTCGACGAATTCGAGGAGCGGTGCGCTCCGGCGGCCTCACCACGCACGAGGAGGTGTCTGTACGAGCGGCGGCCGCCGAGGTCGTCCCCCTCGCGGAGCGAGGAGCGGGCTGGTGGGAGGTGTCGCGCGACTGGCGGACGCCGGCCTTCTGGGAGGTCCCGGCGCGCCGAGGAAGGGCGCCCTGATGGGCCGTCGGTTTGCCATTCCATGGCCCGGGTCAGATTGCTTCGGAGACCGTCATGTGATTGGATCATGGCAGTCGTATAACCTCGCGGTAACTTTGGTTGAACATGACCGGTCAACCACGCGAGTTGAGATTAGTGAACGGCTGGCCGCAGCGGCCCGCGGGGGATGTCTAGGGGAAGTCGAATAAGGCTTTGTGCGGCACTTTGTGCTGCCCACGTGTTCAAATCCCGCCGGCAGTCCAAGCCGAAAGCGCGTATACCATCGACCTGGGCACACTCTTGCCCCGGCGGGGGATTCGAGAGGATCGACTTGTTGAACGAGAGTATTGTCCGAACGCTTTCACACCTCTGGGAAGAAGCTCTCGGCGAGCCTGTCACCGATATTGACGCCGATTTCTTCGATCTCGGTGGTGATTCGCTCATGGCGTTGACGATCGCGACCCGCGCGATCGATGCGGGCCTTCCCATGCCGCGTTCCGGAGTTCTTCGTCGGAGCACCATCAGGCAGCTCGCGGAAGCGGTGGAAAAGCCGGAGCTCTTCGAAAACGTCTGAACACAGAGGTTGCCGCGCAGGGGTGGACTCGCACCGTTGCGGGACTGTGTGTCGGCGGAGAGCACCGTCTGCCGCGGCAGGGTGTCCCACTGTGCCGTGACCGGCACGTTCCCGCGCATCATCGGGGTCAACGGTCGGCTGGGCGGCCACCAGGCCGAACTCGCCCACCGGGCGGCCGGCTTGGACCTCATCACGCCGGCGGATGAGATCGCGCTGGAGCGGAATGCCCGGCCGGAGCGGATACGTCCGGGGCGGATCTGATTCCAGCTCAGCGCACTTGGCCCCACCGAGCGTTGCACCTTCCGCCGCATCAACGGCGCGGCGGAGTCGGGGCGTTGCCCGGAGTCAGCCTCCATCGTCCGTCAGTCCGTCCCGGAGACACCGTCCGCCAGGGAACTCCTCGCGGGCAGCTGATCCGAAACCCTCCCGCTGCGAACGGGGATCCCCCATGCCCAGAAGCCCCCTGACCACCACACTAAGCTTACCCCTCGACCTCCTGCGCGACCTGGTCCCCGAGCCCGGCTCGGCCCGCCCGATGGCCGCCCTGACGTTCGCTCAGTCGCTCGGCACAGGTCTCTTCCTCACCTCCAGCGTGATCTTCTTCACCCGGACCGCGGGATTCTCCGCCGACCAACTGGCATTCGCCATGTCGATCGCGGGCATCTGCGGCTTCCTCTGCTCGATGCCGGCCGGCCGGATCGCCGATCGGTTCGGGGCAAGCGTTCCGCTGGCCATCAGCTACGCGTTGCTCGGCCCCCTGTTCTTCATCTACCCCTTCGTCGACAACGTGGCCGAGTTCACCGTGGTCGCGGCCCTGATCGGAGTCTGTGAAACAGGGGCCGGCGGCCCGCTGCGCGGCGCCCTGATCCACGCCCTGTTCGGCAAGGCCAGGGCAGTGGGGGTGCGCGCCCAGATGCGCAGCCTCTTCAATCTCGGCTTCACCGGCGGGGCGGCCATGGCGGGCCTGGCGCTGGCCGACGGCAGCCGGTCCGCCTTCATCGCGGTCACCACGGCGAACGCGGTACTGCAGCTGAGTTGTGCCGTCATCGCCTTCCGGCTCCGGCCGCCGGCCGGGACGGAGCCCGTTCCGACGGCGCCCGCCAAACGGTCCTGGGCCGCGATCAAGGACCGGCGCTTCCTGCTCGCGACCGGGCTCAGCGGTCTGCTGGAATTCTATCTGCCGGTCCTGACGGTGGGCATGCCGTTGTGGATCGTCCACCGGACCGGCGCCCCCGGAGCCCTGACGGCCGTTCTGATCGCACTGAACACGCTCATGGTGGTGCTCTTCCAGCGCGTCGCGAGCAGGGGCTCGGAAACCGTGCACGGCTCCGGTCGCCTGCTCGTACGGGCAGGAGTGCTGCTGGCGGTCGCCTGCGTGCTGTTCGCACTGTCCGGGGGCAGAGGAGCGGTCTGGGCCACGGTGTTCCTGGTGCCCTCGCTGATCGCACTCACCCTGGGCGAGCTGGCCCAGGCATCGGGCAGCTGGGGACTGGCTTTCGCCCTGCCGCCCCCCGACCGCATGGGCGAGTACCAAGGCGTATTCGCTCTCGCGCGGGGCCTCCAGCAGTTTCTGGGCCCCGCTCTCATCACCGTGCTCACGATGAGTCTCGGCGCCACCGGCTGGCTGATCCTGGCCGCGCTGTTCCTCGTCACCGGCCTTGCCGCCGGGTGGGCCTTCACCCGAAACACCCCATCGGACCCGGCAGCATCCATTGATGTCGCCACACCAGAGGAGACCTTATGATCCGCAACAGCTACCCGACGTTCCGGCAGGTACTGGCCGACAACCCCCTCACCAAGATCGCCGGTGCGCACTCCTCCCTGGGCGGCCGCATCGCCGAGCAGAGCGGCTTCCAGGCCGTGTGGGCGTCGAGCTTCGAGATCTCCGCGGCGCGCTGCCTCCCCGACGCCAGCCTCCTGAGCATGACGGACTATCTGGAGGCGGCCGCCAACATCCAGAAGGCGCTCTCCGTGCCGGTCGTCGCCGACTGCGACACCGGCTTCGGCAACAGCATGAACGTCGCCTACATGGTGGCCGAGTACGAGAGCGCCGGCATCACCGCTGTGAGCATCGAAGACAAGATATTCCCGAAGATGAACAGCTTCGCCGCCGCGGATCACACCTTGCTGGATGTGAGCGCCTTCGCCCACAAGATCGAGACGGCGAAGAAGGCCCAGCGGACCGACGACTTCTTCGTCATCGCCCGCACGGAGGCGATGATCAGCGGACTCGGTGTCGACGAGGCCCTCAAGCGGTGTACCGCCTACGCCGACGCCGGCGCGGACGCGGTGCTCGTCCACTCGAAGCAGAAGACCAAGGACCAGGTCCTCGAATTCCTCGGCCTCTGGGACGACCGGCTGCCCGTCGTCGTGGTGCCCACCACCTACCCCGACTGGCACGCGGACGACGCCCGGGCCGCGGGTGTCTCGGCCGTCATCTACGCGAACCAGGGGCTGCGCGCCACGATCACCTCGCTGCGCTCCACCTTCCAGTCGATCTACGAGACCGGCCACACCGCTCACCTGGAGGACAACATCTCCGGGGTCAAGGACGTCTTCGCCCTCCAGCAGCTCGACGAGTGGCAGCAGCTCGGCGTCTGACAGCCGTATTCCCCCCACTGTCTGACGTTCCATCAGACATGAACCAGAAAGGGACATAGTGTTGTTGCAAGACGTGGCGCTGGTGCGCTCTCAGGCGGCGCGGGCCCGAGCGCTCGCGCTGACCACCGTCAGCCAGGCCGGGGTCGGCCATATCGGTGCGGATCTGTCCGCCATGGACATCCTGTGCGCCCTCTACTTCGGCGTCCTTCGCGGCGGACCCGACGACGCGGACCGGGACCGGTTCATCCTCAGCAAGGCACACGCCTCCGCTGCCATGTACAGCGTGCTGGCGTTGAAGGGCCTGCTCCCGCAAGAGGAACTGGCGACCTTCGGCGGCCGGAACTCGCGCCTGAGCACGGTGGTTTCAACCCGAGTGCCCGGCATCGAGTTCAACACCGGCTCGCTCGGCCACGGCCTCTCCCTCGGCGTCGGCTCCGCACTCGGCGCCCGCATCCAGGGCTCCACCCGACGAACCTTCGTCCTGACCGGCGACGGCGAACTCCAAGAAGGCAGCAACTGGGAAGCCGCCATGCTCGCGGCCTCCCGCAACCTCGACACCCTCATCGCGGTCGTCGACCGCAACCTCGCCCAAAAGGGCGCCAGCACCGAAGACATCAACGCCCTGGAACCACTCGACGACAAATGGCGCTCCTTCGGCTGGGAGGTACGCACCGTCGACGGACACGACATCCACGCCCTGCTCGACGTGTTCCGCTCCGCGCCGCTCACCGCCGGCAAGCCGACCTGTGTCATCGCCTCCACCACCAAGGGCAAGGGCGTGTCCTTCATGGAACGCAACCTCGAATGGCACAGCCGCCGGATCACGCCGGAACTTCTACAGCAAGCGCTCCAGGAGCTTGAGGAGGCCCCCAATGACTGACTGCGCCACCGCGTTCTCCGCCGCCCTGCTCGAGCTGGCACACAAAGACGAGCGGATCTGCATCGTCAACAACGACTCCGCCGAGACCCACTCCGCACTCGGCTTCCAGGCCGAATTCCCCAACCGCTTCGTCGACGTCGGCATCGCCGAACAGAACCTGGTCGGCGTCTCGATCGGCCTGGCCAACAGCGGCCTACGCCCCTTCGTCTACTCCGCCTCCTGCTTCATGGCCTCACGAGCCCTCGAACAGATCAAGAACGCCGCCTACACCAACTCCAACGTCATCTTCTGCGGCTTCGTCAGCGGACTCGCCTACGGCGCGCTCGGCGGCACCCACCACGCCGTCGAAGACCTGGCATGGATGCGCGCCATCCCCCGCATGAAGGTCCTCGCACCGGCAACCCCCCGCGACACCGTCGCCGCACTCCACGAAGCCCTCACCCACGACGGCCCGGTCTACATCCGGATCGTCAGCAAACTCCACACCCCCGAACTGTTCCCAGCCGATCACACCTTCAGCTACGGCGGATCAGCCCAGCTGCGCGACGGCACCGACGTCACCCTGATCGGCAGCGGCCTGCTCACCACCCGACTCGTCGAGGCCGCCCACCTCCTCTCCGAGGACGGCGTCGACGCCCGCGTCCTGCACCTGGGCTCCATCGAGCCGATCGACGCCGAGGCCATCGCCACAGCGGCCCGCGAGACAGGCCGGCTCGTGGTCGCCGAGGACCACGTCGTCAACGGCGGCCTCGGCGGCGCGGTCGCCGAAGTCGTCGTACGCACAACCCCCGTACCCGTCCTACAGATCGGCATACCGCAGGTCTTCGCCCCCATCGGCCCCGCCGAATTCCTCTACGAACACTTCGGACTGACGGCACAGGCACTGGCGCAACGGGTACGGCAGTGGTTGCGATGACCATGCGCGTGGCCGACTACGTGGCCTCCTACCTGCATTCACTGGGGGTCCGCACCTGCTACAGCCTCTCCGGCACCGGCTCCATCCACCTCGACCACGCCTTCGCCCAGCAGCCCGACCTGCTCTGCGTCTGCGCCCGGCACGAGACGGCAGCCGCCCTGATGGCCACCGGCGCGGCCAAACTCACCGGCAACCTCGCAGTCGCCCTGGTCACCAGCGGCCCCGGCGCGGTCAACGCACTCGCCGGACTCGTCGACGCCTACGCCGACGGCGTGCCCGTCCTGGTCATCTCCGGCCAGGTCGAAACCCGCCACATCGACGACGACGCCCGATCCTTCGGCGTCCAGGGATTCGCCGTCGTCAACAGCGCCCGCAGCATGACCAAATACGCCGCAGTGGTCGAGCAACCCTCCGACATCCGGGCCCACCTGGACCGGGCGGTCCGCGAAGCGCTCTCGGGCCGGCCGGGCCCGGTCTGGCTGGACATTCCGCTCGACGTGCAAGCGGCCGAGATCGACCCGGCGGCCCTGCGCGAGGCACCGCCCGCCGCGGGCGAGCCGAGGGGCGCGGGTGCGCGGCAGGCCGCCCGACAGATCATGGCCATGCTGCACTCCGCCGAACGGCCGCTGGTCATCGCGGGCCAGGGGATCCGGCAGGGCGCGGCCGAGGAGCAGTTCCGGACGCTGATCGAGCGGCTGCGGCTGCCGGTGGTCGCCTCCCGGCTGGGCAATGACCTGCTGCCGTACGACTCGCCGCTGTGGTTCGGCCAGGGCGGCATCCGAGGGCGGCTCTACCCGAACCTGATCATGGCTCAGGCGGATCTGGTCCTCACCCTGGGGTCCAGCCTGTCGACCGCGTTCGTCGGCGAGGACGCCGACAGCTTCAACCCCGACGCGACGGTCGTCGCGGTGGACATCGACCCGTCCCAGTTGAAGAAGAAGGGTGTGCGCATCGACTTCCCGGTGTGCATGGACGTACGCGACCTGCTCGACGCGCTGCTCATCGAGTCGGCGGAGTCGACCGAGCCGGCCGCGAGCGAACGCTGGCTGGCCACCTGCGCCGAGCTGAAGGAGGCGCACCCCACGATCGCCGACGGCGAGCTGCGGGAACCCCTCAACTCGTACCGCTTCGTCGAGCGGCTGGACGCGCACACCGGCCCCGGCCATGTCTTCGTGGTCGACACCGGAAGCGCCTACTACGTGACCGGCCAGACCCTGGCGTTCTCCGCCTCGCAGCGGGAGATCACCTCCGCGGCGTTCCTCAACATGGGCGCCGCCGTACCCATGGCGGTAGGTGCGGCGTTCAGCAGGCCCGACTGCCAGGTGCTGGTGCTCGTGGGCGACGGAGCGATCGAGCTCAACATCCAGGAGCTGGCGACCATCAGTCAGTACTGCCTGGACGTCAAGGTGTTCGTGCTGAACAACGGAGGCTACGCCTCGATCCGGGAATCGCAGGAAGCCCTGTGCGAGGGCCCCGCCCTGGAGGAGCCGGAGGCGCTGAACTTCCGAGATGTGGCGAAGGCGTTCGGCCTGCCGTACCGCAAGCTGGAGCGCGCCGCCACCCTCGACGCCGACCTCGCCGGGCTGTTGGCGCACCAGGGCCCCGAGCTCGTCGAGGTGATGTGCGACCCGAAGCAGCTGCTGCTGCGCCCGCTGCGGGCCGACGGCGGCGTACGGGCCCATGACGGCGCCTCGCTCGTACGACCGGTGGGGGAGCTCAATCATGCATGAGTCGATGCAGGTCTCCTGGAACCAGCGGCACCGTCTGGGCCAGACCCTGGAGGACGCCGAGAGCGGGGTCTTCAACCCCCACCACGCCACCCTCCCCATGGCTTTCACCGGGCCCCTGGACCTGGCCGCCATGAACCGGGCCTGGCACGCCCTGCAGCGGCGCCACCCGGTGCTGCTGAGCGGCTTCGACCTGAACGCCCTGGTGTGGCACATCGGGCTGGCCGATCCGGTGGACCTCCAGCAGCTGGCCACCGCCGGGACCGAGGACGCCGATGTGGCAGCTCTGCGGTCGGCCTGCGCGGTCCCCTTCGACCTGGAGCGGGGCCCGATGGCCCGGCTGCTGGTGATGGCCCGCCCTGACGAGGAGACGTACTTCGCCTTCGTCGCCGAACACCTGGTCAGCGACGGGTGGTCGCTCAACGTCCTGATGCGCGACTTGTCGGCGCTCTACGCCGCCGAGCGCGACGGCTCGGGGCTCGAACTGTCGCCCGTGCAGATGACCTTCCCCGACTTCGTCCGGCGGCAGAACCGGATGATGGACTCCCCTGAGGGGAGGCAGGCCCTGGAACGGCTGGCAGCGGGGCTGAGCGGAGTCGGGGCGATCCCGGCGATGCCGATCTCCGGTTTCAGCGGGCACTCGCCCGTCCGCTACGAGGCGAAGGACGGTTTCAGCCGCCGGCTGCCGCTGGACGTCTGCCAGAGCCTGGGCAAGGTGGCCAGGCCGCTGCGGATGACCGCCCTGAACCTCATGCACGCCGCGCTGCACCGCTCGCTGTTCACCCTTTCCGGCAGCGAGTCGGTGGCCACCACGCTCTCGACCGCCAACCGGGAGCTGCCCGAACTGCACCAGACCACGGGCTGGCTGGCGAGCAAGGCCGTCCTGACCAGCGAGCCGGGGAGCCGGCCCGAAGCGGAGGACTTCCTGCGGCACTTCCGCCAGCGGATGTTCGCCACCCTGGACGACGGCCACGTGCCCTGGCCCGCGCTGATCGACCGGATGGACCCGGACGCCGTGGGACGGCAGTCCCGCGTCCCCTACGTCACCTTCAACGCCCGCCCCCTCGGCATGCGCAAGACGGTGGGCACCGTCGGGATGCCCGGAGTGCGGACCCGGCCGCTGCCGATCTCCGTAGGCTGGCACGACGCCTCGATCGCCACCTTCTGGGACGAGGACGAGGACGGCGTGACGGCGACCGTCAACTTCAAGACCGACTGGTATGCACGAGGAGACGTCGAGGCCCTGTGGGACGGCGTCGACGCCCTGCTGCGCACCTGGGCCACCCAGCGCCGCTGACGGCGCGTTCCCTGTTCTCTGGAGAGGATCCATCATGATGCACGTTTCGACCATGCGCGACTCCACGTTGGTGACGCAGCGCGAGCGCGACTGGAAGCCGCTGACGGAGGAGCAGTTCGAGAGCTACGAGCGCGACGGCTACATCCATCTCAAGGGCGTCTTCAACCAGGACGAGGTGGCCCAGGGCCTCGAACTCATCGACGACGTGGTCGCCAAGGGCGCCCCGACGATCGAGAACCATGCAAGCTTCACCGACCGCAGCCACACCGTCCGCGTCCGCGACGCGGTCAGCCGCACCGCGGAAATGGACTACTTCCTCGACCACCCCAAGCTGGTCGGGCCGCTGATGTCCTTGCTGAACGGCAGCGTCCAGATCCTGGGGACCGAGATATTCGTCCGGTCCCTGCAGGAGGAGGCCCTGGAGTACTGGCACACAGACGGCGGCGAGTACCTCCAGCGGATCCAGCTGACCCCGGGCAGCCCCGGCCTCCAGGTCAAGGCACAGATCTTCTTCACCGACGTCACCGAGTCCAACAGCGGCAACTTCCTGCTGATCCCCGGCAGCCACCGCAAGCTGCCCACCAGCAACAACGCGCTGTGCTACATGGAGGAGCTGGACGAGCCGCTGCGCCGCGGCGTGCTGCCGGACGACGCCATCGAGGTCAAGGCCGCGCCGGGCGACGTGCTCCTCTTCCCGTACTCGCTCTGGCACGCCGTGGCGCCGAACACCCATCGTGAGCGGAAGACGTTCATCCTCCGCTACGGCCAGCTGTGGCACCGTCCGCACGACTACTTCAGCCAGCCCAAGGAGATCCTGGACCGCATGTCGCCACGACTCCGGCGCATGTTCGGCGACTTCGGCGGCGACGCGCACCCCACCGACTACTACAAGCCGGTCGACCAGGGCGACGTCATGGCCACCGGAGGCACCTATGGCCAGCGCTGACCCCCTGGTCGGCGCCCGCAGCCTGACCGACCTGTTCGCCAGGTCGGTCAGGCTGCGGGGCCAGGCCGCCGCCCTCTCCGAGAGCGGCCGGGAGATCGCCTATACCGAGCTCGACGAGGCGTCAGACGCCGTCGCCGCGCTCCTCGCTGACGCCGGAGTGGGCCGTGGCGACCTGGTGGGCGTACTCCTGGAGCGCTCCCACCGGGTGCCCGGCTGGATCCTCGGCATCCTCAAGGCGGGAGCGGCCTACGTACCGCTCGACCCGACCTATCCCCGCGAGCGGCTCCACTACATGGTCGCCGACGCCCAGGTGAAGGTCCTGGTCGGCGACCCGGAGCAGGCGGCCGCCTGCGGGCTGGACGGCGTCGAGGTCATCGACCCCCGCACGCCGGCGCCCGCCGTCACGCCCGCCGTCACGCCGGACCCCCAGGACCCGGCGTACGTGATCTACACCTCGGGGTCCACCGGGCAGCCCAAGGGCTGTGTCGTGACCCACGCCAACGTGCTGGCGCTCCTCGAAGCCACGCTGCCGCTGTTCGACTTCGGACCGCAGGACCGCTGGTCGCTCTTCCACTCCTTCAGCTTCGACTTCTCCGTCTGGGAGCTGTGGGGGCCCCTGGCCACCGGCGGTACCGCCGTGGTGATTCCCACCGCAGCGGCCCGCGCAACCGAGGACTTCCTGCGGCTGCTGGCCGACGAGGGTGTCACGGTGCTCAACCAAGTACCCTCCGTCTTCCGGTTCCTGGCCCGTGAGTACGCCGACTGCGGCGCGCCCGACCTCGCCCTGCGCTATGTGGTCTTCGGCGGCGAGAACGTCGACCTGGACGTCGTCAGGGCGTACACGGACGCCGCCGGGGACCGGGCACCGGAGTTCGTCAACATCTACGGCGTCACCGAGACCACCGTGTTCACCACGGTCAAGACGCTCACCTCCGAGGACCTCGCCGGCGCCGTGCGCTCGCCCATCGGCGTACCGCTCCCCCATCTGTCGGTCCAACTCCTCGACGAGGAGCTTGCCTTGGTGCCCGACGGCGAGGCCGGCGAGATGTGGGTGGCCGGCACCGGGGTGACGGCGGGCTATCTGAACCGCCCGGAACTCACCGCCGAGCGCTTCCGCACGTTCGACGGGACGCGCTGGTACCGCACCGGCGACCTCGCCCGTCGGCTGCCGGACGGCGCCCTGGAGTACCTGGGACGCAACGACCAGCAGGTCAAGATCCGCGGCCACCGGGTGGAACTCGCCGAGGTGGAGGAGGCGCTGCGGGCCGACACGGCCGTCCACGACGCGGCCGCCGCGGTGACGTACGACGCCGACGGCACCGCCGTGCTCGTGACGCTGGTGGTCCCGGCAGCCGACGGCGCCTTCAGCGTCGCCGCGCTGCGCCGACACGCCCGCGCCACCGTGCCCGCCTACCTGGTGCCCAACCGCTTCCTGCGGGTGGACACGCTGCCGCTGACCCCGTCCGGCAAGCTGGACCGGCGCGCGGTCCAGGAACTCGCCGAAGCCGGCGGCGCCCCGCTGCCTGCGCCCGCCGCCGCACGCACCCGGGTGCTGGTGGTGGATCCCATCCACGAGAGCGCTCTGGCGGAACTGCGCCGCACCTACGACGTCCACGTCGAGCTGAGGCCCCCGGCCGACCGCCTGGTGCAGCTGGTCGAGGACGTCGAGGTCATCGTGGTGCGCAGCGGTGTGCGCATCGACGCGGACGTCATACGGGCGGCACCGCGGCTGAAGGTCGTGGCCCGGGCGGGCTCGGGAGTCGACAACATCGACCTCGACGCCGCCGGGGCCGCCGGGGTGGCCGTGTTCAACGTTCCCGGCGTCTCCGCGCCGGCCGTCGCCGAACTGGCCCTGGGGCTCATGCTGTCGGCCGCCCGCCACATCGTCCTGGCCGACCGCCAGGTGCGGGCCGGAGTCTGGAACAAGGCCGCCCTCGCGGGCATCGAACTCGGCGGGAAGACCCTCGGCCTGGTGGGCCTGGGCCAGATCGGCTCGCGCCTCGCCCAGTTGGCGCACGGCATGGGGATGCGGGTGGTCGCCACGGTCGACCGGGACACGCCCGAGCGCCGGGTGGAGCTGCGTGGGCGGGGAGTCGAAACGGCGTCCCTGGACGAGCTGTTGGCCACCGCAGACGTGGTGTGCCTGGCCGTGCCGCTCACCGACCGTACGCACCACCTGATCGACGGCCGCGCCCTGCGGGCCATGAAGCGTTCGGCGCTGCTGGTCAACATCTCGCGGGGGCCCGTGGTCGACGAGGAGGCCCTGTACGGGGCGCTCACCGACGGCGAGATCGCGGGCGCCGCACTCGACGTGGTGGCCGAGGAGGGCAACCCGGGCCGCCTCGCCGAGCTGGACAACGTCGTGATCACGCCGCACATCGGCGCGATGTCGGCGGACTCCCAGGAGCGCATCGGCCGGATCCTCCTCGACTCGCTGCACAAGGTGCTCGCCGGAGAGAAGGTGGCCACCTCATGCCGATGAACAGCGCCGTGCTCACGGAGTACGGGCGGATCGAGTACCGGAGCGGTCCGGTGCCCGCCGCCGACGGGGAGGAGCTCCTGGTCCGGGTGCTCGCCACCGGCGTGTGCGGGTCGGACCTCGCCACGTACCGGGGCGCACACCCCTACAAGACGGCGCCGGTCGTCCTCGGCCACGAGCTGTGCGGCGTCGTGGAGCGGGCGGCGGGCGGCTTCGCCGTCGGCGACCTGGTCTGCGCGGCGGCCTACGCGCATTGCGAGAGCTGCGACCGGTGCGCTCAGGGGCTCACCAACCTCTGCCGGGACAAGCGGAACCTGTGCCACCTGGGGTGGGAGGGGTCCTTCGCGGAGTATGTGACGCTCCGGCCGAACATGACCTTCGCCCTGCCCCCGGGGCTCGATCCGGAGCTCGGCGCGCTCGTCGAACCGCTCTCCATCGGCCTGCACGCCATCCGGCTCGCCGGCCCGGCGCTGGGGCGCACGATGCGCATCATCGGATCCGGCAACATCGGCCTGGCCTGCCTGATCGCGGCACGCCGGCTCGGCTTCACCCGGATCACCTGCACCGACGTCGGCCAGGACAAGGGCGAGCGCGCCCTGGCTCTTGGCGCGGACGCGTACGCCGACGTCCTCGCCCCGGCCGGCCCGTCCGCCGAGGCGGACGTCGTCGTGGTCGCGGCCGGCCACCCCGACGCGCTCGACGAGGCGGTCGGCGCCGTGCGGGCCGGCGGCACCGTGATCGTGGTCAGCTTCTTCGACGGCCCGGTGCCGCTGGCGGCCAACGCCCTCGTCGGCCGGGAGGTGACGGTCATCGGCTCCTCGTTGTCGACGGCCACGGACTTCCGCACCGTGATCTCCTGGCTGGCCGCCGGGGAGATCGACCCCCGCCCCATGGTCACGCACCGCTTCGCGCTGGCCGACACCGCCGAGGCCATGAGCCTGATGGCCGAGGGCAAGTCCACCACTGGCAAGATCATCCTTACTCCGCGAGGTAACGCATGACGCTGCGTATCGGCATCGTGGGAGGCACCGGCTATGCCGGCGGCGAACTCGCTCGGCTGCTGCTCAACCACCCCGGCGTCGGCTCCATCACGCCCACGGCCCGGGGCGGGGAGGCGTTCGACCGGGTCCACCCCAATCTGCTCGGCTGCGGGCTGAGCTTCGTCGACGTGGATGAACTCCGGCGCCGCACGGACGACCTCGACGTGGTGTTCTTCTGCACCCCGTCGGGCGAGGCGATGCGCTCGGCGGCCTTCTTCCTGGACCACGGGGTGAAGGTCATCGACGTCAGCGCCGACTTCCGCTTCCGCGACCCGCAGCGGTACGCCGAGGTCTACGGCGCGCCGCACGCCGCCCCCCACCTGCTCGACGAGGCCGTCTACGGGGTGACCGAACTCCACCGCGAACAGGTCGCCGGCGCCCGGCTGGTGGCCAACCCCGGCTGCTACGCCATCACCACCGTGCTCGGACTGGCTCCCCTGCTACGCAGCGGCCTCGCCGATCTGGACATCCCCGTCCACCTCGCCGCCGTCAACGGCACCACAGGGGCCGGGAACAAGCCGCGCACCGAGATCATGCACGCCGAGGCGTTCGGCTCCATGCTCCCGTACAGCCTCGAAGGGCACCGCCACGCCCCGGAGCTGGAGAATCATCTCGCGCCGCTGGCCGGCCGGGAGTTGTGCGTCGACATGACCACGGCACACGGCAACTTCGCCCGGGGCATCTACATCCAGGCGAGCCTGGCCGTCCGTCCGCAGGAGCGCGCGCGGATCGACCGGGCCTCGCTGCTGGACCTCTACGAGCGCTACTACGCCGACGAGTTCTTCGTCCGCGTCAACAGCGCACCGAAGAAGGCCGGGCTCAACGCCAAGGAGTACGGCGTCTATCCGAGCCTGACCGCCGTCACCGGCTCCAACTTCTGCCACGTCGGCGTGGACTACGACGCGGCCCGGGGCTTCGTCAAGGTGATCGCCGTGACCGACAACCTCGTCAAGGGCGCGGCCGGATCCGCGATCCAGAACATGAACGTGATGTTCGGTCTCGACGAGCGGACCGGCCTGTGCCACTACGGGCTGTGAGCACCATGCGGCTGCTGCGCGATCATCCCGTCGTGCCCGGAGAGCGCTGGGTCTACTCCGCCGGGTTCAACGTCGGCCCCGCGCTGACGGACACCGGCCGGATCGACACCGAGCTGGACGACCTGCGCGGGCTGGCCGCGGCGGGCGCGCGGGTCGCGCTCCTCAGCCACCAGGGCAGCGCGAAGGACGGCACGGCCCGGCACCTGGACTATCTGGCCGGGTACCTCGGCCGGCGCCTGGGCCGGGAAGTTCGCTATCTGCCGGAATGCTCCTCGCGGCAGGCCCAGATCTGGGCGGCGGAGCTGCGCGACGGGGAGATCGCTCTGTTCGGCAACGTCCGGCTGGAGGCGGGCGAGGAACGCGGCGACCGCGAACTGGCCGCCGCGCTCGCCCGCCTGGGCGACCGGGTGGCGGTCGGCGGATTCTCCAAAGCACACCGCCGCCACGCCTCCAACGTCGGCATCCTCGACTTCCTGCCGGGCTACGCGGCCTCCAGCCTCCTGGGTGAGACCGAGCTGCTGCGACCGTGGGCGGCCGGTGGCGGGGCGGCCGGTTCGGTGGCCGTGCTGGGCGGCGTCAAGGCGGAGAAGACGGTGGTGGGGCTGGAGAGCCTGACACGCGCGTACGACGTGGTGATCCCCGGCGGGGTGGTGCTCAACACCCTTCTGGCGGTCAGCGGTTACGCCATCGGCGGCTCGGAGCTGGGCACCGAGGCCGAGCGCTGCGCCGCCGTGGCACGCACCGTACTCGGCCGCCGGCACCGGGCCCGCATCCACCTGCCCCGTACGGTCCTGATCACCGGTCCCGAAGGCGCCACCCGGACCGTAGGCGTCGAGGAGGGGGTCCCGGAGGGCTGGGCCATCGTCGACTTCGACCTCGAGCGGTGGGCGGTGGACGCGGTACGGGAGGCCGGCCGGGTCCTGGTGGCCGGTACCCCCGGCCGACACGCCGAGGGAAACCACCGCGCCGCGGCAGCGGTGCTCGGCGCCCGTGAACCCGGCGAGGCGCACACCCTGCTGCTCGGCGGCGACACCGTCGCGGAGCTTCCCTGGACCGGTCCCCGGTCCACCGGCGGCGGCTCCGCACTGCACTACCTCGCCGACGGCACCTGCGCCGTCATCGAGGCACTCGAGGACAACCGGAAGAAGGGAGTCGGTGACTATGCGGCTTGAGTTCCCCGTACCCACCCACGTGGTCTTCGGGAGAGGCACCCTGGACCAGGTCGGCGCGCTCTCGGCCCAGTGGGGCGGGCACGCGCTGATCGTGTGCGGGCGCACCGCGATGCGCCGCTACGGCTTCCTGGACCGGGCGGCGGATTCGCTGCGGCGGGCGGGCCTGTCGGTAACCGTCTTCGACAAGATCAGCGCCAACCCCCGGTCCGACGAGATCGACGAGGCCGTGGCGCTGGCGAAGTCGCGGTCCTGCGACGTCGTGATCGGCCTCGGCGGCGGCAGCGCCATCGACGCGGCCAAGGCCGTGGCCGTGGCCGGCCCGTACGACACCGTGCGCGACATCATCGGCGAGACGCTCGCCGCCTCACCGTCCGCCCTCCCCGTCATCGCCGTGCCGACGACGGCCGGCAGCGGGTCGGAGGTCACCAAGGGGGCCATCGTCACCGATGTGGTCCGGGGCTTCAAGTCCGGCATCCGGGGCGACGACATCTTCCCCAAAGTCGCCGTCGTGGACCCGGACCTGACCGCGCCGCTCCCGGTCGCGGTCGCCGTCGAGACCGCCTTCGACGCGCTCGCCCACGCGATCGAGGGCTATGTGGCGGCCCGCGCGACCGACGAGAGCCGGTCCCACGCGCGGCACGCGATCGCGCTGATCCGCGACCATCTGCCCCTGGTCGCCGCCGGGAGCACCAGCCCGCAGACCCGGGAGGCGATGGCCCACGCCGCGCTGCTCGGCGGCGTCAACGTCGCCTGCGCGAGCACCTGTCTGCCGCACCGCCTCCAGCAGGCGATGGGCGCGGTCCGGCGGATCGACGTACCGCACGGCAGGGGCCTGGCCCTGCTCTACCCTGCCTGGCTGCGCACCGTCCAGCCGCACGCCAAGGACGGCTTCGCCGACGTCGCCGAGGCCTTGGGCCACCACGACATCCACCAAGCCGTCTCCGGCGTGCTGGACACGGCGGGGCTGGCGACCGGACTGGAGGGCTGGGGGTTCACCGCACGCGACATCGACACGTTCGTCGACGGCATCAGCGGAAATCTCGACAACGATCCCACCCCGGACATCGACACCGACCTCATCCGGCACATCTACGCGGACTCCTTCCGCACGCCGTAGGACGCACCAAGGCGGCGGGTACTGTCCGATTCTGACGCCCAGTCACACCGTAAGCCCCCAGCCTGACCTCTGGTCCGGCCGGAGGGCTCGCGGTGGACGGGACCTGACCAGCGGCTCACCCTCGGTGACCGGCGGCAGTGACGTCCGCCGGGTCTCGATGCGGCCGTAGTCGGCCGGCACCGCGCTGACCACCTGTTCCTGCTGGTCCGTCAGCATGCGGTGGCCACCTCCCGCCCGGCGAGGGCTGCGTTCACCGAGTCCAGCTCCGCGACTGGTGGGGCAGAGACCTCGAGGCGGCCAGGAAGACGGTCACGCCCGCCTTCCTGGCCGCCTCGAGGTCGATGTTGTCGACCCCGGAGCCGGCCCGTGCGATCACCGTGAGCCGGTCGGCCGCCATGATGACGTCGGCGTCGAGCCGTACGCCGCTGCGCAGCACGATCACCTCCTTGTCACGCACGAGCCGCGCCGGGTAATCGGCGGGCGGGCGCAGTGCCACGGTCACGTCGTGGCGCCGGCGCAGCTCCTAGCGCGCCCCGCTGTCGAGGGGGTCGACGACCAGGATGCGTGCGCGCGGCACGGCTGCCTCGGCCGCGCACTCCGCGAGGGCGCGCCGGTCGAGTTTCCCGGACGAGGTCAGAGGCAGTTCGCCGACGCGGTGGAACCGGGTGGGCACCAGGTGCGCCGGCATGGTCGTGCGGGCGTGCCGGCGCAGGGCCGCCATGTCCAGTTCGCCGGGCTCGGCCGGGACGACCAGGGCAGTGAGCAGGTCGTTGCCGATGCCGTCGCGGATGACCAGCGCGGCGGCGTCCGAGATCTGCGGAGCGGCCCTCAGGCCGGCCTCCACCTCGCCGAGTTCGACCCGGTGTCCGCGCAGCTTGACCTGCTGGTCGTTGCGGCCCAGGTAGGCCAGCCGCCCGTCGGGCAGTCGGCGCGCCAGGTCGCCGGTGCGGTAGAGGCGGCGGCCGTCGATGGTGCGGAACCGCTCGGCGGTGAGCTCGGGCCGGTTGAGATAGCCGGCGGCGACTCCCGCGCCCGCCACCCACATCTCGCCGGTCTCGCCGTCCTCGACCAGCCGCATTGCGTCGTCGCGCAGTTCGATGGACAGGTGGGGCAACGGGCTGCCGATGGGAGAACTGACCTCCCCGGCCAGGTGCTCGGCGGTCAGCCGCAGATGAGTGGCGTGCACGGTGATCTCGGTGATGCCGTACATGTTGACCACCTCCGGCGCGGGCGCCGGCGCGGCGGCGAGGAACGCACGGACCACGTCGAGGTCGATGCTCTCGCCGCCGAAGACCACGTACCTCAGGGCCGAGGCGGGGGCCCCCGAGTCGGCGTACTCCCTGGTCAGATAGCGGAAGGCGGAAGGGACCTGGTTGAGCACCGTGATTCGCTCGTCGGTCAGCAGCCGCAGGAACTCCTCGGGTGCCCGGGCTGTCTCGGCGGGCACCACGACCGCAGTACCGCCGGTGGCCCACGCGCCCCACAGCTCCCAGACGGAGAAGTCGAAGGAGGCGGAGTGGAACAGGGTCCACCGGTCGTCGGTACCCAGGTCGAACAGCGGCAGACCGGCCCGCAGCAGGGCGAGCACATTGCCGTGGGTCACCACGCAGCCCTTGGGCAGACCGGTGGATCCGGAGGTGTAGATGACATAGGCCGGATCATCCGGACCGGGCGGTGCCGCCGAGTCGGCCGCGGACACCGGGCTGACCTCCGGGTCGATGACCGTCAACCGGTCCAGCCCGCAGACCGCGGCCCGGTCGGGGTCGCCGACCAGGGCCGCGAGCCCGGCGTCGTCGGCCATGTACCGGAGCCTCTCCGCCGGGTAGGACGGGTCGAGCGGCACGTACGCCGCCCCGGACTTCAGCACACCGAGGATCCAGGACGGCGCTCGCAGGGAGCGCTCCAGGAGCACTCCCACGAAGTCGCCGCGGCCGATGCCGGCCGCGGTGAGCAGTGCGGCAACGGTCTCGGCCGACCGTCCGGTCTCGGCGTAGCCGACCTGTCGGCCGTCCCCTGCCACCGCGGGCGCGTCACCGCGCTCGGCGGCGACCCGGGCGAACAGCTCGGGGAGCGAACGCAGGTCCGCCGGCAGTTCACTTCCCGCCATAGCTGCCACCGACTGCCATCACGTCGCCCTGGTCGACCGACTTGCAGTAGTCGGTCGGATGGACGTTGTCGCCGAAGTCGCCGGACATGCGCCGAAGTCGCGGCGACACCCGCTCCAGTACCTCGGCCCGCTGCTGGACGTAGTCGTGCGGGCGGTGCCACAGGTGCCCGTAGCGCAGGATCAAGGTCTTGCGCTCCTGAATCTTGTTCGGCACCACCGCGTGCCACAGCGAGGGGACGGTGTGGGTGCGGTCGGCGAAGCCGGCGTGGTTCTCGATGGTGCGCTCGTCCTGGGCGATCACCTCGTCGATGACGGTGAGGCCGCGCTGCACCTCCTCGGGTGTGAACAGCCCCTTGAGGTGGATGTAGCCGTTCTGCTCGTAGTCCTCGAACTGTTCGTCGGTGAGCGGCGTCCAGTCCTGTCCGATCTCGGTCTTGACGGTCGACTCGCGGATGGTGGCACCATGCATGGCGGAACCTCTCGTCAGCGGTTTCGGACGGTCGGGGCCGGGACGCCCGGTGAGGGGCGCAACTCCTCGGCCCAGCGGTGCAGTTGGAGCTCGACGGTGTCCCACAGCGCGAGCACGTCAGCCGTGGTGTACCAGTCCGTCTTGTGCATCACCGCGACGGTGACGCCGTCCTCGTCCTCGTCCCAGAAGGTGGCGATGGAGGCGTCGTGCCAGCCGACGGACACCTTCAACGGCGAGGTCACCACGCCCGGAAAGTCGATCTCGCCGACGCTGCGGCGCATGGCGATCGGCCGGGCATTGAAGGTGACGTAGGGGACGATGGACTGCCGGCCGAGCGCCTGCGGGTGCATCAGGTCGATCAGGGCGGGCCACGGGAGGTGGCTGTCGTCCAGGGTGACGAGCACCTGCTCGCGGAAGTGGCGCAGGTACTCGGACGCTGTGGGGTACCGGCCGGGCTCACTGGCCAGCACTGTCTTGCTGGCGAACCAGCCCGCGGTGTGGGTGAGTCCGGGCAGCTCCCGGTTGGCGGTGGACAGGGTGGTGGCGACCGCGGGCCGGTCGGACAGCTTGAACAGCGCCTGGTGGAGCGCGGCGTGCATCAGGTTCAGTCCGGTCATCCGCAGCGGACGGGCCGCCGCGGCGAGATCCTGGCAGAGCTGCTTGGGCAGTCGGCGGGTGAACCCCTCTTTGCGTTCGTAGCGGATGCCCGTGGCACCGGTGAACCCGTTGATCGGCATGGCCGGGATCGCGCCGATCCCATCGAGCCGCTCGGCCAGCCGGGACAGTGCGGACCGGCCGCCGGCCGACGCGATGGTCGTGTTCTGGCGCCGCACGAACTCCTGGAAGGTGAGCTCGATCGGCGGCAGCTCCGGCACCGGCGCGCCGGTCTCCTGCCCGTACAGTGCGGCGAGGTCACGGATCAGCACGTTCAGCGACCAGCCGTCGCTCACCAAGTGCTCGGTGACCAGGGCGAAGTAGGTCTCCTGCGAGGAGCGCGGGAGCACCACCAGCCGGGACACCGGCCCGTCGACCAGATCGAACGGCTCGGCGACGGCCGCTCGGACGGCCGCCAGGTCGTCCTCCACGGTCGCCGCGGTCGGCAGCCGCAGCATGTCGCCCGGATGGGCCGCCCCGACGTGCCACAGCGCGGCATCGGTGTCGAAACCGCTCAACAGCACCGGGTGCCTGATCTGCAGCGCGTGCCAGGCGCGGTTGAGCGCTTCGAGGTCGAGCGCGCCGTGCAATGTCAACGGCAGGTTGCTGTGGTGCGGGTTGAACACGCCCCGCCCGGCGTCCTCTCGGGTCTGCCCGAGCCGGTGCCGCTGGTTCCAGGATGCCTTGAGCGTCTCACGCATGGTTGAGTTCCATCTCCGTGACGAGGGGGGCGACCGACGCGCCGTCGTGGGCGCGGAGCCCGCCGTCGGCACGCAGGGGCCGCAGCAGCTGCTGCTCGGGGTCGCAGATCACCTCGACCAGCGCGGGTCCGTCCTCGGCCAGCACCGCCGCAATGTCGGTGTCCAGCGTGTCCGTGCGCGACAAGGTGCGGTACGGCAACCGGAACGCGGCGGCGACCGCACGGAAGTCGAGCGTCTCCGGCTCGGGCAGCTCGGGCCCCCCGGTGATCGCGGCCTGTGACTCGCGGATCGAGGCGTAGCCGCCGTTGTTCAGCACGAACACCTTGATGTCCAGCGCGTACTGGCTGATGGTCGCCAGCTCCTGGATGTTCAGCTCGATCGCGCCGTCGCCGACGATCACCAGCACCTGGGCCCGCGGCTGGGCGAACGCGGCACCGACGGCCATCGGGACGGCTGCACCCATGTTCAGGAAGGCCGCGGAGGTGATCTCCCGCTGGGAGGTGGTGAACTCCAGCGTCTGGCCGGTCACGTAGTAGGCGCTGCCGGTGTCGACCACGAACACATGGTCCGCTCCGGTGTGTGCCTCCAGCCTGCCGATGAAGCCGTAGGAGTTGATCGGCCCGCCGGGCGGGTGCTCGCCGACGGTGGGATGGGCGGCCTTGAGCTCGGCGCAGTCGGTGAGCCACGCCTTGTGCGCGGTGGGGACGGCCGCTTCGGCGGCCTCCGCCCGGAGTGCCTCGACCAGCAGACCGACGTCCATACAGACCGGGAAGTCCACCCGGACGCCCTTCTTGACCAGCTGCGAGGGGTCGATGTCGACCGCGACCACGGTGGCGTCCGGGTCGAAGGCGTCCGCGTCCTCGCCGACGAAGGCGGTGGAGAGGCTGGAGCCCAGCGAGATCACCAGGTCGGAGCGGCCCATGATCAGGCCGGGGTACAGGCGGCCACGTATGCCGCCCTGTCCGAAGCAGAACTCCGAGTCGTACGGCAGCAGGTCGGTGCCCAGCCGCGAGGAGACCACCGGTATCCGCAGCCGTTCGACCATGTCCCGGAACGACGCGACCGCGTCGGCCTGGCGGATGCCCTGCCCTGCCACGATCAGCGGCCGCTCGGCGGAACGCAGCATGGCCATCAGCTGCCGGGCGGTCTGCCGGGCTCCGGCCCCGCGCGGTTCGCCGGCCGCGGGGAGCGCGCCCTGGAGGGCGTGGGGGTCGATCGTCGCCGCCTGCACGTCGAGGGGAATGTCCAGCCAGACGGGGCCGGGCCGGCCGTCGAGGGCGTGCCGGACGGCTTCGTCCAGGTGCATCCGGATGTCGGTGGGGCGTTCCACGACCGCGGCGTACTTGGTCATGCTGCGGGCGCTGCTGACCACGCCGAAGCCCTGGACCCCGAAGGAGCGTGCGCCCTCGTCCATGTGCCGGGTCTCGACCTGCCCGGACACGACGAGCACCGGGACACCGTCGGCGTAGGCGTCCACGAGGCCGGCCAGCGCGTTGACCGCGCCGGGTCCGCTGGTCACCAGCGCGACTCCGAGATTGCCGGTGAGTTTCGCCGCGCCGGTTGCCATCAGCGCGGCCGCCGTCTCGTGGCGGGCGCAGATGCTCACCAGTCCGGGCTGCTGGGCGAAGGCCTGGTCGAGGTGGATGGAACCGGTGCCGGACAGGCCGTAGCAGGTGTCCACGCCCAGCGCGTGCAGATAGGAGGCCACGTAATCGGCCACACGCACCGTCATGACAACCACTCCCGTACCCGCTTCGCCACGCCCTGCGCGGTCAGGCCGAAGTGCTCGTAGAGGTGCTCGGCCGGTCCGATCGGCGCGTACTCGTTGGGTACGCCGATCTGGAGCACGGGCACGGGGTGAGTGCGCACGACTGCCTCGGCGACCGCGCCGCCGAGTCCGCCGTTGAGCACGTGGTCCTCGGCCACCACGAGACGTCCGCTGCGGGACGCCGCCCGGCCGATCGCCTCCGCGTCGATCGGCTGGACGGAACCCAGGTGCAGGACTCCGGCCTCGACGCCGTCCGCCGCGAGCAGGTCCGCGGCCTCCACGAGCCGGCTGGTGAGCAGTCCGGTGCCGACGAGGGTGACGTCGTCGCCCTCCCGGAGCTGAACGGACCCGCCGTAGACGAAGTTGTGGTCCGCCGGGAACAGCTCCGGTGTGTCCAGCTTGCTGACGATCCGGATGTAGACCGGGCCCTCGTGGGCCAGTGCCTCGCGCAGGGCTGCCACGGTGTCCACCGGGGTGGCGGGGGCCAGCACCGTCATCCGGGGGATCGCCCGCATCCAGGCGAGGTCCTCGACCGCGTGGTGCGTGCCGCCGAGCGCGCCGTACGCCAGGCCGCTGACGAACCCGCAGAACACCACGTTCGCGTTGGTGTAGGCGGCGTTCTTGATCTGCTCCAGGGCGCGGGCGGTCAGGAAGCAGGAGGCGGAGTAGACGAACGGGCGCAGACCCGCGTTGGCGAGACCGATCGCGACGCCGACGAGGTTCTGCTCAGCGATGCCGACATCGACGAAGCGGTCGGGCAGTTCGGACTGGAACCCGAGGGCGGAGTGGGTCTCGGCGGAGTCGTTGTTGACGATGCATATCCGCTCGTCGCCGTGTGCCATGTCCAGCAGCGCGGCCGAGAAGGCCGTGGCGCAGTCAGTTGTGGATGCCATGCTCAAGCTCCCGGAGTGCCTGGTCGAGAAGGTCGGGGGTCAGCCGGCGACTGTGCCATTCGAGGTTGCGCTCCATGAAGGAGACGCCCTTGCCCTTGACGGTCGAGGCGATCACGCACGTCGGCCTGGACTCCTCCAGCGGTGCGGCGCGGAGGACCTCCAGCAGTTCCCCGACGTCGTGGCCGTCGACGATCCGCACGGCCCAGCCGAAGGAGCGCCACTTCTCGTCGAGCGGCTCCAGGGCGTTGATGTCCTCGGTGCTGGCGCCCTTCTGGGCGAGGTTGCGGTCGACGATCACGACCAGGCTGCTCAGCTTGCGGGACGCCGCGAGCATCGCGGCCTCCCAGTTGCTGCCTTCCTGGAGCTCGCCGTCGCCGGTCAGCACGAAGGTGCGGCGGTCGGAACCCTGGACCCGCGCGGCCAGCGCAGCGCCCACCCCGAGGGACAGGCCGTGCCCGAGCGAGCCGGTGTTGAACTCGATGCCGGGTACACGCGTGGAGACCACCGTGCTCAGGCGGGAGCCGGCGCCACCGTACGTCGCCAGCTCTTCCTCGGGCAGGATGCCCTTGAGGGCGAGAACGCTGTACATGGCGGCGGAGGCGTGCGCCTTGCTGAGGATGAAGCGGTCCCGGTCCGGGTCGTCCGGTCCGCCGCGCAGCACGCCGAAGCACAGCGCGCAGAGGATGTCCATAGCGGACAGGTCCGCTCCGATGTGGCCGGTGCCGGCCGTGCTGACGGTGGTCAGCGCGAGTGCTCGGGCCCGTGCGGCCTGACGGCGCACCAGGGCCGCGTCCTGCGACGACAACGTGTGGTCCCTTCGCTGGTCGGATCGCGGTTGCGGAGAGCCGGCCATCAGGCCGTGAACTCCTGCCACTGGTCGAGCCGCTGGAGCTCGAAGACGTCCTTGACCCCGGCGATGCTGTCCTCCAGGTGGGCCGAGTGCCCGGTCTCGTAGATCGAGCCGAGGGCGGCCCGCAGGGAGGTGATGGTGGCCCGCAGTCCCTGGTTGGCGTAGATGACGGCCGAGACGCCAGCGGCGTGGGCCTCGTCGGCGTGCCAGTCGGGATAAGTGGTGGGCACGACCACCACCGGCAGGCGGTCGTCCCACTGGTCGAGGAACGCTACGACCTCGTCCTTGGTCGCCTGTTTGGAATGCACCAGCACGGCGTCGGCGCCGGCGTCCGCGTAGACGGCGCAGCGCTTGAGCGCCTCGTCGACGCCGAGACCGCTGATCATGGCCTCGGTGCGGGCGATGACGAAGAACTCCTCGTGACGCTGGGCCTTCTTGGCCGTCTCGATCTTGTGGGCGAACTCACCCACGTCGAGCAGGCTGTGGTCGGCAGCCGCGAAGCTGTTCATCTTCGGAAAGATCTTGTCCTCGATACACACGGCGGTGATGCCAGCCCGCTCGTACTCGCCGACCATGTAGGCCACGTTCATGCTGTTCCCGAAGCCCGTGTCGCAGTCGGCGACCACCGGGACGGACAGCGCCTTCTGGATGTTGGCCGCCGCCTCCAGGTAGTCGGTCATGCTCAGCAGGCTGGCGTCGGGGAGGCAGCGTGCGGCGGAGATCTCGAAACTGGAGGCCCAGACGGCCTGGAAGCCCGCCTGTTCGGCGATCACGGCGCCGAGCGCGGAGTGCGCCCCAGCGATCCGGCTGAGCGGATGGGCGGCGAGCACGCTGCGGAAGGAGGGATAGCTGCCGTTGGTAGGGCTCACGTGGTACTCCTACGATGAAGGCGTGGGGACAGGGCTCGGATTCCTGCCTGACGGTTTGTCACGGGCGAAGGCCCACATGGCGATGAGGCCGGAAACCAGGAACACGGCGGCCAGCAGCAGCCACCCGGCGGTGCCCATCCCGAGCGGAAGCATGATGACGAGGGCGGGTCCGAAGAACTGCTGGAGGCCTCGGCCGAGGCCGAACACCCCCTGGTACTCGCCCATCCGGCCCTCGGGCGGAAGGCCGAAGGACAGACCCCAGCCGCCGGCGGACTGGGCAAGCTCGCCGATGGTCATCACGACCGTGCCGGCGATCAGGAGGACGACGGTCCAGGTGGTCGTGGTGCCGCCCGACCCGGCGAACAGGCAGCAGGCCATCGCCATCAGCAGGCCGGCCCGCAGCAGCAGGCGGCCGGAGCCCGACACGGTGTCCGACCCCTTGCCGACGGCGACCTGGAGCAGCACGACCAAGACGGTGTTGACCACGGTCAGCACCGCCACCAGGGCCACCGGCGCGTCGGTGCGGTTGACGATCCACAGCGGTACGCCCACGGCGAGCACGGGCTGGAACAGCTCGAGGATCCCGGTGAGCACGGTGGCCAGCAGGAACCTGCCGTCCCGGAAGGCCGCCCAGGAGCGCTCTGTGGCCGGCACCGCCTCAGGACCGCTCGGCCGCAGCCGTAGCGCGAGGATGCCGCAGGCGAACTGCAGCACCGCGTTGGCGGTCACCACCAGGACGAAGGCGGCCCGCGAGTCGGTGGCGAGGGCGACTCCGGCCAGTCCAGCTCCGCCGGTGAAACCGAGGTTGAACAGACTGCGCATACGGGCCCGGACATTCGCGGACCTGGCGGAGCCGAAAAGGGCATGGGTGAGGGCCGCGCGCAGCGGGCTGCCGACCGTCTCGCACACGGCGATGGCGCACGCGACGGCCGCGAACGCGGCGATGTTGTCGACGAACGCGTAGCCGACGAAGAGTACGGCCAGCAGGATGTAGCTCGCCGCCAGCGGCCGGCGTGCGCCGAACCGGTCCGCGACCCTGCCGCCCGGGACGGTGGCGAGGAACCCGCAGAGGCCGGCCACCGACATGGCCACCGAGACGCTCTCGGGGGACAGACCGACGGTTCTGGTGAAGAAGATGGCGCCGGACGTCAGAAAGAGGCCGGTGCCGAGCGACTGGGCGAGTGTGAGGACACCCATCCGGCGCTCGGCGCCGGGCGCCGGGACGAGATCTTTCAGGAACCCGGTTGCGGCCGCGCTGAGGGTAGGCATGAGCCTTCCAGGGTCAATGACGGAATGGAAATGACGGAACGTCGGAACAGGTTGGTCGAGACGCCGTTCACCGGCCGGGGAGGGGCCCGGCGGACGGGTCCGGAGGAACCGGGCCCGCTCTACGGGTTGACGAGCAGGTCCCGGGCGGTCCGCAGGACGCGCCGCCCGTCGACGGTGAACTCGTACGCGAGATGGCTCACCACCTGCTCCACCAGCGCGATCATGGCCTGGTGGTTGTCGGCCGAGCCGCATGTCATGTCGAGGAGTACGGTGCCGGTGCCACCGGCGAGCAGCGTGCCGGGCCGCACAGTGGGGCGATAGGCGGCGATCCCGGGCAGTGCCCGTACCGCCGCGGCGCCGTCGACACGTTCCAGCAGGCCGCCGGAGGTGGGTCCGGGCACGTAGCACTGGAAGTGGACCCGATCCGGACGTACGGGGGCCGGCGGGGCGCTGAGTCCCAGGGCCAGCTCACCTGCCAGGGCGACGAGATCGAGCCCCGCCGCACGTGTGGCGAGTTCGATCTGCTTCCCGCCGAGCCTTCCGTTGACCTCGATCAGGCGGGGCCCGGCGGGCGTCAGCTTGATCTCGGTGTGGACCAGGCCGTGGGTGACGCCCAGTGCGCGCAGTGCGCCATCGGCCAGAGCAACCACCTCGGCCTCCTGCTCGGGCGGCAGCGGCGCGGGCCAGAACTGACCCGACTCCCGGAAGGGAGGTGCCAGCGGCAGCTTGCCCGTCACCGCGAAGTGACGCGGGCCATCAGGTGTGACGGCGCTCTCCACGGAGACATAGTCGCCGAAGGGGGCCCAGTCGGCCCCTTCGAGGAACTCCTCGACCACCAGGGCCGGTTCGGTGCGCAGAAACTCCTCGATCACGGCGGCGCCGTGGTCGGGGTCCGTCACCCGGACCGTGTTCCGGCTGCCTTCACCGCGCACCGGTTTGACCACGGCGGGCAGACCCACCTGTGCCAGTGCGTCCGGCCATTGTCCGGCGGTGGTGACGACCGCGCTGCGGACGGCGTCCACGCCGGCCTCGTGCAGCCGACGCCGCTGAACGGATTTGTCGGTCAACCCCTTGACGGTTTCCGGGGTGTTGAACGGAAGATCGAGCCGTGCCGCAAGTAACGCGGTATCGGTGAGCATGCGTTCGCTGAAGGTCAGGATGCCCTTGGCCCCAACGGCGCGCAGCCGGGCGACGACGGCGTCCTCACCGTCGGCCAACGACACGAGACCTGCGCAGTTCTCCTCCAGGAGCGGGCGGATCTGGCGGGCGTGCGCGGAGTCCGCGAGCACCACCACCACGGGCTCCGATGTGCCCAAACGGCCGATGATCTCGCGTGGCGAGGCCGCACCCTGGTCGTAGACGACAACGATCGCCATCGGTCAGGCACGTTCGAACAGTTGGGGAGCCTCGACCGCCTCGGCAAGCTCGCGGAGCGTGCTGCGGCGCAGAACTGCGGACCGCGGCATCGCGAGGCCGGATTCGATGGCGCGGGTGGAAATCGCCAGCGCCAGCAGCGAATCACCGCCGAGGTCGAAGAAATCGGCGTCGACATCGTCGACCGGAATGCCGAGTACCTCTTCCCAAATTCCTCTGAGTATTTCTATGGCGCCCTTGTCGAGCATGCCAGTTCCTCCCCCTGACTCGTGGTCACTTTCGAGTATTGAATGCCCACCGGCGCAATGTCAAAGCCCACGGGAACTCTTGGTGAATTCATAAGGATTCGCAAATTGGGGCACGAAGGAACGAGGCCCGGCAAATGCTCTGTGCAAGACATTTGCGGGCCTGCCGGGCCCGTGGTCCTTCCCCCGTGGTACTCCCCCGTCGGTCAGCCCAGGACCGCTCCCGGCTGAGCCGAGCACACGGGGGCCGACCCCTCGGTCCGCCGCAGATGGTCGATGAGGGCGGCGACGGAGATCAGGGCAAGTCCGTGACGCTCGGCGAAGTCGCGCAGCTCCGGGAGCCGGGCCATGGTGCCGTCGGAGTTGGCGATCTCGCACACGGCCGCTGCCGGGCGCAGCCCGGCGAGCCGGCACAGATCCACACCGGCCTCGGTGTGACCGGGCCGCACCAGCACGCCGCCGTCACGCGCCCGCAGCGGGAAGATGTGTCCGGGCCGCACGAAGTCGCCGGGTGAACTCTTCCGTTCGGCCAGCAGACGGAGGGTCAGCGCCCGGTCCGCAGCGGAGATCCCGGTGCTGATGCCGACGGCGGCGTCGACGGAGACCGTGAAGGCGGTGCGGTGGCTCTCGGTGTTGCGGGGAACCATCTGATCCAGCTCCAGCCGGTCCAGATCGCCTCCCGGCATCGGGGCGCAGAGCAGGCCCCGGCACTCGGTCATGGCGAAGGCGACCAGCTCAGGGGTGGCGAGCTCGGCTGCGAAGACGATGTCGCCCTCGTTCTCGCGGTTCTCGTCGTCGACGACGACGACCGCCCGGCCCGCGGCGATCTCCGCGATCGCATGGTCGATCGGATCGAGCGGCTGCGCGTCCCCGGCGGTGGGAGACGGCATCGAATCGGTAGTGGTCATGCCCGTGGTCCTAGCGTTCGGTGGAAGCGAGGTCGGCTAAGCGGGCCCCACACACCTGGAACTCGGCGCTGCGACCGGTCGGGCGGGGTTGCACGCCGGCAGGGGCACTGCCCGGCAATCGGCCCATCGGAGTCTCTCCTCGCGCTGGCGGCGCGGACTTCCGGGGCCTGGGACACGCGACGAGCGCAAGGGCACGTGACACTTTCCCGTCGGGGCGCCGCAGTCCCCGTGAGGACATGCGGAACTTCCACAGAGATCGGGAACGACCCTGCTCGCCGCGCACTGCCTCCCTTCCGGACTTTCACCGTCGGTCCAGGAATTTCACCTGGTCAACCGGCCGCTGGAGGCGGTCGGGTCGCGGACTGTAACCGCCGGTTCGGAATTTCACCGACCCCGGAGTGCGCAAACGTTCGTGATAACTTCCGTTAACCTTGCACACTCCGCGTGATCTTGACAAGACATCGGCGAAATCCAGTCATTGTGGCCTGCATCACGCATCGCCCGACAGGCGAACGGCGCGCCGTTCCAAAAGAGTTGCCAACGTCTCGCGGCTGTGCCTACGATCCGCACGCCGCTAACTACCCGTCAGTAAAGGTCGGCTCGGCATCAGTTGCTTGCTTCGGCGAACAAGGGACTGCGGGGCGAGTTCGACCCTCCGGCGAAGCGGGCATTTCGGGTCCACGCAATGCCGGATCCGTGTAATACGGGGGAGCAATACTTCAATGCGCAACAATTCTGAGGGCGCGCTGCGTTCAGTCGAGCCCACCGACAACGAAGCCGGGACCGCGGAGCCCGGCCGGTTCGCACCCGGCACGACCATCCTGCGCCGGGAAGTCCTCGACGGACGGACATGGTTGAGCTACCCGGTCCGGGTGGTCGCCGACCGGTCTGATCTGCTCGCGGTGCATCTGGCGCACGGAACCCGGCTCTCCTTCGGTGAAGGAGACTTCACCTGGGGTCCCCACCCTTGGCAGGACGTGGCCGACCACTGGCGCAGCCGCAGCGTCCTCCAGCTCCAGCGCCCCGGCGACGCCTATGCCGTCTGGGTCTTCCGGGACGAGGCGACCGGCGAGTTCTCCGGGTGGTACATCAACTTCCAGGACCCGTACCGCAGGACCGCGGCGGGCTTCGACACCCTGGACCACGAACTCGACCTGTGGGTCCCCGCCGACGGAGGGCCGTACCGGTGGAAGGACGTCGACGAGTTCGAGCAGCGCGCCCGCACCGGCGGCTTCACGCCCGAGCAGGCCGCCGCGGTACGCGCCGAAGGTGACCGGGTCGCCGAACTGCTCGCCCGGAACACGCCCTGGTGGGACCAGGCGTGGGCGCAGTGGCAGCCCCCGGCCGGCTGGGAGACACCTCCCGTGTGGACGGGTGCCCCCACCGCTCGCTGACCGTGCGTTCCCGAGCTGCCTCCGTCCTGCGCCGCGCGCAGAACTCCCCTGCGCCGCAGGACGGCCGGAGCCCGCGTCGACGAGCGAAGTCCCCCGGCCCTGCGGGGCCGCCGGTCCGTCGGGCCGCCCCCGTTGCACCTTTCTGTGGTCCTCGGAACGCCCCTCACAGCACAGCACGACGAAAGGAACCAGGACCCATGCGCATCGCGTTAGTCACCTCCCCCGGCTCGGTGGAGATCAGTGACACCCCGGTCCCCGAGATCGGCGAGGACGACGTGCTCGTCAGGATCGCGGCCTGCGGCCTGTGCACCATGGAGGCCAGGCTCTACACCGGGGAGATGCCCGTCTACCCGGTCGCCGCCGGGCACGAGGTGTCCGGCCGCATCGAGCAGGTCGGTGCGCGTGCCGCCGCCCTCGAGGACGCGCCCGCCGTGGGCGACCTGGTCACCCTCGACCTGCTCACCCGCTGCGGCGCCTGCCGCAACTGCCGCGCCGGCGACAGTGCCGTCTGCGCGTCACCGCAGGGCAGCCAGCTGCCGGACGGCAGCATCAGCATGGGGGCGGGCCTGTCCGAGTACGTCCGGGTGCCGGCCGCTCACGCCTGGCCGGTCGGTGACGCCGACCCCGTGCACGCCGCGATGGGCGAGCCGCTCGCATGTGTCGTGCACTCCTTCCGCCGGGGCGCCTTCCGGCCCGGCGACCGGGTCACCGTGGTGGGCGCCGGGTTCATGGGGCGTCTCCATCTACTGCTCGCCCAGCACGAGCAGGCCCGGTCGGTCACGGTTGTGGAGACCGACGCCGAGCGCCGGCAGGCCGCCCTCGCGGCCGGTGCGGACCAGGCGGTGACCCCGCAGGATGCCGGCGAACTGCCCTCCGCCGACGTCGTGTTCATCACCATTGCTTCCCCCGAGGCGATCGCCACCGCGTTCCGGGCAGCCGCCGACGGGGCGCGGATCGTCCTGTTCGGCGGCTCTCACGACACCCCGGATGCCGTTCTGCCCGGCTACGAGGTGCACCGCCGACAGCTCACCGTCACCGGCTCCTACAGCCAGGAACCCGCCGACTGGCGTACTGCCGCCGCCTTGCTGCGCAGCGGCGTGCTCGCGGGCCGGCTGGCGCCGTTGATCACCTCCCGCCATGAACTGGGTGATGTGGAGAAGGCGCTGGTCGAAAGCTCCCGGTCGCCGGTCTACCGGGTCTTCGTCGAGCCGCGCTGAACCACGCCGACCGAGCCCCGCCTGCCAAGCCAGGCACGCCGTACCAGGAGACACCCGATGACCACCTCCCCCACCAGCCGCCCCGCCCTGCGGATCGGTGCCCAGCTCCACCCGCAGCACTGCGAACTGCCCGACCTGCGCGCCGCATGGCGCGCCATCGACGACCTCGGTGTCGACTCGCTGTGGACGTGGGACCACTTCATACCCCAGACCGGCGAACCCCAGGGCCGCCACTACGAGTGCTGGACCCTGCTGGCCGCGATGGCCGTCGAGACCCGGCACGCGACCATCGGTTCCCTGGTGACCTGCACCGCCTATCGCAACCCGCACCTGCTCGCCGACCAGGCACGCACCGTCGACCTGCTCAGCGGCGGCCGGCTGGTGCTCGGTGTGGGCGCTGGCTGGTTCGAGCAGGAGCACCAGGAGTACGGCTACCCCTTCCTCGGCCCGGGCGCCCGGATCGACGCCCTCGAAGCGTCGGTGACGGCGATCCGTGAACGTCTGGGCCGCCTCAATCCGGCACCGGCCGGTCCCCTGCCGCTGCTGATCGGCGGCGGTGGCGAGAAGCGCACCCTGGCGGCCGTCGCGCGGCACGCCGACCTGTGGAACTGGTACGGCTGGGACTCCACCGACCCGGTGGCCGAGTTCCGCAACCGCAACAGCCTGCTCGACCAGTGGTGCGAGCGAATCGGCCGCGATCCCCGCGAGATCGGCCGTACCGTCATGATCGACACCCCGCAGACCGGACTGACCGAGGACTTCGCGGCGGCCGGCGCCACGGAGATCATCGTTTCGCTCCCCGGTCCGTTCGACCTCGCCCCGGTCCGCGAACTCCTGCGCCTGCGTGACGCGTTGGCCGCACAGTGACCGCGGCCCGGCGAACCGGCCGGGTCGGGAGGTCGGCGGCGGACGCCGAGCCGGCGCCCGAGCGCCTCGGCGGGCTCTTCCATGCGCTGATGGCGGGGCTGCTGGTGTCCAGCGCCGGCATCGGCCTGGTGTTCCCGCTGACCAGCATCTTCATCAGCGACCAGCTCGGGCTGGGCGGTGCGGGCGCCGGCGGTTACTTCGTCGCCATGGCCGTCGCCGGATGCGCCGCCGCGGTGATCGGCGGCCCCCGGGCCGACCGCGGCAGCCCGGCGGCGGTCGGAGCCGTCGGCACGTCCTCGCTCGTGCTCGCCTACGCGCTGCTGGGCGCCGCCCGCGGCATGGCACCCGTGACCGCATCGGGCGTGCTCGCGGGCATCGGCTACGGACTGCAGTACGCGGCGATCACCGGCGTGGTCAGCGCCCTGGTCCCCGCCGCGCTGCAACGCCGGGCCTTCGTCCTGCGCCATGTCATGACCAACGTCGGCATGGGAGCGGGCGCCACCTGCGGCGGTCTGCTGCTCGCCGGTGCCGCCCGCTCGACGGGGGCACTGCGGCAGATGTACGAGGCGGGCGCGGCAGGCTCGGTGCCGCTGGTCCTGGTGTTCCTCGCGGCGCACCGGATGCGCCGCGCCCGTCCCGCCGGTCCGTCGCCCGGGTCGCCTCCGGGGGTCGACAGCTACCGCGCGCTGGTACGCAGCCGACCGCTGGTGCTGCTGCTTCTCGGTCAGGCCTTGTTCGCCGCGGCGGGCTTCACCCAGATCGAGGCCACCGTCCCGCTGCTCCTGCATCACGGCATGGGCATCGGTCTGACCGGGGTCAGCATGGTGACGGCCGGCAACGCCTTCGCGCTGCTGCTGCTCCAGCACCCGGTCGGCGCACGCTGCGAACGGCTCGCGGAGTCCACCGCTCTGATGGCGGCGCCGTTGCTGTGGTGCGCGGCGTTCGGCGCCGGCGCACTGGCCACGGCCTTTGACCCCGGCACCGTGAGAACGGCCCTGCTGGCGGCGTTCGCCACCCTCTTCGCGATCGGCGAGATCGCGTACTCCTCGGCGTTCTTCCCGCTGCTGGTACGACTGTCCGGCCCGGCCTCGCTCGGCCGGGGCAGCGCGCTGTCCTCGCTCGCCTGGAGCGCCGGTACGGCGGCCGGACCGCCTGCGGGCATCGCGGTCGTGACGATGACCGGCACCACGGCCGGCTGGCTGGCCCTCGCCGCGGGGGCTATGGCCATCTGCGGCACAACGCTCCTGCTGCGCCGCCAGGAACCATGAGCACACATCGACGGCCGGGCCGACGCAGCCCGCAGAACCGACCGCCCCACCGCAGGGGAGACGAAAGGAGCAGCAGTGCCACAGCCGAAGAGCACGACCGCGGCCCCGCGGCCCACTGCCGACCGCCCCGCACGAGCGACTGCCTGGCCCGTCCCGGCCGCACAGCCGAGGAGCCGAACGAGGGGGCGGACGGGCGCCGTGCTGCCACCGCTGGTGTTCGGCGCGTTGCTGCTCGGCGTCTGGGAGGCGGTCACCAGGACCGGAACGGTGTCGGTGTTCTTCCTGCCCGCGCCGGCCACGGTCGCCCGGGGATTCGCCGACGCGGTGGCGGAGGGCGGGCTGCTCGACTACACCTGGCAGACCGTCGTGGAGAGCGCGGCCGGCAGCGGCCTGGGCATCGCAGCCGCCCTTCCGCTCGGATACCTGATGGCCCGCAGCCCGCTCGCAGCCAAGGCCCTACAGCCGTACATCGCCGCCTCGCAGGCGGTGCCCGCCGTGGCACTCGCACCGCTCCTCGCCCTGTGGGCCGGGTACGGACTGCTGCCGATCGCCATCCTCTGCGCGCTGATGGTCTTCTTCCCGATGCTCGTGAACACCGTGCTCGGCCTGCGGGAACTGGACCCCGACGTGCTGAACGCGGCCCGGGTCGACGGCGTCGGCCGCTGGGGGATGCTGCGGCACATCGAATTCCCGCTGGCCCTGCCGAGCATCCTCGCCGGAGTGCGTACCGGCTGCACCCTGTCGATCACGGGGGCGGTGGTGGGCGAGTTCGTCATGGGCGGCGAGGGGCTCGGGCAGCTCCTCGCCGTCCAGCGCGGCCAGGCGGACTCCACCGGGCTGTTCGTCACGCTGCTGACCCTCACCCTGCTGGCCGCCGTCACCTACGGCACGGTGCGCCTGGCCGAGCTCGCCGTCGAACGCTAGCGCCCGTGCCTCCTGCGGCGCTGCCCAACAAGCCAAGACGCCCTACGACAACGCACGACACGACACGAACAGGACGCGAATGCGCATGCGAAAGATCAGCAGACGATCCGTGGGGGCTCTCGCCCTGGTACTGGCGGGCAGCGCCGTACTCCCCGCCTGCACCGCGGACCCCACCGCCTCCAAGCCCGCTGACGGCAAGAGCGGCAAGACCCTCACGGTCGGCCTCACCTACATCCCGAACATCCAGTTCGCTCCCTTCTACGTGGCCGAGAGCAAGGGCTTCTACAAGGACGCCGGGCTCAAGGTGAACCTGCATCACCACAGCTTCACCGACGACCTCTTCGGCGGCATGACGGCCGGCAAGGAGGACGTGGTCTACGCCGGCGGCGACGAAATGCTCCAGGCGCGGGCCAAGGGCATGCCGGTAGTGGACGTCGCGACGCTCTACCACACCTACCCGGTGGCGATGCTGGTGCCGCAGGACTCCCCCATACGAACGGTCCGGGACCTGCGCGGCCGCCACATCGGCACTCCCGGCCCGTACGGCGAGACCTACTTCGGACTGCTCGCACAGCTGAAGGCAGGTGGGCTCACCACCAAGGACGTCAAGGTCCAGAACATCGGCTTCACCCAGCAGGCCGCCCTGGCCGGCAAGAAGGTGGACGCGGTCATGGGCTACCTCAACAACGACGCCGTCCAGTTCCAGCAGGCGGGCATCAAGGTCCGCCCGGTGGAGGGCACCTCCGGCACGACGGCGCTCCCGCTGGTCGCGGCCGGGCTCGGCGCCACGGAGAAGACGCTGGGCCGGCGGGGCAAGGAGGTGCGCAAGTTCGTCGCGGCCACCCTCCGCGGTGTGCAGTACACCCTGGAGCACCCCGACGAGGCGGTGAAGATCAGCAAGACCTACATACCGGGGATGAACGACCAGAAGCAGCAGGACTCCGCGCTCGCGGTCCTCAAGGCCACGACGCCGCTGATGAAGCCGCCGGCCTCCGGCAAGCCGGGTCACAACGATCCGGCGACCTGGGCCAGGATGGCGAGCTTCATGAAGGAGCAGGGTCTGCTGGGCAAGCCGGTGACCGCCACCGACGCCTTCAGCAACAACTACCTTCCCTGATCCGTCACGTGGCCGGTCCGGCGGGGGGGGGACCGTGTCCCCGCCGGGCCGTCGCCCTCTGCCCACACGGGCCGCGCTCGGTACGCCGGGCGGGCGGCGGCGCACACCGGCTACCGCCCGGGCCAATCGACCTCACTCGTCGACCTGCGGTGCTTCCTGCGGCAGGAGAACATCCAGGTCATCGAGGTCAACCAGCCTGATCGTGCCACCAGGCGCAAGCGGGGCAAGACCGACGCCGTCGACACGGACGCCGCCGCCCGCGCCGTTCCGTCCGGACGCGCCACCACCACGCCGAAGACGGATGACGGCCCGGCTGCGGACCTGCGCGTGTCCAGACCCGCCTGGAAAAGGCGATCGGACCCGATCCGCTGCCGGCTGATGGCCCGGTCGATCGCGAGCATGCGAATCACACTGATCGCTGCCGTCTTGGTCATGTCCCCGCCGGGTCATGACCCGTCGCTCCGAGGTGGTTATGTTCCCGTGCGCGATGTCTGGCCGGGTCTCACACTGCGGGCGTGCGTGAGGCCACCGGCCCCGCGGCCGTCAGCCTGCAGAGGATTGAGTGAGTTACTGGGGTATCTGCCCGATGCCCGGCTGCTGATGGTCAACTGCGATGACTTCAGGAGGCTCCGGTGCCTGCATACGGCTCGGGCCGCAACGCCGTGGTGCACTGCGGGGGGACCCGCAGGGCGGAGGGGCGAGTCAGACCGGCGGAGGACGGTAACGAGCCTGGGGGCTGATGCGGAGGGGGTGCGGGCGCCGGAGGATGGGGATCTCCAGCGGAGGGAGACGCGGTGGAGCGTGGGGACCGGATCGGGCGTGCGGCGGCGTACGGGGCTGCGGCGGCCCTCGTGCCGTATTTGGTGATCAAGGTGTCGTGGGTGGTCGGTTCGTTACTGGGGCTGCTGCCGGTCGGGCGGGGGTTCAGCCTTGGTGGGTGGCTGGTGCTCAACACTGTCACGATCGGGATGGCTGCGGCCGGGATCACGCTGGGGCTGGCGCTGGTGCGGCCATGGGGGATGCGGATCTCCGGCTGGCTGGTGGGATTCTTTGCCTGGGTCGGGTCGGGGTTCTTGGTGTCGATCCTGCCGTTCGTGGTCGTCAGCGCGCTTGTGAACTCCGGCACGAGCAGTTCGGGAGGCTCAAGGACCTCAGGGGGTGACGCGGCGATGCCGGGCTGGGAAGCGGTGCTGCTCCAGTGCAGCTTCGTCGGAACCGGGATCGCGCTGGCCATCGCACTTCCCGCGTATCTGTGGCGGCGTTGGCCCCACGCGCTGCGCCGGCCGGAGCCGCCCCGCACCCGCACCTCCTCAGGAGCGGTGTGGCCCGCCGTGACCGGGGCCGCGACCGGCCTGGTCTGGCTCTACTGGGCGGCCGGTGGCCCCCTGGGCATCGCGCACCGCGATGAGCGGCCGGCCAGTTGGCATGTGCTGGTCGGGGTCAGCGCGGGCTGGGCTCTCGTCGGGTCCGTCGCCGTACTGGCTCTCGTCCGGCGCCGGTCGACCCGGCTGCCGTATCCGCTCCTGCTTGCGTTGGCGTGGCTGGGATCGGGCTCGATGTTCGCGTGGAGCGGCTGGAGGCTGCCGGCCACGGTGTACGTGGCGCTGGCGCACCCGAGCGACGTCAGCTACCCGGAGAACATCGCGGTCGCCGTGGTGCTGCACGTCACGGCTGTGCTGACGGGGGCGGGGATCATGCGGACGCTGGTACGCGGCGAACGTAGGCGGGTGAGCATGCCCGACAGCGCCCAGCAGTCCGCCGAGCGGGTGGGCCGTCGCCCGTGAACCTGCCTGTTCGGGAAGGCCTTTCACCAGGAGCACCTCGACGCTCCCGAGGCAAGGCCCGCAGTGACTTCAACACTCGTGAGCATCACTCGACCATGGATCTGGGTGCCCCCAAGCCGTGAACAACTGACGGCACCACTCGCTCACATACGAAGCCACGGTGGGCATTGTGGCCGCCGCGACAGCGGAGCCGATTGGCGTCGGGGTGACGGTCTGTCAGGTGGGTGAGCCGCTCGCCAGGTGGGACGGGCTTCCCGGAGTCCTCGACGGCTCCGTTCGCCACAGCGAACATCGCGACCGCCTTGGTCGCCAGGCGCGCCCCAGTCTCTCCGCGTCGACGTCTCGATGGCCGCCGGTGCCCCGCGGACGGGCGCCGGACGAGTCGGGGAAACGGCTCGTTCCTAAGCGACCGTGAGTACGATCTTGCCCTGGATGTGCCCTCGGGCGGCGCGTTCGTGCGCGGCTCGGGCATCCGCGAGCGCAAACGTGCTGTCGATCGCGACGCGGACCGTACCCGCGTCGAGCAGGCGCCCCAGTTCGGCAAGCTGCGCGCCGTTCGAGCGGACCTGGGCGCTCGAGACCGTGACGCCCAGCTTCGCGGTCTCTTCTTCGTCGAAGTCCCCGGGAAGCACGGGGAACTGGGAGCCGCCGCGCTTGAGCGTAGTCAGGAAGCGCTTGCTGTCGGAGCCGCCGACGGTGTCGAGAACGAGGTCGACGTCGTGCACGAGTTCCTCAGGACGACTCTTGGTGTAGTCGATGAACTGGTCGGCGCCGAGCTCGCGCAGGAACGACTCATGCGCGCCCGATGCCACCGCGATGACACGTGCACCCTTCCATTTCGCCAGTTGTAGTGCGAAGTGCCCTACGCCGCCCGCGGCGCCGTTGACGAGCACCGTCGTGTCGGCGTCGAGTGCCGTCGGGCGATGCCGCGCCTCTTGGAAGGGCGAGGGGTGATCGTGTCCGACCTCGATCAGGAACTGCCACGCGGTGAGCCCGGCCATGGGAGCCCCGGCGGCGTGCACGTGGTCGATGCCGACCGGCTTGCGTGCGAGGTCCGACGCGGGCGCAGCCACGTACTCCGCGTATGCGCTGCCGTCGAAGCTGGGAAAACGCAGAAGACCGAAGACTTCATCACCTACGGCGAGGCCGTCCACGTCCGCGGCGACAGCCTCGACGACGCCCGACACGTCCGTCCCAGGAATCACCGGCAGGCTGACCGTCGATTCTGTCTCCCCAGGCATTTTGGTCAGCCCGCCGCGCAGGTACCAGTCCGGAGGATTGATGCCGACCGCGTGCACGCGGACGAGCACCTCGCCCGGCCCCGGCTCGGGAATCGGCACCTCGTCATATCGCAGAACCTCAGGGCCGCCGTGGTCATGGAGGCGGACCGCCCTCATCGTGTGTGTCGGCATCGTTTTCTCCTGCCCGTGCTGCGGGATAGGCTTATCCGGATCAGCGATCCACATAAGTGGACCACTGATCCGAATATATGGACCACTGATCCGGATAGTCAAGAGGGACAGATGCGGGCCGACGCCAGGAAGAACCGCGACCACCTGCTCGCAGTAGCAGGCGCCGCCATCACCGAGCAAGGCGTCGACGTGTCACTGCGCGACATCGCGCGCCGGGCCGATGTCGGGCTCGCGACGCTGCTGCGGCACTTCCCGACCCGCGAGGCACTGCTCGATGCCCTGCTCCGCACGAGCTTCGACGAACTGACGGCAAAGGCAGGCGAGCTCGAGACGTCGAGCTCGCCCGAAGACGCTCTCATTTCGTGGCTACGCGACTGCGTCGCGTGGACAACCGAGTATCGGGGCGTGACCGTACTGATGGCAGCCGCCATCGAGGACACCGAATCCGCACTCCACGCTTCGTGCGTCACCCTGCGCGCAGCCGGTGCCCGACTCCTCACCCGGGCCCAGGCCGCGGGCATCGCGCGGAGCGATATCGATGGCGCCGATTTGTTTGCGCTGGTGGCCATGCTCGCTTGGCTCGGCGATCAACCCTCGCTCGCGCCACGCGCCGATCGCCTCTTCGAGGTTGTCGCGAGCGCGATCCTCACGAGCTCAGGGAGCAGCCATGCCAAGGGTGAACACCGCCCTCAGACCCGTGACTGAATTGGCCACACGCTGACCAGCGGACTCGGCCGCGCGCTCGGCAGGGGTACCGGACATCCGACCCGACTCCGGGCCCGCGCGGCATTCCCGACCGACCCTCATCTTGCAAGACACCCTGCCTGCGGGCCGTCTACGGGAAGATTGGCACAGTGCCCGCATGAACCACGGCGGCGTCCGTACGGAACACGAGCACTACAGGATGGCGTTGAAGCGATGGCTGTGAGGGATCGGAGAGTGATGGACAGTACTGGAGCGGAGGTCGACGGCGCGCGCGGGGCGTTCGCAGTGAACTCGACCGCCCGGGGCGCCGCACCGCGGGGACTCGACTCCTTCCGGCGCGGGTGGGAGACACAGATCGGCGACGATGTCTTCCAACTGCCGGCCTTCAGCCCGGACACGATCGGTGACTTCCGGGTCAAGGGCCACGTGGCCAAGGTGCACGGCGCGGCGATCGCCGATCTTCACGCCGCGTCGGCAACCAGGACCGCGGACGTCCCGGGCGGCGATCAGGATCTGGTGGCAATGTACGTGGTGCAGCGCGGCGCTTGGACGCTTGGCGGCCCGCCCGGTTGCGGCGAGCAGACCGTATCGGCCGGGCAGTTCCTCGTCCGGCACCTCGGGCGCCTGACGGCCTTCGAGACGACGGCGCACCTCACGGCGAAGTTCTTGGTCCTGCCCCCCGACGAGCTCAAACCCCTGCTCGGGAACCGGGTCATCACCGGGCCGGCGGACTCGGCCGAGATACGCCTGCTGACGGCCCTCACGGACACTATCCACATAACTGTGGCCGACCTCGGCCCGGTCGGTGTGGAAGCCGCCCACGGCGCCCTGATCGAGCTGGCCAAGGCAGTGGCGAGGGGCCGGTTCGACGACGTAGAACCCCGGCTGGCTCCCGCGCTCACCCAGGCAGCCAAGGACCTCGCGGACCGCCGGCTCGCTCATCCCGAACTTTCTCCTGCGATGCTTGCGCGTGAACTCAACGTCTCCGTCCGTACGCTGCACCGGGCATTCGCCGCTGTGGGAGAGCAGGTGACCACCTACATCCGCCACCGGCGACTGCAAGAGGCCCGGCTCGCCCTCACCGCGCCGTCAGGTCGCCTGAGTATCTCGGAACTCGCCGCCCACTGGCAGTTCGCGGACAGCAGCCACTTCACCCGGACCTTCAAGAAGCACTACGGCCAGACTCCCACCGAGTACGCCCGCTCGACCCGAGCAGCCTCCCGCTCGCCTAACCGGCACCCGCCGGACCACGGGCCGGCCGAAAGCGCGTGACCAACGGTACGACCGCAGTTCAGCGGATGCCGCCTACTCATGTCCCAAGCAAGGCAGGGCGGCGCTGTGGGCAGCCCGGGCATTTGACCCCGGCGGGATGTTGTCGATGAGGGCGCGGGTCCGGGTGACCTCGTCGGCGGTGCCCGCGGGGCCTTCGGTCGTTTGCGGAACTCGGCGGTTCCCGGCGAGCTGAGAGGTGATCCACCGCCGGCCCCGTGGCTCACCATTGGGTGGTGTTTGCTGCCCGCTGGCCGACCGACGACGGACCGGCGTCAGCTCCCCCTCTTTCGCGCGTATGTGGCAGCCGTCCACACAGGCCCTGGACCCGTCGAGTTCGCCGCCGCCTTGAGTTCGGTGCAAGCAGGATGCCGGCAACTGGTCGAAGAATCCGATCAGTTGCCGGCGGCCAGGCGCCGGGGATGAGCGTGTTGTGGAAGCGCCGTGGTCGCTGAAAAAGGCTCAGTCGATCAGTTCGGCGGCCCGTTCGGCGATGGCGTAGACGGTCGCGTTGGTGTTGGCCGAGGGGATGGACGGCATCACCGAGGCATCGGCGACCCGCAGTCCGGCTATTCCGTGCACGCGAAGGTTCGCAGGGTCGACGACGGCGTCGGCGTCGGTTCCCATGCGGCAGGTGCCGGTGAAGTGGAAGTAGGGGCCGGTCGCCTTGCGGATGAACTCGTCCACGGATTCGCCGCTCGTCCCGGAGCCCGGCACCGCTTCCTGCTTGCGCCAGTCGGCGAACGCGTCGGCCTCACCGATGCGACGTGCCAGGGCCAGGCCCTTTCGCATGATCTCCAGGTCACGGTCGTCGCTCAGGTAGCCGGGGTCGACGACGGGAGCGCTTCCGGGATCGGCGTCCGCCAGGCGCACGGTGCCGCTGCTGTGCGGAGCCATCGCGGAGAAGGCGATGGAATAGCCGTTGGCCGGCGGCTGGCCCCATGCCGACGGGAGCGGTGCGGCGACGATGTAGACCTGGAGGTCCGGCCTGGCCGCGGCGGGGTCGCTGTACAGCAGGCCCATCATTTCGGCCGGTGGGTTGGCAGGAACGAACGGTACGGGCTGGATGGCCTCGTACACCACGCCCGCCATCGGATGGTCCTGCAGATGGGAGCCCACTCCCGGCCGGTCGGCGACGACGTCGATACCGTGTTCCTCAAGGTGTTGTGCCGGGCCGATCCCTGACAGCATCAAGAGGTGCGCGGAACCGATGGCTCCCGCGGTCAGTACCACCTCGGCGCTGTCGACGGACAGGTGCTCCCCACCGATGGTGTACTCGACGCCGGTGCAACGGCCCGCGGTGGTGCGCAGCCGCTGCACGGTCGCGTCCGTGACGACGTCCAGGTTCGGCCGGTCGAGGAACGGACGGATGTAGGCGTCGGCCGCGCTCTGGCGGGCGCCGCCGGGCAGATTCATGTCACTCCACCCGAACCCGGTCTCCAGCCCGCCGCCGATGTCATCGGCGCGTGCGAACCCAGCCTCCACCGCGGCGTCGATGCCCGCTGTGGCCAGGGGATGGGGTTCCGGGACCGGGGCGACCACGACCGGCCCGTCCGTGCCCCGCACGGAGACATCACGGCTGCGAGTACTCTCGCTGCGGCGGAAATAGGGCAGCAGATCATCGAAACCCCAGCCTGGAGCACCGAGGCCGGGCCATTCGTCGTATCCGGAACGGTGCCCCCGCAGGTGGTAGAGGCCGTTGATGCTCGACGATCCGCCGAGCGCCTTGCCGCGCAGCACGTCAGCTGCCCTGCCTGTACCGGCCTGCACCGTCGAGGCACCCAGCCAGAGGGATGACGGGTCGAACCCCAGGAAGCCCCAAGGAGATGCCATCGTCTCGGTTGCGTCCCGGGCTCCCGCCTCGAGCAGCAACACCCGGACGCCGGGACGTTCCGAAAGCCGGGAGGCAATCACGCATCCCGCTGTCCCCGCTCCCACCACGACATAGTCATAAGGACTCTTACGCATCATGTCTCCGCTTTCCACGGCAGCCTTGTCCGACCACCGGATTTCAGATAATCAGCTCCTTGACGATCAAGGAGCCGATTACGCTTATGTACTAAAGGGTCTAAAAGTTAGGATGGTTGTCTCGCGTCAGCTCTGTGGGTCGCCCAGCCGCGACCGGGCTCGGCGCGCAGAAGGCGTGGAATCGGCTGATCAGCAGCGAGCGGAGTACGGCTGTCCGGATGGAGGACCGCCACGCGCCCCTGCCGATCACCCCGTTGGGGATGTCCATGTCGGCGCCGGTCCCTGCGATGTCGGCCATGCGGCCGGAATTCTCTTGGTTCACGAGTTTCTCGTCTTTGGTGTGTACCCGTCCAGGAACAACATGGGTGCTGTTCCCTCTGTCGTCGAAGCTTAGGAAAACCGACACAGCACGCACTTGAACCACCGCGACATCCATTCAGAACCTGAGCGCCATCACGGGCGGGCAGAGTGGCGAGACAGTCGGCGTCAAGCAGCACTGCGGCAGGCTGCTCGTACGCGCCGACCAAGTTCATGCGCTGCCACAGGTGCCGGCCTCTTCCCACCGACGGCCGCGTCAACCTGGGCCCGCGGACGGCAAGCGGACCACCAAGACGTTCGCCAGTGACAGGGTGCGGCAGGGATCCCCGCACGGTCCGCGCCCGTAGCGTCACCACAAGCCCAGTCGCCGGCAGTACGAGGCCAAACCTGACGCCCCATCGGAACGAGGAGATCGGCCTGTTCGCGATCAAAGGCTTCGAGAACCTTGGCTATCAGGGGTCGTGTCTCTCGTTGCCAAACCGGCCGAACCGACCACGGCGGCGCGTACGCAGACGATCAACTCATCTCGCCGACTGAGAACGCATCAGCCCTGGCCCGGACAAGGCTGCTCGATCTCCGTCAGTTCGACATAACAGCCTTCGACCTCGACGATGCGGCCCTCGCACACGCAGCCATCGGGAAAGGCTTCAGCCTGACGGTCATGCGGCAGGCCACACCAGGCTGAGCGCCATCGTCACTCAGAATTCGCTCCGGCACTTTGCCAACTCCCCCGAGGGCGTCTTGCAAGATCAGGGTTGGTCGGGAATGCCGCGCTGGCCCGGAGTCGGGTCGGATGTCCGGGTTCGGGCTGGGGCGGATGCAGTGCAGGCACGGTCTCGGTGATCATGTGAGTGTCGAAGTCCCGTGACCACTTGGTGAGTCCGTGCCTGCTCCCGCAGCTTCCCTCATACCCTCCGTGCCGGCCCCAACTGGCTTACCAGGCCGTCGCGCCGCTGACAGACGCGCTGCGCCTGTCAGCGTTCCTCGACCTGGTGCCGACCGGCGGACCTCGAGCCCCGCCGCCACCGCACGGGCTCTGGGCGCCAGTTCACGAAGAACCTTCCGACCGACCGCGACCGCTCTGCTCTCCAGAGCCGCGGCGACCGCCTCGCCGAGCCGGAGGCTGGCTTCGTAGTCAGGACGCCGACGCGCCGCGTCCGGCAGCCGGCAGACATTCCTGTCCTCCGCGACAAGGCTCGCCAGCGCGTCCCGCGCCGGGAGGGCCTTCGCGTTGACCTCGACCCTGTCGGCGAGGCGACCCGGGACGGTAGTCATCAAGGACTTCCCAGCGCGGGGCCGACGCCCCTCTGCCATGAGATTAAGTCTGATAGCAATCCGGCACACCGCACCGAGACCGTCCTGCGCTACCGCGCCGCCGGCCCCGACGCCATACGGAGGCAGCTGGGGGCCACCGGTGCCCAACTGGTTGGAGCGGAGGGCTGTGTTGAGACCGCCGACGCGGTAGTAGCGCTGGGCCGGCCGCCGACCGCGGCAAGTAGGCAGGCGCTGCCCCGCCGACCCACGACCGTTGCCGCGGCGCCGGCGCCCGCCTCTGTCAAACCGTGACGATGGGAATTCCCGGCTCCCTCACCTGCACTGTCGTACACCCTGCCACGCCTGCACACTCGATGTATACACGCCGCGTATACACGCGACGTATACACGGTGTGTAGAGTGCGGATCATGTCCATCGGTCACACCCTTTTAGGGCTCCTGGAGTCCGGCCCGCGCCACGGTTACGACCTCAAGCGGGCATTCGACGAGAAGTTCGGTCACGACCGGCCGCTGCACTACGGCCAGGTCTACTCGACGATGTCCCGGCTGCTGAAGAACGGTCTCGTCGAGGTCGACGGGATCGAGGCGGGCGGCGGTCCCGAGCGCAAGCGCTACGCGATCACCGACGCCGGCATCACCGACGTAAAGCGGTGGCTGGCGACCCCGGAGAAGCCGGAGGCATACCTCCAGTCGACCCTCTACACCAAGGTCGTCCTCGCCCTGCTCACCCAGCGCGACGCCGCCGAGATCCTCGACACCCAGCGCTCCGAGCATCTACGCAGCATGCGGCTCCTCACCGACCGCAAGCGCAAGGGCGACCTGGCGGATCAGCTGATCTGCGACCACGCCCTGTTCCACCTGGAAGCCGACCTGCGCTGGCTGGAACTGACCGCCGCCCGACTCGACAAACTCCGTGAGGCTGCGACCCGATGACGACTTCTCCCCCCGGTTCCCTGCTCACCGCGCACGACCTGCGCAAGACGTACGGCCCGACCCACGCGCTGGACGGGGCCGAGTTCTCCATACACCCCGGCGAGATCGTCGCCATCATGGGCCCCTCCGGGTCCGGCAAGTCCACGCTGCTGCACTGCCTCGCGGGGATCGTGCCGCCCGACTCCGGGTCGATCAGCTACAACGGGCGTGAACTGACGAAGATGAGCGACGCCCAGCGCAGCGCGCTGCGCCGCTCCGAGTTCGGGTTCGTGTTCCAGTTCGGTCAGCTGGTGCCCGAGCTGACCTGCGCGGACAACGTCGCCCTGCCGCTGCGGCTGAACGGCTCCTCCCGCAAGAACGCCGAGCGGACCGCGCTCGGCTGGATGGAGCGCCTGGAGGTCGACGACCTCAAGGCCAAGCGTCCCGGCGAGGTCTCCGGCGGCCAGGGCCAGCGCGTCGCCGTGGCCCGCGCGCTGGTCACCGGACCGCGCCTGCTGTTCGCCGACGAACCCACCGGCGCGCTCGACTCCTTCAACGGCGAACGCGTGATGGAACTGCTGACCGAAGCGGCTCGCTCGACCAACGCCGCCGTCGTCCTCGTCACCCATGAGACACGCGTGGCCGCCTACTCCGACCGTGAGATCGTCGTCCGCGACGGCAAGTCCCGCAACATGGAGCGCACCGTATGAGTTCTCGCCAGTGGGCCAGAGACCTTGCCATGGGGGCCCGCTTCGCCGTCATCGGCGGACGCGAGGGCTGGGTCCGGATGACGCTCACCGCCGTCGGCGTCGGCCTCGGCGTGGCACTGCTCCTGCTGTGCACCGCCCTGCCCAACGTGTTCGCCGCCCGCCAGAAGGTGGAGGACGCCCGCTTCGACAACACGTACTCCGCCAAGGCCCCGCCGAAGGCCGACAACACCTTCCTGATCGCCGACACCGACACCACCTGGCACGACGACGACGTCCGCGGCCGGATCGTCGAGCCCGAGGGCAAGCGGGCACCGCTGCCCCCGGGGGTCGACAGCTTCCCTGGCAAGGGCGAGATGGTGGTCTCCCCCGCGCTCAAGGACCTGCTGGCCTCGGACGGCGCCAAGCTGCTGCGGGACCGGCTGCCCTACAGGATCACCGGCACGATCGGCGAGAGCGGACTCATCGGCTCCCACGAACTGGCCTACTACGCGGGCGCCTCGGGGCTGAAACTCACGGCGTCCTCCCCGGTGCACCGGCTGACCGGGTACGGCAAACCGGACGCGACACCCGAGAAGAACGACCCGGTGCTGCTGCTCATGATCCTGGTCGTGTTCGTGGTGCTGCTGACCCCGGTCGCCGTGTTCATCGCCGCCGCCGTCCGCTTCGGTGGCGAGCGCCGCGACCGCCGGCTGGCCGCGCTGCGCCTGGTCGGCTCGGACAGCCGCATGACCCGGCGGGTCGCGGCGGGCGAAGCACTCGCCGGAGCCCTTTTCGGCCTGGTCATCGGCACCGGCTTCTTCCTCCTCGGCCGTCAGACGGTGGGCTCCACCGAGGTACTGGGTGTGAGCGTCTGGCCCAGCTATCTCGATCCCTCCCCCGCGCTCGCCGCGCTGGTCGCGGTGGCGGTCCCGGTCGCCGCCCTGCTCGTCACGCTGCTCGCGATGCGCGGCGTGGTGGTGGAACCGCTTGGCGTCGTGCGCGCGGCCAAGCAGCCCCGCCGCAGGCTGTGGTGGCGGCTGCTGCCGCCGCTGGCCGGCCTCGCGATGCTCTACCCGTTGATCGGCAAGGGCCGCAAGAACGGCGACTTCAACCAGTACTTCGTCATCGGCGGCGTGCTGCTGCTGCTGATCGGCATCACCGCGCTGCTCCCCTGGGTCGTGGAGGCGGTCGTCGTCCGCCTCGGCAAGGGCGCGCTGTCCTGGCAGCTCGCGGTACGGCGGCTGCAGCTGAGCAGCGGAACCGCCGCACGCATGGTCAACGGCATCGCCGTCGCCGTGGCCGGAGCCATAGCCCTGCAGATGCTGTTCACGGGAACGCAGGGCCAGTACGTCAAGGCCACTGGCCAGGACACCGCCCGGGTCCAGATGCAGGTCGACTTCAGCGACCGTAAGCCGCTGTCCGGTGTCGAGCGCGAATTCACCGGCACCAAAGGGGTACGGGCCGCGGTGGCCCTGGCCATCTCGCAGTACGGGGACGCGCGTCGCGACCCGAAGAACAGCAACGGCCTGACTGTGGGTAACTGCACCGCCCTGCGCGAACTCGCCACGCTGCCCTCCTGCAAGGACGGCGACGTTTTCATCACACGAACGAGGAGCGGCTACGAGGACCCCAACAACGCCGACGAAATCGCCGTGGTGAAGCCCGGTCGGCAGCTCTACATCGACCCGTCGTACGGCGATGCCACCGAACGCGGCATCGAGGCGCCCTGGACGGTTCCGGCGAACGTGCGGGTGGTGGACGCGCGCAAGGACGCACTGACGGACTCCAACAGTCTGCTGGTCACCCCCGCCGCCCTCCCCGCCAAGGCCGCGCCCGCGTTGTTCTCGGACGGGGTCTACCTGCGTCTGGACCAGTCGGTGCCGGACTCACGGGAGTACATACGCAACGTCGTCGCCCGAATCGACCCCCTGGCACACGCCTACAGCTGGTCGGCGACTGAGGAGGACGCCAAGTACAGCTCCATCCGCACCGGCCTGTTCGTCGGCTCCGCCTTCGTGCTGGCACTGATCGGCGCGAGCCTGCTGGTCTCCCAACTGGAGCAGCTGCGCGAGCGCAGGAAGCTGCTCTCCGCGCTGGTCGCCTTCGGCGCCCGGCGCCGCACGCTGAGCCTGTCCGTGCTGTGGCAGACGGCCCTGCCGGTCGGACTCGGCCTCGTACTGGCCACGACCGTGGGCATCACCCTCGGCTCGGTGCTGCTGAAGATGACCCGTACACCGGTGGCCATGGACTGGGCGAGCGTCTTGACCATGACCGGCGTGGGCGCGGCCGTGGTCGGCGTGGTCACGCTGCTCAGCCTGCCGCCGCTACTGCGGATGATGCGCCCCGAAGGCCTGCGCACGGAATAGCCCCTCACACATCTCCCGAAGTGGGCTCCTCCTACCAGGAGGAGCCCACCCCTACACGCAGGCAAGCCCCGGTCGGCGTCAGCACAGTCACCGGGGTGAATCCCCCGGCCCCGAGCCTGCGTTGAGTGATTCCCATGTCGATGCCGAGGGTGACGCCGTGCTCGACGAGGTGCTGGCGGTAACCGCCGTCGACCCACACCTTGCGGACGCGGGGATGTTCGGCGGCGACCCGGTCCAGGAGCCAGTGCCGGCCACGGAATCCTGCACACTGGCCGCGGTGACCAGCACCGCGAGGGGAAGACCGATCGTGGGGAGGGAATCGACCCGATGACGGAGTAGAGCCGCTGGAAGCACGGCCCGGTACTCCAGGAGATGGAGCCGGGCCGGCGCTTTCGTAGTATCAGCTGAGGATGCCGACGCGCGTCTGGCACCCTTCGTGCGGGGCTACTTCACGTCGACGAAGTCACCGGTCGCTGCGGCAGGGGCGGTGGTGCTGGTTCCCGGGAAGTAGTACCGCCAGTAGCCGTCCGAGAGGGCGGTGACGGTGGTCTTGAGATCGCCATGGCTATTGGTGGGGACTGTTTTGACTGTGCTGTAGCTGCTGCTCCCCGCCTTGCGGAACTGCAGCTTCACGGGCTGACTGGTGTAACCGTGGTACGCGCGGTCGTTCCAACTCGCCCGGGTGAGCTTGCCGGCGACAGTGATCGCTTTGCCTTTGGTGACCGGTTCCGGTGAGGCGTTGACGGTCAGCTTCGCGTAGCGCTTGAGGGAGAAGCCTCCCAGATTGGTCTTCTTGGCCGAGTTGCCGTCAACAGCCTTGGCGTATGCGCCCGCGCGCCAGGCGCCGGCGCTGGCGTCTCCGTAAAGGTCGTACTCGGGAACGATGGTGTACGTCGTGGTGCACGTGACCTTCGTCCCCGCGGCGCACGTGGTGTCCTCGTCGCTGTCGTCGGACCAGAAGGCGCTCGGGTCGCTCCACGTGCCCTTGTACAGGTAGCTTTCCCCGTCCTCGATGCCGGACGGGTCCGAGGCGGTGAAGGTGACCTTGAAGGTCACTTTATTGGTCGTGCCGATGACGACGTCCTTGCCGCCGTTCACCACGATGTTCGAGACAGTCGTGTCACCTACGACGGTGTCCGCCTGCGCGGCGGGCACACTGAGGGCGGTCAGTGCCAGCGCGCCGCTCAGAGCGGCACAGGAAGCGATGGTGCGCAAAAGGCCCCCAAGAGAAGTGAGGCCCGCCCGCGTGGGCAGGCCTCGGGTTTGTGGAGGCAGTGTAAAGACCGACGATCACTCGCAGAGCAGCGCCCCGATGCTGCTCCACCAGTGCTGCCGGCCAGGCGTGCGCGCACTTCTTCTGTGCCCCGCAGGCGAAGACGCGTCGATGAAAGGCTATGCCGTCCGCGTGCCCGGATCAGACGTCGTACGTCTCGGGCTTCGCAGTCCGTGACATCAGCGCTGCGGCCGCGTCGGTCATGGTGATCCCACCGCCGATCACCATGGCAATGAACGCTTCCGCCCCGGTTGGGCGTCCGCCGTCGGCCGTCCCGTCCCGTGACCCGGACCTCCGTCATCGATGACCGCGAAGTACTCGTCCACGGCCGCGAACCGATCCGCCTGTGTCCGTCGCGCAGGTCCCACTGGTCGACCATCTCGTTCAGTTCGGCAAGGGAGTCGCCTTCCGGGACTGGAGTGAAGTGGTTGCGGCGCAAATAGCCGATCGCCCCTCGACGATGCCTTCCTCGTGGGCGCCTTCGATTCCGGGGCGGCAGTAGAAGCTCTCGATGTTGATGCTCCGCGGGTTCAGGACATCTGAAGGCTCCCTAGCGCGAACTCAGGTGCTCGAAGGCTGTTCTGCTGCGCCGAAGGGGCCGGTTGGCGGCAGTGAACGGTAGTGGGCGACGGGCCCGGACCCGGCTCAGGTGGAGAATGGCTGGGCGTCAGCCCATGACGCGATCCGACGGGCCTGAACCATGCCGCCCCCGGCCCCTGTGTGAGGCGGGCGGGGGCGGGATGACGCACAGCCGGTGGGGGTGGCATACGCCGGTGTTCGGGTCAGTCGGCGGCGATGCCCTCGCCGCCGATGGCGCCGGGGACAGTGACCGATCCGATGCGGGTGAGTGAGCCGTCGCGGTTTACTCGGAACTCGTTCACGTGGCCCTGTGCGCCGGTCTGCACGTACAGGTTGCGGCCGTCGGAGGATGCGGCGGCGTCGACCGTGCCGGGGTCGGTGGCGGTGTTGCCGAGGGCGGCCAGGGTGCCGTTGCGGCGCACGCGGTATCCGGACAGGCTGCCGCTGCCGGCGTTGGAGGCGTAGAGCTTGTGGTCGGTGGCGACGATCCAGCAGGTGGCAGCCTGGCCGGTGAGGACCTGGCCGACTGAGGTGAGAGTGCCGTCGCGGTGGAGGACGAAGGTCTCGACGGCGTTGGGTCCGGCCTCGGTGACCTGGAGGCGGCCGGCGGGGTCGAAGGTGAAACCGAACGGCACGGCATCCGGGGTGCTGGTGACCACGGGTCGGGCGGCGGGTGTGCCGCGGCGGTTCAGCCGGAACACCTCGATGGTATTGGCGCCGGCCTTGGTGGTGACGACCAGCTTCGAGCCGTCGGGTGTGAAGGAGATCTGCCCGGGGGTGTGGGTGAACTGCGGGGTGGCGTTGGGGTCAAGGCCGAGTCCGCGGTGCCAGGAATCGACGCCCGCCAGTCGGTGGCCGATGCGGACAAAGCCCTGGACGGAGCCGCCGTCGAGGGCGTTGAGAACCCATACCCGGTTACGGTGGAAGGTGACGCTGACCGGGAAATCACCGCCGGTGGGGACGATCTGGAGGCGCTCAAGACGGTCGCCGTGTACCGCGAAGACGGTGAGGGTGTCGCTGCCGGCGTTGACGGCGTAGAGAAGCCCTGCCTTGCGGTCGTAGGCGAGCGACCCCTGGGACGCCAGGTGGTCAACCACCGAGCCGTCCAGCACGCCGCCGCGGCCCCCCGTCGGGAACACGCCACGCCGGCTGAGCCTGCCGTCGAGGGCGCGATGGTAGGCGACGACGGTGTTCGCGGTGGTGTTGTCGCTCTGGACGAACACTGCCCCACCCTGGGAGTGAGCCGGGCTGTGTGCAAGAGAGGGGGCGGACGCGGTCGCTGCCGGAGCGGCGAACAACGCTGCCGCCGCTGCCGTGGTGACGCCGACACCTGCGAGGAGGGCCTTGCGGAAGGTCATGGTGTTACTCCTGGTGCAGAGAGTTGAGGTTGGCCGCCCCGGTCATTCCGGTCACCACTGAATATGGCGGTGGGCGAAGGGAATTCGTGCTCTCGTGTGCCTTGCCAGGCGGCCTTGATATGTGCTCGCAACACCGAAGAATGACGCACCGAAGTGCACATTGACATGAAGCGCAGGACTTTTGAGGAAATGCCATCCATATGGCTGCGCTGTGCATTTGAGTGGTCGCCATCAATGCCAGGAGTCTCTGCGACGTCTCGCAGTTCAACCCTCAACCGTGGAACGGCAGCTCACGGCCGTTGGGCGAGAGTGCCGAACGAGAGCCGAGAACCGCCGTGGCGACGGCGGACTGGCCCGGTCACAGCCCCGTCTGGGCGAAGGTATTCCATCCTTCGGCGGTACTCCAGCGCAGGTCGCAATCTCATGACCGAGCTCGATTCCGTCGGGAATCTTGGATTTCCCCGGTTCGCCGACATCATTCAACGGACATGCTCGGGACCGTTTCGAAGACCGATCCAGTTGTTGAGGTGTCCGTTGTCGCTCCATCCCCGTTCTGGTGAGCAAATCCCGCCTCTGACCGCGCGGATCGCGCGGGCGAGCAACCCGGGTGGTACGACGGCGATGTGGGTAAGCCGGCTGGACGGGCTGTGGTGCGACGAAGACTTCGCCGACTGGTACTCGTGCGACGGGCACCCCGGCATCTCGCCCGCCCAACTGGCCACCGTCTGTGCGTGCACAGGGGGCATGCACCACGGCCGCCTTCAGGCCGTACCGTAGCCCGGCTGAGCCTGTCTGCCTCGGCCGGGCCGCCGTCGTGGTCGGCGGGGGGACGCTGCTTCTACTCGGTCACGTTTGGTTTCTCTTGTTTCCGACGCTCCTCGTAGCGAGAGGGAGCGCGAAGTATCCAGGACCAGGCGTCGTAGTCCTCGACGTCCCCTACGCGGCGGGCGCCGTCGACACAGCGCGGATCGTCTCGTTCCGCGAGTCCGAAGGCGGCCCAGATGCGAGTCGCTTGGTCCTCCGGTTGAACTGTTCGGCTGATGTGTGAGCGGCCTCCCATGGAAACGAAAAGGCTAGGGGCGGTCCGGGTCCAGGGCGTCGCGGACTGCGGTCAGGATGGCCTCCGTGTCGGCGCCCAGCGCGCGGGCGGAGGAGGTGAAGTCGCGTGCGAGGGTGGCGAGTTGCGAGGCGTAGGGGCGGGTCGGGCCGGCTGGGGCTGCCGCGACCCGGGAACCCGCCCCGCGGCGGGTACGGATCAGCTCGGCGGCCTCCAGCTCGCGGTAGGCGCGGGCCACGGTGCCTGGCGCGAGGCCGAGGTCCGTGGCCAACTGGCGCACGGTCGGTAGACGGTCACCCTCGGCCAGTCGTCCGGTGACGATCATCGCGCCAAGCTGGGCGCGGATCTGCGCGTACGGCGGTACCTGGCTGGTGGTGTCGACACGGACAGCGGGCTCATCCATTGTCGGGGTACTCCTCCGCCGCGTTGTCGTTGACGGCCCGTGGGGCCACCAAGGTGACCAGGGACCAGACGACGGTGCACAGGTTCAGCAGGGCCAAGGGGTAGAACACCCAGAAGGTGAGCGCGCCCATCGCGCCGGCACAGCCCGTGTCCGTCAGCGAGACGGAGACCATCAGCACGGCGTACAACTGCTGGCTCGACACCAGTAGCCCCCAGGCCCCGGTTACCGCCCACGCGCGGTCGCGCCGCTGCTGCTCCCCGCCAGGTCCATGGGCGATGCGGCGCAGGGCCCATATGCAGGTGGGAGTGGCTACGGCGAGCGCGCCGAAGATAGGGAGGCTGTAGTACAGGCCAGGCCAGGGGCCCAGGGGCGCCGCCATCCCGTTGCAGGTGACAATGACGACCTTCCCCGTCGTGAACATGCGGTCGGGGTCGACGGAGGCTGTGGCGGCCGCGATCACCAGCAGTACGGTGAGCGAGATGCCCTGAAGGGCGATCAGAGGGCCCATGCGTGGTGGCACATGGTCTCTGACCAGGCGTGGGGCAAGACTCGCGGTGCGTACCACGTCCTGCGGGACCAAGGTCAGCGCGTCGGCGAGAAGGACGCCTGCCACCGCGCACAGGCCGAAGGCCGTGATGCAGAAGACGACGCGCTGCTCGAACTCGACGTGCCCCAGTGTGGACAGCGCCTGCGCGGCAATGATGCCGATGGCCAGGCCGGACCAGCGGGCATAGGAGTCGGCATGATCGAGGAAACGACTCTGGAACGGGGCAGCGTCGAGCATGGAGAGATCCCCTCAGATCATCTTGTACCAAGTGGCAAGTACAAGATGCCGTAGGTGGAATCTTGTGTCAAACAGTCGATACAAGATGATGCAGAGGAAGACGGATTTCGGCGCGAGGCGGTTCCTTGTCACGGCGGGGTCCCTTTTCGCGACGGCGCGTCCTGTCGCGGCTGGGTCCCTTGTCACGACAGGTGAACGCCCGACACTGCGGTGGACAGGGGCCCGGTGACGGTGGACACGAGCCCGGCACCTGCGCTGGGGCCCAACCTGGGAACGTCGGCCGCCGGTGCTCTGACCGCGAGGCTTCGCCGGGTTGGTGGTTGTGGCGGTTGGATGTGCGGTGACGTCCGTTCCGATCGCTGGAGCCGCGGTGGCTGAGCCCTGTCCGGGCGCAGACTGACCGAACACGAGGGGCAGCGGCTGCACCAGATCGTTCGCCGGGGCAGCACGGGTTCGGTGCGCTACCGGCGGGCGATGATGCTGTTGGCCTCGGCCGGCGGGAACCGAGTGCCGGTGATCGCGCAGCTGGTCCAGGCCGATGAGGACACCGTCCGAGACGTCATCCACCGGTTCAACGAGATCGGCCTGACCTCCCTGGCCCCTCAATGTTCGGGAGGCCTTCCCCGCCTGCTGAGCAGTGACGACGAGGACTTCGTCATCCGGACGGCCACCACCCTCCCCGCCAAGCTCGGCCGGTCCTTCACTCGCTGGTCACTGCGCATACTCGCCGCCTACCTACGCAATGGCCAGGGCCGGATCATCCACATCGGCCGCGCGAGGCCCCGGCCATTGCCGGCGCACGCAACCTGCGGCATCGCAGGGCCCACCCACTACGCTTTCCGAGTCGGCCGCACCCGCCGCGAACGCGAAGAGATCCAGGCTCGGCCTGCCGGCACAACAGCCCAACCCCAAGCACCCCGGTCCCGAGCACCACGGCCAGCGGTCCACCACATCGACCTGCTGCAGAACGTACTTGGCCCCGGTTGGACCGGCGCCTGCACCGCCCGCCCCTGCCCCTGCCCCTGCCCCTGCCCCGAACATCCACCTCCCACAAGAAACCAAGATCCATAACAACCTGACGAAGTCCTGGCAGGCCTGTGGGTGCCGACCGGGGGGCACTGCGAGGTGTTCTCCGTCCAGCACCCAGGGGGTCACGCCTTGACCGGGCCGCTGCCCGGCTCCTTGACGATGCGATCACCGACCGCGATCGACTTCCACAACCCGCGGTCGATGCGCATCTTCATGAACTCGCCGTCCACACGCCGCACCCTGACGAAGTGGTACATGTTCGCGCCGTCGAGCATCCCCCGCGACTTGTCCTCGACAATGCCTTCCCACGCATCATCCGGTCCTGGTTTGTGAGATTTGACCATGCTGCAAGCCTACGGAAATCGACAGGCGCAGTGCAGTGTCAACAGGCACACATACTGCAGTACAGATGTCACACAAGCAGCCCCACAAATGTCCCGAGAAGCGGAACGACGACACACCCCTCACGAACTGAACCGGCAGACACGACACTCAAGCCGTGGCCAACGACTGCTATCCATCGGCAACGATGCGGTGGGCTCGACAACGTCCTCGGATTCCCGCCCGCGGGCGAGGACAAGGGGTCGGTACGGCAGATCCACGCGGACTGGTGGGCCGTCAAATTCACACCGGAGCGCAAGGCAGCGCTCGATCAGTTGGGCGCGCGCTGGTAGCGACAACTGCGCTGCCCTGTCACGAGACCTCGCCGTCCGTCACGTGGGAGCCGCCTTGACATCGCTGCTCTGGGTGAAGATCAAGACCTGCCTGTACGACATCTAGCGAAGCCTGCGAGGCACCGCTCGAAGAGCGTGCTGATCCCCGGCGACGTCATCAAGGACCGCGTTGTCAGTGGGCCTGCGTAGGGTGACCTCCGCACTGCACTACTTCGTCCTCAACGGCACCGACCTCCGTGCCCACGGCGAGCAGAACTCCGTTGTCGCCTCCTACATCCGCTGGCGGGACACCCGCGCGGAACCAAAGACCACCTTCGCCCCCGACTCATCCATCCGAACCTGGACCCAGTCCCCTACCCGCACTGCCTGACCGGCTGCCCGGGTGATCTCAGGGGCAGCGGCTTGCTCGCCTTTATCGGACGCGGGGCGACTCGTCGCTCGCACTCAGATGACGGGCCAACACGCGGGTGGTACTGCCGTCGTCCTCTCTGATGTCCCGGACATGCGCGAAACCGATTCCGTTCAGCAGGGTCAGTGATTCCTAATGTGGTCTGTCAAGCCGCGCGTGCAGTGGGTGGCGTGGCTTCATACGTTCGTCCATCGCGGAGGAGGGCCCAGAGGACGTTG
>NZ_JBEXGX010000038.1:0-72220 GCF_040607495.1 Streptomyces sp. NPDC005281 | reverse complement strand
GGCCGGACGAACTCCCACTCGACATCGGACAGTTCATGGCGACGTATCACCCGACCATGATCCACCATCCAAGATCAATTGAAGACACCGCCTAGCGCGATGACCTACGCGGGAGGGCCGGTGCCCAGGCTGGACACCGTCGTGCGCGACGCTCCCCAGGGCGCCGCATTCATCGACTCCGAAGCCCAGCTCAACGCCTACCGAACGCTCTTCCATAAGGTCGAAGGAGTGTCGCTGGACCCCGACCGGTCTCGCGACTTCATCCACAGGTTGGCGAAGGAGCTGTGAGAGGTATCCATGAGCACCCCTGACAACTGGCAGAAGTCGTCCTACTCGGGGCCGGGCGACGGCGACTCCTGCGTCGAACTCGCCTCCACCCCCGCCGCCCTCCACCTCCGCGAATCCGACGCCCCCGAGGCGGTCCTCACCACCACCGCCACCCCGGTCGGCCACCTCCTCCAGGCCATACGCAACGGGGCGGTCGGCGAGTCGCGTACGTAACAACCCCTCGACGAAGCCCTGTTCGGCGTTTCACTCGCAACGATCAGCGCGATACGTTCACACGTACGTTCTGATGCAGAGGTTGCGGGTGTTACGGGGGAACGCGTGTCGAACAGGCCGACGGACTGGCACATACTCGACCTGGACCAGGACCCGACGCCGGGCGACCCGCAGCGGGTGCGCGGACTCGCGGGCTCGCTCCACGACTTCGCCGACGACGTCTCGGACATCCTGCGGGACGTCAAGGGCCTCGCACACGACGACGCGGTCCTGAAGTGGGCGGGCAAGACCGCGGACTCCTTCGCCTCGGAGTTCGAGGACGTCCCCGGCCAGCTGAAGAAGCTCAAGAAGTCCTACGACATCGCGGGCGACGCCCTCACCTCGTACTGGCCCGATCTGGACGACGCCCAGCAGAAGGCGGACAAGGCGCTGCGTGACGGCCGCAGGGCCCGCCAGGACCTGTCCACGGCCAGGACCGCGCTCTCGGGCGCCGACGACTGGGTGCACACGGCGACCGCGAAGGCCGACTCCTACGACCCGGACAAGAACCGCGGCAAGGACGTACCCCCGCCGGACGAGGCCGACGTCCGCCGCGCGACGCGTGACGCCCAGCACGCCAAGGAGCGGCAGACCGCCGCCCAGAAGGACGTGGACGACGCCCAGGGGCTGCTGGACGCGGCGAAGAAGCTCGCCGCCCACGCGAAGGGGCTGCGCGAGGACGCCGCCCGCCGGACGGTGAAGAAGCTGCACGAGGCGTCCGACGCCGGCATCCACAACCGCCACTGGTGGGAGGAGCCCATCGACTGGGTCTCCGACCACTGGGACGAGATCGTCACGGTCTGCAAGTGGGTCGTGACGATCGTCGGCATCATCGTGCTGATCGTGGGCGGCCCGCTGGGCTGGCTGGTCTTCGCGGCGGCACTCGTCGTGCTCGCGGACACGGTGAGAAAGATGCTCAACGGCCAAGCCGGCTGGGGCGATCTGATCTTCGCGGTCCTCGACTGCATCCCGGCCACCAAGGGTTTCACGAGCCTCGCCAAGATGGGCAAACTCTGGAAACTGGGCGGCCTGCGCGCCCTGGGCGGCGCTTTCATGAAGGGGATCGGCGGGGGATTGAAGGGCCTCGCCGAGAGCGTGCGCAGCATGAAGAACCTGCGCTTCTCGTCCTTCAGCATGATGGGCAAAAACCGTTGGTGGAAGGCGGATTCACCCCACGTAGGCCCTCCCACCAGAACACCGGATGACGCACTGCCTTCCGACATTCCGATTTACCACAAGGACGGGGCAACCGCCATCGGCTACGACCCCTCAACCCTGCGGAACTTCGACGTGGCGAAGAGGCTTCCTGGATATCAGGATGTCATCATTCACGGCACCACAGACGGGCGAATCATAGCCGGTGAGACAAATCGCGCAGGCCAGGCAGCCGGCGGCCACACCATTCACCCGAATCACATACTTGATACCATCAGGCAAATACCTGGATACGATGGTGGCCCCATCAGAATGCTCACCTGCCATTCAGGTTCAGCTCAGCCTCACGTGATCCAGGACATCGCAAATTCGTTGGGCGTTCCGGTCAAGGCCCCGACCAATGCGGTGGGTGTCCCAACCTTCGGCGAGGGCCCCTTCACTCCAACGATCAAGGACGGCGGAAGTTGGCTGACATTCCTGCCGATGGCCCAGTGACACGCCAAGCCGCAACCGAGGAGCTCAGATGATTCGACCCGTTGGCTTCTTTTCCGAACTCACTCCCGGCTGGGGGCTCCCGATCGACGGGCTCATGCGGGAGTCCATTAATTCGACAGGGGAACCGGATGAGGCGGGGATTATTTCCTACCTCAGAAACGGTGCGGGAATCTGGAGCGAAATGAGTGCAGGTCCCGATGTCCTGGACTCAGAGGCCCCCGACCTGTCCGGCATCGGATCGCTCTATACGGATGGTATCTGGCTGTGGCGCCAAGACCTCTCATACTATCTCGCAAAGTACCACGTTTCCCTTCCCGCAGATTTCATCACCCAGGTCAGGAACTCCCGTCACCAGGTTCCAGAGGTGCCGGAAAAGCGATTGGTGGAGATCCTGACTCAGGACCTCGGAGTCGAAATGGGATAGGGAGTATCCACCGGAAACAACACAACGAAGATCACCCGCAGGGCCCACGGAGTCGACCGCCCCAGGAGAACCATGCCCGACATCAACCGTTGCCAGATCTGCGGTGAGGCAGCTCCCCCGATCGACGGTCAGTGTGGGGAGATGGTCGCATATCGACTGGTTCGTGACTCCTGGTCCGATTCTCCACTCGTACCTCGACGGCAATCTCCACTTCTCCTGTTTGAACGATCGGACAAGCGTGACGAGTTCCATGCGGAGTTCGTGCACCTCATCCAGGCCGGTCATGAAGAGGTCCCCGGTCTGGAAGCGTCACACCCGTCGTTGACGAGGATGGGTCTGAGCATGGCCCCCGTCTTCTCGGGAGACGAATGTGACATCTTCCAGAGCGAGCTGGCGGACCGCTGGATGCTCGTGAAGAAGACCGGTCCGTGGTTCGACTTCGGCCTCCCGCAACTCCAGGCCATCGGTTCGGGCGAAGTCCCGTTCTCGGCATCCGACGTGACCCGTTACCGGCTTCCCGTCGATCTCGGGGACGAGGTGGCCTCGTACGGCCTTTCCGATCTCCTGGAATCCCTCGGGGTGGCGCATCGGTACGAGGACGCGACCGAACTGGCCCGTGTGAAATACCGATTCGCCGACTACTACGCTCCGAAACAGCTGATCGACTACGTGGCCGTGGCGCCCTTGCCGCTACCCGAGGAAGCCCGCGCCTTCCTCGCCGCACACGCGAAGACGTACACCCCCGTCACCTTCGAGTAAGAGAGGCATCCGACCTTGACCACAAGCTCCACCTCCCACGAGAGCCCGAGCCTGTCCTCGGGGTTCTCGCTGTCCGTCCCCGACTCCTGGTGGGAGTTCGACATCCGTCCGGAGGGCCGGGACGCGACCGTCCGCGCGCTCGTCGACGAGCGGATCCGCGAGGTCCCCGAACTCGCCGAGTACCGGAGCGATCTGGCGGCCGTGCTGCGCAGGATGGCCAAGGACGCTTACGACTCCGGGGCTCTGTACATGGGCTGCATGGCCGAGAACTTCGAGGGCGTTCCGCTGACCGCGACCCTCACCGTGTCGGTGCTGGGCGCCCAGAACAAGCAGGGCGTGGCGCTGTCGACCGACCCGCGCGCGATCGCGGAGAGCCTGCGGACCGTCACCGCCCGCCGAGAGGGTGACGCCTGGCGCACGGTCGCGACCGTCGACATCCCGCAAGTGGGCGTCGCCGCCCGGACGTTCGGCGTGGAGGACCTACCCGTCGCGCAGGGCGACACCCGTACCCTTCGTATGGTGCTGACCCAGACGTACATCCCGGTCCCGGGAACCACCGACCAGGTCGTTCTCGTCTCCGGAGCCAGCCCCGTCCTGGACCTGGCTGAGGCCTTCCACGACATCTTCGACGCGGTCACCGGCACGTTCCGGTTCGTCTGACCGGGGCCACCACGGCTACCGGGACTTCAGGAATCCAGGAGGGGGAACCGACATGGGCGGTGGTGGCAAGAGCGACCTCGCGCTTCCGCTGAGCGAGCTGGAGGACTACGGCGGGCGGCTGCGGGACATCAAGACCCGGCTGAACCACACCAAGAAGCTCTTCGAGTCGTACAAGGACGACCTCGGCGACCACAGCGTCTACGACGCCCTGGACGACTTCGAGTCCGGCTGGGAGGACGGCCGCGAGGACATCGGCCAGTCCCTGGACGCCCTCGCGAAGATGTCCGACGCCGTCGTCCGGGAGTTCAAGAAGCTCGACGACAAGCTGGCCAAGGACGTCTCCGAGGGAGTGAAGACGCAGAAGAAGGGCGGGGAGAAATAGCCCGGCATCAACTCCTCGCGCGCGTGAGGGAGGCCAGCTACCAGGTACCCGAATTGCCGGAAGCACGGCTGTTGCAGATCCTGACGCGGGATCTCGGGATCGCCGTGGATTGAGCGGGGTACGGGCCGAGGCGACACGGAGACGACCGTCCGTCGGTGCCGAGTTCAGCCCACCTCGTTCTCCGCCACGGCCCGCCCGTGGACCGTCACGTCTCCGCCGTAGAACATCCCCGTGAAGACCGGGGAATAGGTCAACTGGACCTCGACCTCGACCTGTTCCGCGTCGGCGGTCACGCAATGAGTGGCGGCGATGTCCGCGCCGGACATGCCCATCTCCCGTGCGAACGCCTTCACTCGGGCACCGCAGTCCTCGAAGTTGATGGGCGCGGGACCGTTCTGGTTCTCGTAGAGGGATTCGAGGTCGATGTCCTGGGCGGCGTAACGGGCCGCCTGCTCCGCGATGTCGGCGGCCCGCTCGCGCTTGGAGATGGACATACCGCCGTCGATGACGAACGCCGAGAGCGACAGGAAGACGAGCGCGAAGATGATGACCGCGCCGGCGCCCGACCCACGGTCGTCGAGCCGCCCCCGGCGCACGGCGGACCAGCCCCGCACGCCGGACCAGCCCCGCAGGGCGGAGCGCGGCTTCACGCCGGCCGGTACGCCCGAACGCGGCCGCACCCGCCCCCGCGCGGCGGAGCCGGACCGCACCGGCCCCCGCCCCCGCACGGCGGACCCCAGCTCCACTCCCCCGCGTACCGCGGAGCTCAGCCTCATGCCGTCCTCCGGAAAGGGTCGAGCGGGGAACTGAAAGATGCCTGCAAGGTGGTCGGCACGTCGAGGCCGATCATCGCGAGGCCCCGCACCTCGCAGCTCACCTCGACGGTGAAGAGCGTGTCGGGCTCGAATCCCGTGCTCGTCTGCGTGACGCTCACCGGGCCCGAGCAGACGTCCCCGAGGTCGGCCTCGGCCGCCTTCCTCGCCTCGGCGATGGCGGTCGCGTGGTCCTTCTGGATGGAGCCGGCCCGCGCCGCGTCCCGGGCCGCGCCGTCCAGCGCCCCTCGCCCGTTGACCAGCTGCCCGAACGCCACCAGCACCAGAATGAAGAGGATCATCACCGGCGCGAGGATGACCACCTCGATGGTGGACAGTCCCCGGTCACGCCGGTCTCCGGAGACGCGGGCACGGACGGCCCCGGCCAGGGCCCTCGGCCTCGACACGACGTCCCGGCCCCGGGACATGCGGTCCGGGACGGCGGCGGGCAGAGCCCTCTGCGCCCTCACGGCCTCTCCTCCTTCACGAACCTCTCCACCGGGCCCGCCGACTGCGCGTGCACCGTCAGGTTCAGGCCCGGGAATACCGCGGGAACCCTCGCCGTGATCTCGACTCCCACGGTGTTCGGCTCCGGCTGGAGCATCGTCACCTCCGGTGACAGCACCAGCTTCGGGCCGAGCTGGCGGATGTAGCTGTCGACGACGTCACCCGCCTCGCCGCGCCACGCTCCCGGCTGCGCGTCCGCGGTGGCACGGGCCTTGCGGGCGCCCGCCTGCGCCGCCGCCTGGGCGACATGGTCCGCGAAGAAGTACAGCGCGAACTGCACCGTCGCGAAGATCATGAAAAAGAGCACCGGCGTGAGCAGCACGAACTCGATCGCGGTCATGCCGGAGTCGCCGCGGGCGGAGGCTGCCTCCACTCTGCGGCGCACCCAGCGACGTACTCCTCGATCCTCGCGCACTCGCATCCCCGTACGAACTCAGCAGGTCTTGCCGGCGTCGGCGCCCTTGATGCAGTTGCCGACCTTGTTGGCGCCGTCGCTCAGCGCGGCGTTGATGATCGCCGCGACGACGCCGACGATCGCGACGACGACGGCGGAGATGATGACCCACTCGACCGCGGAGGCACCCCGGTCGAGTTCACCGGAGCGGGCACGCTGCACCCGGCCCTGGAGGAAGGTGATCAGAAAGTCCACCCCCGGGATCCCGGTGCTGAAGTTCCGTCCGTTCATGGTGAGTTGTCCTCTCGAAAGACAGTGGTGGCCACCTCGTGGCCGTTCGGACACGGCGGACGATCAGACCTGGAACACGCGCATCGCCGCCGGGAAGATGAGGAAGACCAGGAAGCCCGCGCACAGCAGCAGTTGGGCGACGAGCATCGACTGCGACTTCTCGCCCGCGCTGCCCTCGATCTCGGAGAGTTCGCGGTGGCGCATCGTCTCGGCGCGCGAGGCGAGCGACTCGCGCACCTTTGCGCCGTCGTCCGCGACGAGCGCCAGGGAGGCGGACAGGTCCTTGAGTTCCTCGACGCCGAGTTCCTCACCGAGCGAACCGAGGGCCTGCCACTGGCTGATGCCGGTGATCCGGGCGTCGGCGAGGGCGTTGCGGATGCGCTGGGTGGCCCAGCCGTCGGAGATCTCGGCGGCGGCCATCAGCGCCTCGGGCAGACCTCGCCCGCCGGCCAGGCTCATCGACACCAGGTCCAGATACGCGCCGATCACGCGCCGCAGATCGCGCCGCTTGTCCACCGCGTCCCGTCGCACCTCCAGATCGGGGAGGAAGAAGAAGACGACCGCGAAGGCCAGCGCGAGCCAGACCGGGATGATCGGGCTGTGCCCGACGCCGAGTGTCCAGACGACGGCGAAGAGGAGCGGCCCGAAGAAGACACCGGCCGCGGCCAGCAGCACCTTCGTCGCCAGGAACCTCTCCCAACTCCGGTCCAGGACGGCGAGATCGGCACGCAGCGAACGCTGTTCCCAGCCCTGCTGGAGATACAGCTCGGCGACACGCGTGCCGACCTGCGCGCGCAGACCGCCGAAGCGTCCGCCGTCCCGCTGTCCGTGGTGCGCGGATTCGTACGCCGCCCCGCGGGCCCGCATCGCGTCGATACGGGCGACCTGCGCGACCGCGCTGCGCCTCGACGGCAGGAGCGCGCGGACGAGGGCGTAGACGCCGAGGCCCAGCACGGCGCCGATCAGGAGGGGCATGGTCAGGTTCATCGGCGTACCGCCTCATCCCCGGATACCGGTGTACGGGGCCGCACGAACCGCACGGACGACTCGTCCCGTACCAGGAACCGCTCCGGCGTCTCGATGGTTGACAGTTTGCGCAGCCACCAGAAGCCGAGGCCGAACAGGCCGCAGACGCAGGCGAGTACGAGCTGCCCGACCGCCGTGCCGTACGGCGCGACGAACTCACGGTTGAAGATCGACAGTCCGAGGACGAAGGCGACGGACACCGCGACGACGATCTGCACGGAGCGGCGGGTCGAGGCGCGCTGGGCCATCACCCGCTGCCGCATGTCGACCTCTTCGCGCGCCGACTTGGCCAGGGCGCCCAGCACTTGGCGCAGACCGGGGCCGCGCAGGCGCGCGTTGAGGATGAGCGCGGCCACGATGATGTCGGCGGACGCGTCGTCGATCTCGTCGGCCAGTTGCTGCAAGGCATCGGGGAGCGGTGTCCGGGAACGCAGCCGGTCCACGAGCGCGTCGAGGTGCGGCCGCAGTACGGGCGCGGAGGCGCGCGCCGAGGCCGGGATGGCCTGCTCCAGACCGACCGCGCCCGCGATGGTGTCGCGCAGGGACTCGGTCCAGGACGCCAGCGCCTCGACACGGCGCATCGCGGCCCGTTCCTCGGAGGCGCCGCCGAAGAGCTTGTCCCAGAAGAAGACGAGGATGCCGGCCGCGAGGCCGGCGACGGCCCAGCCGGTGAGGAGGAGGACGACCAGACCGGCTATGGCGGCGATCGAACCGCGCTGTCCGGCGAACCGGATCAGCTCACTCGCGCGCTCGCTCGCCTTCTGCTTCTCGTGTGGGGGTTTGGCCGGCAGTCCGCGCACGGCGACGGTGAACAGCGCGAGACCGCCGCCGACCGCGATCCCGCACCCGAGCGCGTAGAGCACCGGCAGGGAGAACAGTCCGCCCATGGAGCCGAGCGAGTCGAGGGCCGCGAGGGAGGTCGTGCCCGACATCATGTCCTGGGTCATCGTCGTCACCAATTCCCGCTGCCTGGCAGCCGGTAGCCCTGCGCGACGAGTTCATCGAGGCAGGAGATGGGCGCGTGCGGGACGATCCGGCCGTCCGGGGCCTCGGCGAACACCTCGCTGGACAGCACCCGTCCGTCGACGCCGTTGACCTCGCGCACGGACGTCACCATGCGCTGGAGGCGGCCGCCGGACTCGTATTCGTTGCGCCGCCGGATGAAGACCACGAAGTTGATCGCGCCCGCGATGAGCATCTGGCTGGCCTCGATGGGCAGTCGCTCGGTCGCCTGGAGCGCGTACGTGGAGATGCGGTTGAAGACCTCGCTGGAACTGTTCGCGTGGATCGTGGAGAGCGAGCCGTCGTTGCCCTGCGACATCGCGTTCAGCATCGTGACGATCTCGTCGCCGAGGACCTCGCCGACGATGACGCGCGAGGGGTTCATGCGCAGCGAACGGCGTACCAGCTCGGCCATGGTGATGGCGCCCTGGCCCTCGGAGTTGGGCAGCCGCTCCTCGAACGCCACTACGTTCGGGTGCAGTTCGGCGAAGCTGTCGAGACCGAGTTCCAGGGCGCGCTCGACGGTGATGAGACGCTCGTGCGGCGGGATCTCGTTGGCGAGGGCGCGCAGCAGCGTCGTCTTGCCGGCGTTCGTGGCTCCGGCGATCATGATGTTCTGGCGGGCCCGGACGGCGCAGGCGAGGAAGTGCGCGACCTCGGGGGCCAGGGTGCCGTTGCCCACGAGGTCGGACATGAAGACCTTGCCGAGCCGCGCGCGGCGGATCGACAGGGCCGGCCGGCGGGTCACGTCCATGACGGCGGAGAGCCGGGAACCGTCCGGCAGCCGCAGGTCGAGCTGCGGGTTGGCGGAGTCGAAGGGCCGGGACGACAGCCCCGAGTACGCGCCGAGGACCTGGATCAGCTCGACGAGTTCCTCGTCGGTCTCGGCGACGGGATCGCCCTTCGTCTCCCGGCCGTCGGCGTAGCCGATGAAGACCTCGTCGTACCCGTTGATGTCGATGTTCTCGACTTCCGGGTCGTCGAGCAGCGGCTGGAGACGGCCGACGCCGAAGAGCGCGGCGTGGACGGCGGCCGCGTACTGCTCCTCGGTCTCCGCGTCGAGCGGGGTCCGGCCGAGGTTGATCTCGGTGCGGGCGTGGTCCTCGAGTATCTGGGCGATGACGGCGCGGGCGTACTGCCGTTCGTCCTCGCCGGACATCGGGGTGACGCCGCGGACCTGGTCCTCGCGGCGCTGTTCGGAGATGCGGTCACCGGCGTCCTGCCGGAACCGCTTGACCAGCTGATGGTCGACGGCGGTCATCGGCCGGCTCCGGCGGCGGGCTGTCCGTGCCCGGCGTGGGGTCCGTCGGCGGGTACGGACCAGGCGGCGCCGTACTGCTGGTACAGATCCGCGGCCACCTTGCGGGCGGAGCGGATGAGCAGCGACTTGTCGAGGCGGCCGCGTCTGCGTCCGGCCAGCTGGGCGGCGCCCGCCGGGTCGTCGGCGATGGTGCCCACGACGCGGGCGCCGGTCTGGCCCGCCACGAGCATGTCGTTCACCTGGTGGACGAGCTTGGCGGAGTCGCCCGGGTCGGTGACGAGGACGACACCGATGAACGGTGTGGCGAGTCCGCCGGCGCCGCGCGGGCCACCGTGCAGCTTGGCGGAGAGTGCGGCGGCACGGTCGCGGACGCGTGCGATGGCCTCGGGCTCGGTGCGGGAGAGCAGCAGCACCAGGGCGGCGTGCGGGAACAGTTCGGCCGCCGGGGTGTCCCCGCTGATCCGGCCGCAGTCGGCGATGACGTCGGCGGGCGCGTTCGGGGAGTCACCGAGCTGCGCGAACGCCCGGCCCAGGGTGGGCCAGAGTCCGGCCAGTCCGGCGGCCTGCTCGGCGATCCCGAGCCCGACGAGGACTTCGAGTCCCCCGCTGAGCGGCTGTACGTGGTCCCAGAGTTGGTCGGGGACGAGACCGCGCCGTGCGGTCGCCGCGATCGACAGCATGCCGGTGTTCGGGTTCAGCGGGCCGCCGTGGGCGGCCGCGCTCCGGTACACGAGGTCGCCGCCGGCCGGGTCGGTCTCGGCGAGCAGGACCCTGCGGGGCCAGACCGCGGAGAGCGCCACCGCGGCGGTGGTGACTCCGGGGGAACCCTTGTCTGCGGCGAGGGCGATGAGCGCCATGTCCGTCTACTCACTCGCCTCTAGTTGCCGGGGACGATGACGAGGGCGACCTGACCGGCCGAGGCGGCGTCGGCGACGTCCGCCGCCTGACCGCTGTCCACGACGAGGGTGACCGGCAGATTGGTGCTGCTGATCGTGCTGTCCTTCTGGTCGTCGACGTAACTGACCTTCGCCCGCTCGACGATGGGGCCGCCGCCCGCGCTCGACGATCCCGAGCCCGAGGAGTTCGACGAACCCGACGAGCTCGACGAGCTCCGGCTGCCGCTGGATCCGGTGTCGCCGACGCGGTAGACCGCCACCGTGTCACCGGACTTGATGCCCGCGGGGTACTGGCCCTCCTTGAGGGAGACGCCGACGGAGGCCTTGCCCGCGGGAAGTTCGGCACTCCGGGCGAACATGTCGCCGATGACCACGGTCCCCGCGTAGATCGTGGACTTGGCCTTGAGCCTCTTGAGCGCCGCGAGCTGGTTCACCCTGACGTAGTTGATGCCGGAGTCGTTCGCGACCAGCACGGAGGTCGTATGACCGCTGACGGACTCACCGGCCTGTACGTCGCTCGTCACCTTCACGACCTCGATACGGTCCCCGGCACGCAGCACCAGCATGGTGGCGCCGAGCGCGCCGACAAGGATGAGGAGCACCGCGAGGGCGGCCAGCGCGGGTTTGCGCTCGCGAGGCGGCGTGGGAAGACGCTCACCCATCGCCGGGTGAGCCGACGTGGCGGAACGGTTGTTGCCCGCCCCCGTACGCTCTTGGATCTTCACGCAACCGCTCCCCGTACACCCAAGAAAATGTCTGCCAATTCACGCGCCAAGTAGGACACTTCACCCCCGCGTCCCGTTCCGGGACGTACCGCGCGACCTGGCCGAATAGCCAACGCTGGAGCGAGTGTCAAGCCATGGCACCGTATCAGCCGCACATAAGCCCCTCAAGGCGCCTCAAGACCCCTGAAGCGCACCTGACTCGACGTTATCGACGCGCAACGGCAGTCCATCGGTTCCCTGTTGGGCCCGGCGATCCACGGTCCACCCGGCCTGTGCGGCAGCGAATCCCTGACGTGCTTATTCCCGACACTCCGTCACCGGGTGCGCACGAGGCCTGCACGAGGTGCTCACGGATGGCGTCGACGGGAGGTGATCTTTCAGCCGGACGGGGGACCCGGCCGGGGTGCGATGAGGACGGCCGATGGTGCGCGGCCCCCGCCGGGGCCCTGTGCGCTACGAGATAGGGCCGGGGGCCCGGACTTGTGAAGGTGCGGAACGCAAAGTCGGCGGGAGTCGTGGACACGGGACCGGCCCCTCGGGAGTGGATGTGGGCATGGACACGATCAGGCGCCGCCGGGCTTCCCCTTCAGGGTGAAATCATTTCATATACCCCCACCCTGAAGGAGGGTTCAGCCTGGCGAAACCAGGAGCCCCACGGATACCGTCATTGCTCTTGACCGACTTCGCTCAACCGATGCCTCACGGGGAGTCCACTGTGCGCCGCTCTTTGCCCGTTGCTGCCGCGTTCGCCGCGACAACAGCCCTGCTGCTGACGGCTTGCGGAAACGGGGGTGACGGCTCGAAGGGGAACGACAAGATCGCGGGGGCGGACACCGGCACCACGAAGACGTCGGCATCGGCGAGCGCGAGCGCTTCTGACTCCATCGCGCGTCCGGACCTGACTCTGCCGGGAGACATCAAAGAGACGTTCCAGAGCTGGACGACCGGCGACGCGACGAAGGACGCCATCCTGGCTGACGCCGGGCACGCCCAGACGGCCGTCACCTACGCCGTCGTCAAGGGTGACCTCAAGTCCCAGGCACTCGCCTTCTATCAGGCCGGCTCCGCCCTGCCCGGTAGCCGGGACTGGGTGAAGACCATCGTCGACTCCGGCTCTACGTTCACCGGCGCGGTCCGCTACTACTCGCCCAAACTCGCGGTGTTCGACAAGCAGTCGGCGGGTCTTTCCTACTGCTCCGACGAGAGCAGAGCGTTCAACAAGAACCGCAAGACGCGAACGATCGACAAGACACCGGCGAACAACGACTCGTACGTGCTCTACAGCACCCGTCTGGAGAAGAACGGCAACGGGATCTGGCAAACGACCAAGCTCGTTTCGGACCGGGGGAACAAGACGTGCACGCCGTGAAGAGGCGGCGCGGCAGGTGGCTGGTCGTGGGTGCCATAGCCGGCGCCTTCGCCCTGGTGCCCGGCACGGCGATGGCGGGGTGGGGCCCCGGAGGGCAGTCGAACGGCGGGAAGACGGAGACGCACGGCGGACAGTCCGGAACCGACATCGTCTCCATGGTCCGCTACAGCGGTAGTTCCCAGGGCGGTGGCGGCAGCAAGGGCAACGTCACTCCCGCCGGGAACTGGAGCCCGCCCGCCTGCTGGTACGAGCCGCGTGCGGCCAAGGACTTCCAGAAGTACGTCGAGAACATGTACACCGAGACCGTCAACTACCCGGGGCAGCACAGCTACGCGAAGACGGCCGTGGGCCAGTTCCGGGACATGTACAAGGACGGCAAGTACAAGGACTACAACCTCGACAAGGCCGACGAGGGCACATGGTGGGTGGCGGTCCAGGATCCCGACCGCTGGATGGAGCCCGCGGCTCAGCTCTGCAACGAGATGCCCTTCTGGGTCGTGAACGGGGACACCCCAAATGTTCCCAACGCCATCACCCCGAGGGTCCTCGCCGAACTGGCGTACAACAGGCTGCGGCTGCCGGAGACCGAGGTCACCCTGGCGCCCGAGAACATCACCAAGGTGAATCTGCGGACGTGGGCCTGGCTGGACAAGGCCAAGTTCAAACCCGTCGACGTGACCGCGCGCATCGACGTCGGTGGTCTCGACGTCCAGGCCACCACGACAGCCAAGCCAGTGGCACTCAAGCTCGAACCGGGCACGACGGACGCGGAGACCTTCCCGGCCTCCGGCGAGTGCGCAATCAACGACGACGGCTCGATCGGCGAGCCGTACGCCACGGGCAAGTCCCGCCGGACCCCGCCCTGTGGACTCAAGTACCTGCGGTCCTCGGGCGACGGCACATTCGCTATCAAGGCAACGGTCACCTGGGAGATCACCTGGACAGGCACGGGCAGCCCAGGACCCACGAGGCTTCCCGACGGCACCTTCGGAACGACCCAGGACATCACCGTGCAGGAGATCCAGGCCGTCAACCGGTGACAGCTGACCGACAGCCCGTCGGGGCGGGAAATGAACTCAGGAAGGCGGGACAGACATGAGTGACCTTCGCCTCGAAGACACTGTTTTCGAGGACCTGAAGAAGACGTTCTCCACCATCAGCGACCGCATGGAAGCCACCCGCCGAGGTTTGCGCGGTACCGACGCCTCAGCCGTCGGCGAGTCCAAACTGATCGAGGACGTAAAGGACTTCGCCGACGACTGGGGATACGGCATCAAGCAGCTCGGGAAGCACACCAGCGGCGCGGTCAAGATGATCGACAAGATCGCCGATTCCTTCGGCAAGCTGGACCTGGACCTCGCAGAATCGCTCAAGGCCCCGAAGAAGAAAGGCAAATGAGGTGGCTGAGAAGCGTCCTGCCTTCCCCCACATCGGCTGGGACCCCACCCCTGGCGATGTCGAGGACACCCGGGAGCTGGCCAGGAAGCTGGGGAGCCTGGCGGGCGAGCTGGGCACGGCTCTGAAGGAACTTGAGCAGATCGAGGCCGGGGCGTGGAAGGGCAAGACGGCGGTCGCCTTCACCGAGTACATCGGCAAGGACGTCACACCCCTCATCCGCACGAGCCACGACTCCTTCGACAAGGCGTCCCGCGCCCTGCATCGCTGGGCCAACGAGTTGCACGGTTTCCAGGACGAGGCCACCCGGCTCGAGAGGTCCGCCGGGGAGAGACTCGAAGCCAAGGACAAGGCCGAGCAGAAAGCCGAAGGAAAAGGCAGTGAGGAACTCGGCAAGGCGTCCGGTGCGGTGGACGAGGTCATCACCAAGGTCCACGACCTCGAAGATCGCTACAAGCGGGCAGCCGGGCTGATCAGCAAGGAACTCGACAAGGCGGCAGACATCGCGCCGGACGAACCCGGGTTCTGGGACAACCTCACCAAGGGTGTCGCGGACGCGTGGGATGCCACAGGTCAGTGGATCAAGGACCACGCCGACATGATCAAGCTGATCGGCGACTTGTTGAGCGACCTGACCGCGGTGCTCGGACTGCTGGCCATCATCACCCTCCCGTTTCCCCCGCTGGCGGCTGTCTTCGGTACCGCGGCGCTCATCGCGAGCGGGCTCGCGCTGGCCGCCCACGGGTTGGCCAAGGTCGCCGGCGCCGATGTGAGCTGGATGCAGCTCGGGATGGACGCGGTCGGTCTGATGCCTGGGATCGGGATGTTCAGCAAGGGCATCAAGGTGGCTGGAGAGACCGCTGATATCGCCAAGGTCGCCGCTGCGGGCAAGGTCGCCGCGCTGGGCGAAGGGTTCCAGGCCACCGAGATCGGCAGCTCGCGCATCCTGATGGCTTTCGGAAAGTCGTCACAGGGGCTCGCCGGCGGACTCGGCAAGGCCGGACTGGTGAAGCTCGGAGGCATGTCCGACCACGTCTTCGAGGTCTCTCACGCGACCAGTGGCCTGATGTCCCGCATGGGCGGTCTCGCGAGCGCCGGCTACCACGAGGGCCAATGGATGGGCTCCAAGGGCCTGAACATGATCCCGGGGGTGAAGATCGACCCGATGGGTGCCGGAATCGCCATCGACGCCGGCCTCAAGATCTTCCCCAAGATCGTTCCCATCCACCAGCACATAGGAGAGGCGCTCTTCCCCGGCGACCGATTCGAAAAGGCCGCTTCGGGCGGTTGAGTGCGGATACGACGTGACAGAGCAGACAGCATTCCACGGCTCCCGGTAGTCGTCGGACAAGGAAGATGCGTGCGGATATGAACGTCTGGCAGCCCGAATCGGGGGAGATGCTCCTCGCCCGCGCCCCCGTGGCCTTCGCCACGGGAGCGGCCATGCGCGTCAGAGGTATGCGATGGTTTCGCGACCTCGAGCGTCGTGACATCCAGAACGAGTTGACGGGCTGGCCTGAGGGACCGGCGTACACCGCTCGTTCAATGAGCGACGCAACGGCACGGAACACGGTCAAGGGCGCCGCCATCGCTGTGGGAGTCGCCGTCATGGGCGTCCTCGGCTCCGCGGGAGGCAACGTCAGCGGCAGCGCCTTCCCGGACTCCGGCTCCGACACTCCGGACAACCGGGACGACGAGGTACTGGACTTCCCCGTCATGTGTGCCGGGCCCGGCACCATCGCCCGCACCCTGCCGTGGCAACTCGACCCCGGACGTTCCGACGAGAAGCGCTACCGCACACATGCGATCGTCACCGATCGCCGCATGGTCCTCGTGGGTCTCCCCTTCCATAAAAAGAACCTGAAGAAAGTCGAGGACGAGGTCCTCTGGGAAACTCCCCGCTCGACAGTCCGTCGCGTCGAGCGAAAGGACTTCAAAGACGGGAACGACTTCAACGTCACGTTCACCGACGGTTCCTGGTGCAGGCTGAGCAGTTTCAGGCGCCAGCGCCTGACACGCCATCTGGTGGCGCCGATCGAACTGTTCCGCAAGGAATCCCTCACTGAGGCGCAACAGGCGGCAGTTGATGCCTACGCCTCGAAAGTGCAGGCTCCTGATGCCGTCTCTCCCGTGATCAGTCGCCCTCCGGGCGGTCATTACCGGGTCGAGTTCCTGCTGCCGAACAAACTCGATTCCTACTTCGGTGCATCGGAAACAAACATGATCATGGATTCCGAGGGGCGAGAGGTCCAACCTGCGGACTACCTCCCGGAAGACCTCTGATGCCCACCTCCTGCGCCTGACCAGAACGGTCCAGATATCCATGGCAACCTCCGCAGATGCAGCACGTGGTGTTCCCCTCACCGCATCCCACGACGAACCCCCGCCCATCTGGTTTCTCGTCCCTGAGGGCTTCTTCGCACTCCCCCTCGCCGTGACTCCCGAAGAACGGACGGAACGCGCGCATTCCTTCGTACGAGAGCTCTACTCGCGTGGTTGCGAGGAGGTCTGGGAGCCGGCGGCCCCGTACTACGCGGGCATCGCCGAACTCATGGCGGGTACCGGAATCTCGTACGCGGCGATGGGGCTCTTCTCCACCGCTGCCGGTGAGGACGACGCCGACCGGACCATGAGCCGGCACGAGCTCGCCAGGGGTGCCGCCCAGTGCTCCTTCACGGTGGCGGCCGTCCCGACCGATCAGTCCGCGAATGACACCGACGTGGTCGCCCAGGGCATCCTCGCCGTCCTCTCCGGCGATCAATACAACGACGCCCGCTGGCTCGATCTGCCCTGCGGTCCCGCGGTTTCCTGCGTCATGCTGCGCAAGTACTCACTCGCCCCGGAGACGACGGCGGACGGAGCGGCGTCAGATCTCCTCACCGGACAGATCCAGGTCCACGTCCCCTTCCCGACCGGCCCGTTCATTGCGGTGTTCACCCTCTTCACGGCGTCCATGGACTACTGGTCCGAATTCTGCGACCTACTGGCTGCCGTTCTGCGTACGGTTTCCTTTGCCGACCCCGGGGCCAGCAGCGTCGATGGCTCGGTCCGAGGGATCAGTGGGCGGCGGTCACCGTGATCGTCTCTGCGAGGCTGTCCGTCAGGGCGCACTACGCGGGCCAGCTCTCCCAGTCGCGGCTCCGGAACGTACGAGAGCGCGACGATCGGCGCACGGCCGCGCGCGTCGGCCGCCGCCGCCTCCAGTTCGACGGCGAGCGCCTCGATCAGCCTCTCGTCGCCGCCACGGCCGACGCGCAGCCGGGCCTCGCCCAGCGCCCAGGAATCCAGGTCGACCGGGCCGTGCACGGGGAGGACGGTCAGACGGTAGTCGGAAGGGGGCGGAGGGGTGGATCCCGGCGCAGGTCCAGGAACAGCTTCAGGAACCGGTGCTGGTGCGGGGGCAGGCGAAGGTACACGTGCAGGCCCAGGTGCGGGTCTCGGCGCGGGTGCCGGGCTCGGTTCCGGCCGGGGGCCGTGGTGTCGTCCGATGGCCCGGTCATGTCGCTCGCCCACCCGTCCGTTCCGCGCGGGGCTGCCTGGTCCTCGACCCCCGCCCCAGGACCACAGCCCCCACCGGAGCCAGAACCAGAACTGCTGCGGCCCCCAGCGCGACGATCACGCCCGCCGTGCCCCCGATCTCGGATCGCGTGCCGAGGAAAGGCCGGTAGTGGCCCGCCGGATCGACGACGGCGGTGTCCCTGAGCCCGGCCCGGTCGGCGCAGTTCTCCCGGTTGCCGAGTACCCGGCGGACAGAACCGTCCCGCAGCCGGACCCGGCAGTACGTCTCCCGGGTCCCGTGGGCCCACTGGTGGAGCGGTGCGGCGATCATCACCCGCTGCTCGGCCCCGCGCAGCCTCAAGTACCACTGCTGGGTGCCGAAGGAGCCGGCGAAAACCAGGGCCGCGTACGCCGCCACGGTGATCCACCGCAGCGCCGGCCCTCCGCGTGACTCACGGGTTCTGAACGCCGCGAACAGGACGCAGAGCCCCCAGACTGCTCCGACCAGAAACGCCGTCTCGTAAAGCACGAGGGTGGAGAGCTCGGTCAAGACCAGCCCGGCGACTGCCGCCAAGAACATCAGTACCCACGGCAGGACGGCACCCCGCGCCCGCGGTCCCTCGTCGTCACCGGGCCGCCGCGGGCGCGGGTCGGTAGTGAACTCGGAGAGCACACCACGCACCCGCCGCATCCCGCCGTCACGTGCGGCCATCCGGCGCAGTTCCTGCGGTCCCATGCCGATCTGTTCCAACGTCCGCCGGCCGTCCTCGGGCAACTGCGCGAACAGGTCGTCGACTGAACCCTCTTCGTCGTTCACCACGTGATCCTCCGAGGCCGATGGTCCGGTCCGGCACAAGTCGCTCCGAAACACGACTCACGGAAGCGCGAGGGGTGCGATGACCGCGCGGGCTCTCACACCTGGAGCAGGACTGTGCACCGCACCACCGGCACGGGTGCGACCGAGCGCTCTGCGCCCCGTCGCACCCGGTGTGGTCCGCGATGGCGGGTGTCAGCCCTTGACGCCCTTGGCCAGCTGGTCGTCAAGGTCCTCGTACGCCTTCGCGGCGTCCTCGAGGAACTTGGCCATGCCCTTGAGGCCCTCCAGGGTGTCCTTCATGCCCTTGGTGAACTCCTTGAAGGAGTCGTCGAAGGCCTGGGAGCCCTTGGACGTCGTGTAGCCGTCCGCGACGAGGCCGTCGATGTAGCTGTCGAGGCCGTGGAGCTTGTCCTCCATCTTCTCCTTCTCGTGGCCGAGCCGCTTCGCAGCGTGCCGCATCTTCTCGTAAGTGATGTCCGCGTCTTTGCCGCCGGCCATGTGGCGTCCTCCATGCTTCAACTCGCCGCAGGGCCAACCCCCGTGGCTCCTGATACGGATGATGTGAACGTCCGCGTCGAGCAAGCAGCTTACTTACGGCGCTTGCAGGAGCACACCCCGGTTCTGTCACGAGCGCGCACCAAGGGCGGTTCCCACGACGGGCCTTCGTGGTTCCCTCACACGGGGCGTTGCCTGCGGGAAGCGGTGAGCGGCTATGGTCGGGAGCACTGTGGCCCGCGTTCCGGAAGCGGCCTTCGGTGTCTGGGGGAGGACGAGCGTGCGGTTGACCGTGACCGTCGTCGACCCGCTCGGCGGCGCCACCGCCGACGTGGTTCTCGACGCGGACCCCGAGTCCTCGGTGGGTGACATCGCCAAGGAGCTTGCGGAGCACGTCGGTTACGGCGGTGGTGCGCAGATCATCCCCCTCGGCCAGTACCAGGGGGCAGCGGGAGGCGGCGCGCCCGTCGCGTACGTCGACGGCTATCCCGTCGACCCGGCCGCGACCATCGCCACCTCGCCGCTGCGCGAAGGCGCCGTCGTCAGCCTGCACGACCCCGCCGGATGCCTGCCCGGCGAGCCGACCGGACTGGTCGAACTGCGGGTCGCAGGCGGCCCGGCGGCCGGTGCCGTGCACCGGCTCGGGATCGGCCGGTACGACATCGGGGCCGGGGCCGCCTCGTACGTCCGGGTCGACGATCCCGAACTTCCGCAAAGGGCGCTGACGTTGTCAGTTGCAACGGACGGAACATGCCGGGTCTCCGTGCACGGCGAGAAGACGGGCGTCACCCTCGACGGCGCGCCCATCGAGGAGCGCGAGGACGACGAATGGCCGCTCGGCAGCCAGATCGCCGTCGGCAACACCCTTTTTCAGCTGGACCGTTACTCACAGCCCGACGCCGCTCTCAAGTGGTCGGACGACGGTGCCGGGCTCGACTACAACCGGCCGCCACGGCTGCATCCGCCCGAGCGCGAGACGAAGTTCCGGCTGCCGGGTCCCGTACGGGACTACGAAGCCCGGCCGCTGCCCTGGCTGATGGCGCTGACTCCGCTCGTCAGCGCCGTCGTCATGGCCCTCGTCTTCGGGCGCTGGTACTACATGATCATGGCTCTGCTGAGCCCGCTCATCATGTTCGGCAACTTCTTCATGGACAAGAAGCAGGGCCGCAAGTCCCATGCCAAGCAGGTCAAGGAGTACAACGAGCACAAGGCACGGATCGAGGAGGACGCCCAGGAGGCGCTGCTCGCCGAACGCCTCGACCGGCGCCGGGCGATCCCCGACCCGGCGACGGTGCTGTCGCTGGGCACCGGGCCGCGCACCCGACTGTGGGAGCGCCGCCGCACCGACCCGGACCACCTGCTGCTGCGCGTCGGCACCGGCCGGCTCCCCTCCGAGGTCGTGCTGGACGACCCGGAGCAGGACGACCACAAGCGCCAGGTCACCTGGACCATCGAGGACGCGCCCGTCGCCCTTCCGCTGGCCGAACGCGGTGTCGTCGGCATCGCCGGACCCGGCGACTCGGCCCGGGCGCTGGGCCGTTGGGCCGTCACCCAGACCGCGGTGCTGCACAGCCCGCTGGACGTCCAGTTCTACGTCCTGACGGAGAACGGCGGCCAGGACAGCTGGGACTGGGTGCGCTGGCTCCCGCACAGCAGACCCGCCGGCGCCCAGGACGCCAACGTCCTCATCGGCACGGACGCCGAGACCGTAGGCGCCCGCATCGGTGAGCTGACCCAGCTCCTCGACGCCCGCCAGAAGGCCGCCAGGCAGAACGGCAACAAGGCTTCGTTCAGCGACCCCGACATCATCGTCGTCTGGGACGGATCCCGGCGGCTGCGGTCCATGCCGGGCGTGGTGCGGCTGCTGCGCGAGGGCCCGGCCATGGCCATGTACGCGATCTGCCTGGACGCCGAGGAGCGGTTCCTGCCCGGCGAGTGCCAGGCCATCGTCATCGCGGAGCCGAAGGCCGAGGAGCACACGAGCGCGCAGGCGCCCGCCAGGACCGCGCCGGCCGCCCCCGGAGGCTTCCCCTCCTTCCACGCCTGGCACGCCACCGAGGCCGACGACTCCGCCACGGGCACGCAGAAGGCGCTCGAACTGCGGCTGCGGGTCCAGCAGACGGGCATCGCCCGGGTACGGGACGTACGGCCCGACTTCGTGTCGGCCGCCTGGTGTTCCCGGCTCGCCCGTGCCCTGTCCGCGCTGCGCGACATCAGCGGCGAGACCGAGGACTCCGCCCTCCCCGGCGCCAGCAGGCTGCTGGACGTGCTCCAGCTGGAGCCGCCGACCGGTGAGGCGATCAGCGCGCGCTGGCGGATGGGCGGCCAGTCGACGACGGCCGTCATCGGCGAGTCGTACGACGGTCCGTTCGGCATCGACATGCGGCGCGACGGCCCCCACGGTCTCATCGCCGGTACGACGGGTTCCGGCAAGTCGGAGCTGCTCCAGACCATCGTGGCGTCGCTGGCCGTGGCCAACACCCCCGAGAACATGACGTTCGTGCTGGTCGACTACAAGGGCGGCTCGGCGTTCAAGGACTGCGTCCAACTCCCGCACACCGTCGGCATGGTGACCGACCTCGACGCCCATCTCGTGGAGCGCGCGCTGGAATCGCTCGGCGCGGAACTCAAGCGGCGTGAGCACATCCTCGCCGCCGCCGACGCCAAGGACATCGAGGACTACCAGGATCTCGTACGCCGTGATCCCTCGCACGCGCCCGTGCCCCGACTCCTCATCGTCATCGACGAGTTCGCCTCCATGGTGCGCGACCTGCCCGACTTCGTGACCGGTCTGGTCAACATCGCCCAGCGGGGCCGTTCGCTCGGCATCCACCTGCTGCTCGCCACGCAGCGCCCGAGCGGTGTCGTCTCGCCCGAGATCCGCGCCAACACCAACCTCCGCATAGCGCTGCGCGTGACCGACGGCGGCGAGTCGAGCGATGTCATCGACTCCCCCGAGGCCGGGCACATCTCCAAGAACACACCGGGCCGCGCGTACGTACGTCTCGGGCACGCCTCGCTCGTACCGTTCCAGTCGGGACGCGTCGGAGGCCGGCGGCCCGGTGCCGCCGATCCGGCGGCGCTGGCGCCCTGGGCGGGGCCGCTCGACTGGACGGACCTCGGGCGGGCCGCGCTGGTCAAGCCGAAGTCCGAGCAACGCGAGGAGGAGGAGATCACCGACCTCAAGGTGCTGGTCGACGCCGTGCGCGAGGCCAACCGCGCCCTCCGCATCCCGGCCCAGCACAGCCCCTGGCTGCCCGCGCTGTCCGGGACGCTGCTGCTCGACGAGGTCCAGGTGCCCGCGTTCACGGGCGGTCCCGGCAAGCTGCCGCCCGCCCCGTACGGCGTCGAGGACCTGCCCGCCGACCAGGCCCGCCGCCCGGTCGTGGTGGACTTCGCCTCGTTCGGGCATCTGCTCATAGGCGGCGCCCCGCGCAGCGGCCGCTCGCAGATCCTGCGCACGATCGCGGGTTCGCTGGCCCGGACCCACTCGGCCGCCGACGTCCATCTGTACGGCATCGACTGCGGCAACGGCGCGCTCAACGCGCTCACCCGGCTGCCGCACTGCGGTGCCGTCGTCGGCCGCAACCAGACCGAGCGCGTGGTCCGCCTCATCGCCCGCCTGAAGGGTGAACTGACGCGCAGACAGGACTTGTTGGCCGACAAGGGCTTCGCCGACATCGGCGAGCAGCGGGCCGCGGTGCCGGCGGACGAGCGGCTCCCGCACATCGTGGTGCTGCTCGACCGGTGGGAGGGCTGGCTGCCGACGCTCGGCGAGTACGACCACGGTGATCTGACCGACCAGCTCACCGCGATGATGCGCGAGGGTGCGAGTGTCGGTCTGCATCTGGTGATGACGGGCGACCGGCAGATCCTGTCCACCCGGATCGGCTCGCTCACCGAGGACAAGTACGCCCTGCGGCTCGCCGACCGTTCCGACTTCTCGCTGATCGGCGTCAACGCGCGCAGGATCCCCGAGGAGATCCCGCCCGGTCGCGGCTACCGCAACGAGCACGGCACGGAGACCCAGTTCGCCCTGCTCGCGGAGGACGCGACGGGCCAGGGGCAGGCCGCGGCACTCACGGCGATCGGGGAGGCCGCCGCGGCCCGTGACGCCGAACTCCCGCGCGACCGGCGCCCGTTCAGGGTGGACGTGCTGCCCACCCGGATCGGCTTCGCCGACGCCTGGGAGATGCGCGACCCGGACGCCTCCCGCTCCAAGCTGTGGAGCCTGGTGGGCATCGGCGGCGACGACGTCATGGGCTTCGGCCCCGACCTCTCCCGGGGCGTGCCGACGTTCGTCGTCGCAGGCCCCGCCAAGTCCGGCCGCAGTACGACGCTGATGAACATGGCGCGCTCGTATCTCGCCCAGGGTGTACGTCTGGTCATCGCAGCGCCGCGCCCGTCACCGCTGCGTGAACTGGACGGCCATGACGGCGTGTTGAAGGTCTTCGACGAGGACGACATCGAGAGCGACGACCTGCGCGAGGCCATCGGCTCGGCGACGCCCGAGGAGCCGGTGGTGGTGCTGGTCGACGACGGCGAGGTCCTGGAGGACTGCGACGCCGAGACGGTCTTCAAGCGGATCGTGCAGCGCGGCGGCGAACGCGGACTCGGACTGGTCATCGCCGGTGACGAGGAAGACGTGTGCAGCGGATTCTCCGGCTGGCAGGTCGAGATGAAGAAGGGGCGCCGCGGCATCCTGCTGTGTCCGCAGGACTCCTCCGCGGGCGAGCTGATCGGCATCCGTACGAACCGCAGCATGGTCGGCGGACCGGTCGCCCCCGGCAAGGGCCTGCTGCACCTCGGGGACGGGGAGCCGATGACGGTGACGACACCGATGTGAGCGGCGGGTCCATGTCCTGCGCCTGCGGCGCACCAGCACGAACGGCACCGCACCCAGAAGGGCCACGGAGCCCGGCGAGGTGCGGGCAGTTGACGGAGGGACAGAAGGAAGAAGGGGGCGGATCCGGGTGGGCGGATCGGCGAAGCCGAGGCGGCGCAGGGCCGCGGGGGCGGCACCCGGCCGTGAGCGACAGCGGCAGCGGCAGCGGCAGCGGCAGCGGCCGAACGCGCGGGACGAGAAGAGGGCGTCCCGAGGGGAATCGGTTGTCGGCTGCCTGGCCCTGATCACCGCCACGGCGGCCGTCGCCGGGTTCGCGCTGACCGTCATGACCTGGGGTTCCGAGCTCTGGGGGCGGGCGGCACCCGCCTCACCCGGCGGCGGGTACGGCTTCGCGGCCTTGGCCGGTGCGCTGCTGCCGGTCGGGCTGACCGTGGTGATCGTGACCCTGACCCGGATGAAGTGGAAGCCGAGCCCGCTCCGCTCGATCGGCTGGGTGCTCGCCTCCCTGCCCGGTGTCGCCGCCGTCCTCATGTGGGCGGTGGTCGTCTTCGCGGGGTTCCGCCCCAGGCACCGGCGCGACTGGCACGGCGGCTGCTACTCCCGGGGCGGCCCCTGCTGGGTCCACGCCGAATACCCCTGGGTCTGGGCCGTCGGCCTGCTCTCGACGGTGCTCGTCGCCGCCGCGCTGATCACCGCGGCCGTCAGGATCACGAAGGCGCGCGAGGCGTCGGCCGACGGGCCCGACACAGCCGTCGGGCCCGACACGCCCGCCGGGACCGACACGGCCGCCGGGCCCGACAAGGCCAACAGGAGCGCGGCGACCGACGGGAACGCGGCTGCGAGCTGATCCCGGCAAGGGCACCTCGGTCGGCCGGCCCGCAAGGGCACCGCGGTCGGCGCAGATCCCGCGACGGCACCTCGGCCAAGCGGCCCCGCAAGGGCACCTCGGCCAGGCGGCCCCGCGAGGGCGGGCGACCCCCCGGCCGCCGCCGGTCACCCGACCTTCGCCATCCGGGCCACCGGGTCTCCGGCCTCGGGGTTGTCCGTCGCGTAGGTGAGATCGCCGCCCACGGGAGTGAGCCGGACCTCGTGCCGCCCCTTGGTGCAGACGTCCCTGTTGGACTCCGAGGCCACACTCGTGGCGACGAGCTGTGTCTTCGTGACCTTCTTCAGCAGCAGGACGTCGTCGCAGATCCCGCCGATCTGGTCCGTCTGCCGGAAGGTACCCAGTTCCTGCCCCACGGCCGCCTGCCGGACGGTGACGCGGAAGGTACCCATGGGGAGGGTGCCGTTGAGGCCGAGGCCGTCGCCCTCCCAGGTGCCGAGGTAGGAGGCCGGGATCTTCGGCAGCTGCTCGCCCGGATCGGACGCGCTCCTCGTCGGAGACGGTTCCTCGGCGCTCCCGGTGGAACCGGGCCGTGTGGCACCGGCCGACGGGCCCGTGTCGGAGGTGCCGCCGCTCGCCGTGACGGACGGCCGCCCGCCGGCCACGCTCCCCTGGTCGTCCGTGCCGCCTCCCGGCAGCAGGTCGAAGAGGAACGCTGATCCCACGGTCACCGCCGCCAGCGCTCCCGCCACGGCCAGGGCGACCGTGCAGCTCATCCTGCGGCCCTGCCCTCCGGCCCCGGGCGCGGAGGTCGCCGCCACGCTGACCGAGACCTTGCCCGGCCGGTCGGACGCCCCCGGGCCCGGGATCCCTTCGCGGTGCACGGCGTCCTGGGGCCCGGCGGTCCGGTCTCCGGCCTGTCCAGGTACGTACGCGGGCATCGGGGGCGGTGGCCCGAAGCCCGGCGGAGGCGGGCCGAAACCCCCGCCCGCACCCGGCGCCCCGCCCGGCGCTCCCGCCGCCCCGGATGTCACCTGGCCGGGCCCGCCACCAGGCCCGCCACCGGTCCCGGTGACCCGGTCCGCCTCGACCGAGGGACTGCTGAATCCCAACAGCCCGGAGGGCGTGGCCGGCTCGGCCCCCGTCGCCTCAAGGTTCAGCAGCTGTACGGCACTTCGGCTCACCCGCTCGACCAGGGCGCCCGGCAGCCAGCCCGCCGACACCAGCCGCGCGGCGCCCTGCGGTGCCAGCCGGGACCCCACCTCGCCCGGACTGGGCCGCGCCGAGGGCTCCTTGGCCAGGCAGGCCGCCACCAGCTCGCGCAACTCACCCCGCAGGGAGTCGAGTCGAGGCTCCTCGTGCACCACCTTGTAGAGGAGGGAGGCGGAGGAGTCGCCGGGGAAGGGGGGTTCGCCGGTGGCCGCGTAGGCGAGGACGGCGCCGAGCGAGAAGACGTCCGCGGCTCCCGTGACGCCCTTGCCGAGGATCTGCTCGGGGGACATGTAACCCGGGGAGCCGACGGAGACCCCGGTAGAGGTGAGCGAGGCGGTGCCGTCCGTGGCCCGCGCGATGCCGAAGTCGATGAGGAGCGGGCCGTCGAGGGTGAGCAGCACGTTGGAGGGCTTCACGTCACGGTGGACGAGGCCCAGCCCGTGGACCGCCGTGAGCGCCTCGGCCAGACCGGCGCCGAGGACCCGCGCGGAGTGGACCGGCAGCGGTCCGCCGTCGGCTATGGCGGCCGTGAGCGAGGGGCCGGCCGCGTAGCCGGTCGCGACCCAGGGGACGGGCGCCTCCGGGTCGGCGTCCAGGACGGGTGCCGTCCACGCGCCGCCCACCCGCCGCGCGGCCTCGACCTCGCGGCGGAAGCGGGCACGGAACTCCTCGTCGAGCGCGAAGTGCGGATGCACGATCTTGACCGCGACCGTACGCCCGCCCGCGCTGCGTCCCAGATACACGCGCCCCATGCCGCCTGAACCCAGCCGGCCGAGCAGCCGGTAGGGCCCCACGGCCGTGGGTTCGTCGGCTCCGAGCGGCTGCCATGCACTCACGGTTCCCCCTCCCCCGTACACACTGCCCAGCAGCGTAGTCCCGTGCGCGTCCCCGGCCCCGGAACTACCGGGACCGGGGCGGCCGGCGCCTCACGGCTGGAGGAGCCGTACGTTCACGTCCGCCGGGAAACCGGTGGTCGAACCGACCCGGCGCGCGAACTCCCGTACGGCCTCGAGCTGGGAGCCGCCGAAGCGGAAGTCGAGCGTCGTGAAGTACTGCTCCAGGACTGCCTCGTCGAACTCCTCCCACCGGGCCGCCTGCTCGACGACCTTGGAGACCTCGTCGAGGGAGAGGTCCCGGGAGGCGAGGAAGGCCTGGTGCACCTTGCGGGTGACGAGCGGCTCGCGCTCCAGGTAGTCGCGGCGGGCCGCCCACACGGCGAAGACGAACGGCAGGCCCGTCCACTCCTTCCACAGCGCACCGAGGTCGTGCACCTGGAGCCCGTACTTCGGCCCGTCGAGCAGGTTGGCGCGCAGCGCCGCGTCGCCGATGAGGACGGCGGCGTCGGCCTCCTGCATCATCAGGCTCAGATCGGGCGGGCACGTGTAGTACGAGGGCGTCACCCCGACCTTCTCGGCCAGCAGCAGCTGGGCGAGCCGCACGGAGGTGCGTGAGGTGGACCCGAGGGCGACGCGGGCGCCGTCCAGCTGGTCGAGGGGAACCTGAGACACGATCACGCACGACATCACGGGGCCGTCGCAGCCCACCGCGATGTCCGGAAAGGCGACGAGGTCGTCGGCGTGCTTGAGGAACTCGACGAGCGTGATGGGCCCGATGTCGAGGTCCCCTCGCACCAGCTGCTCGCTGAGCTTCTCGGGGGTGTCCTTGGTGAGCTCGAAGTCGAGGAGCGTGCCCGTTCTCGCGAGCCCCCAGTACAGGGGCAGGCAGTTCAGGAACTGGATGTGGCCGACGCGCGGCCGGGTGCGAGAATTGTCCACATCGCGAGGCTAGCCCCCGAGCGCCGGCGTGCGGGCTTCAGGGTCGGCGTGTGCCGGCGGAAACCGTCCCGACTCCTCGTGTCAACTGTTGTGACACCTCGCAGTCGGCGCACGTCAGACCACTGGCCGACGTGCTCACCACCCGTCCGGATGACGTGATCTTCGCCTCTGTTGCTTTCGGCTGCCTGCATGCTAGGCTCGCCGCAAGTTGCAGTTTGGTTTCCCTTGCAGTACAGAGCCTGCGGAGCATGTGACCGCGGGCTCTCGTCGTTTTCAGACGTATGCAGTTGTTTACACAATCGCAGGTTCTGGAGCAGGGCAACCCTTTGGGCCCAAGGAGGGCTTATGGCTACCGGAACCGTGAAGTGGTTCAACGCCGAAAAGGGCTTTGGTTTCATTGCCCAAGAAGGCGGCGGCCCGGACGTCTTCGTCCACTACTCCGCGATCAACGCGAACGGTTTCCGCTCGCTCGAAGAGAACCAGTCGGTTTCCTTCGACGTCACGCAGGGTCCGAAGGGCCCGCAGGCGGAGAACGTCACCCCGCTCTAAGCCTTCGGCTCCATGAGCCCAATGCTTTGATCCGGAACGGATAGCAGTACCCAAGGAGCCCCGCGCCAGCCGGTCGCGGGGCTCCTGCCTTGTGTCCGGAGCCCCGGCCGGCCGGGGCTCCGGAACAGCCGGGCCCCGGACCGGCCGGGGTCGGCCGGGTCAGCCGGGTCAGCCGGTGAAGAGGAAGTACTTCCAGGCACCGTCCGTCGTCGAGTTCACCGTGTCGCCCGACGAGCCGTTGATGTACGAGTCGCGCACCCGGAAACGGACGTTCTTCGGCGGAGTGCCCGTCACCGTCACCTGGGACTTGCCCGACGAACTCAGGGCGAAGTACTGCGTGCCCGTCGTCACCCAGGAGCCCTGGGAGTAGGCCTGTATCTGGAGGCGCTGCCTGCGGCCCGGGTACGCCGTCATCGTCGTCGTGAAGACGGGGTCCGTGGACTGGTGGAAGTAGTAGTACGTGTGCCCGTACACCGACCGCGTCGTGTAGTGCTTGGTGACCGCCGTCGACACGCTGACCCTGGCGCCGACCTTGCTCGCCACCGACTTGGAGCCGTAGTGGGCGTCGCCGGCGAACTTCGCGGTGACCGTCGCGTCCCGCTTGAGGTCGAGGGTGACCGACAGATTGCCGGACGAGTCGACCGTGCCGGACTTGACCCGCGTGTTGGGCTTGTCGGAACCGTACGGGTCGGCCCAGATCTCGACCTTGCGGTTCTTGTACGTCGAGCCGAGGTGGGCCGTGAACTTCACGTCCGCGCCGTAGGAGTACACCTTGCCGTTGTTGTTCAGCGTCAGGGTGGGGGTGGTGCGCGAGACGGCCACCGTGTCCGAGCCGGACCCCGCCGCGTGGCCGGCGTCGCCCGCGTACGCCGCGGTGTACTTGACGCTGCCGCCGACGGTCGGAGTGTCGGCGAAGGAGTACGTGCCGTCGGCGGCGACCGCCACCGAGCCGATCGACTTCCCGCCCGGTGACTCCAGGTCGGTGCGGGTCAGCGTCAGCCTGACACCGGCCGGGAGCGCCTCCTTGGACGTGACCTTGCCCTTGACCGTCAGCTTCTTGGCACGGGTCGCGGTGGCCGGGGCGCTCACGGTGATCGCGGTGGCCGGCTTGGCGGCGTCGACCAGGACCCGCAGCGAGTACACACCCAGGCTGTTGCTGGAGACGGCGAAGAGCCGGCTCTCGTCGGGTGCCCAGGCGAGCCCGGACTCGGCCAGCGTGTCCGCGCCGCTGCTGTCACCGGTGTTGGGGAAGTCGTACTGCCTCAGCGGGCTCGTGGCACCGGCCCGGAAGACGTACACGTCCGGGTCGTACCAGGCGAAGGAGCCCGCCGCGACCATGCCGTTCGGGGCGATGTCGACCGCGTTCGGGTAGGCGACGGTTCGGTAGGTGCCGTCCTCCGACAGGTCCGACGTCCGGTACACCGTGTGGGCGTTGGGGCCCGCGCCGGCGACCACGACGTCCTTGCCGTCCGGGGTGACGGCGAGGTCCGCCAGGCTGCCGCCGTTCGACGGGGAGGTGTGTGCGGTACGGACGACCGTGTCGGAGGACACGTCGTACACGGCCAGTTCGAGCGGGCTCTGCACCGGGATGCCCGCGACCAGCTGACCGGGCGCACCCGGCGAGGAGGCGAGCATCGGGGCCGCGAACCACGGACTGTCGGCGTCCTGGGCCGGCGTGACCTTGTGCTCGGGACCGGTCAGGTCGACGGATCCGATGTTGCCGCTGCCGGCCGAGCCGTAGCCGAACCACAGCTTGCCGCCCGCGAGGGCCGGGTACTTCGGGTCGAGGTTGCCGGTCGGGTAGCGGTCGGACTGGGTCGCGGTCGCCGTGTCGATGGCGACGATCGCGTCGTTGCCGCCGGGCACGGCCGCGTACAGCGTGCCGGAGTCGGCGGACAGTTCGAGTCCCTGCACACCCGGCAGGGAGGTGATCTGCTTGACGACCGTTCCGCTGTAGTCGGTGACCACGATCTTGCCGTTTGACGGGTCGCTCACGAAGACCCGTCGGTGGACGCCGTCCACCACGATGTCGCCGACCGACTTGACCGGCAGGATCTTGCTGGAGTCGGCGGCGGCCGTCGTGGCCGTGCCGACGGCCAGGGCCACGGAGCTGAAGGCGACCGCGAGTGCCGTGGCCATGGGAAGAGTGCGCATACGCACGCTGATTCGAACCCCCCGGAACGAAGTTGTGAAGCCGCCGGGCGTGCGGACGACGGCTTCTGTGCCTGACCTGCGCATCCGTGCGGCGAATGAACGAAGGCTAAGTCATGGCACTGACAACTCGATCAGCCGGGTGGGGGGACTACGTCGCGTACAGGCCCTCGATCTCCTTGCTGAAGTCCTTCTCGATCGCCGTGCGCCGCAGCTTCATGGATGGGGTGAGGTGGCCGGACTCCTCGGTGAAGTCGACCGGCAGGACGGTGAAGCGGCGGATGGACTCGGGGCGTGAGACGAGCCGGTTCGCCTCGTCGACGGCGCGCTGGAGGATGGCCAGCAACTGCGGGTCGTCCATGACGAGTTCCGGCGGAACCGGGTGCTTGCCGTTCATCCGGCGCCAGTGGGCGATGCCCTCGGGGTCGAGGGTGAACAGGGCGGAGACGAACGGGCGGCGGTCGCCGAGCACCATGCACTGGGCTATCAGCGGATGGGAGCGCAGCCAGTCCTGGAGGGGCGCGGGGGCCACGTTCTTGCCGCCCGCGGTGATCAGGATCTCCTTCTTGCGGCCGGTGATGGCGAGATAGCCCCCGTCGTCCAGTTCGCCGATGTCGCCGGTGGCGAACCAGCCGCCGGGAGCGGCGTCGACGACACCGCCCGCGTGCGGGTCCCAGTAGCCGCGGAAGACCTGCGCTCCGCACAGCAGCACCTCACCGTCGGCGGCGATCCGCACCCGGGTGCCCGGCAACGGCCGGCCCACCGTGCCGAGGCGCGGCTTCTGCGGGGGTGTGACGGTCGCGGCGGCCGTGGTCTCCGTCAGGCCGTACCCCTCGAAGATCTCGATCCCGGCTCCCGCGTAGAAGGCGGCGAGCCGGCGGCCGAGCGGGGAACCGCCGCAGATGGCGTGCCGGACCCGGCCGCCGAGGGCGTTACGGATACGGCGGTAGACCAGCGGGTCGTAGAGGGCGCGGGCCGCGCGCAGGGAGCGGCTCGGGCCGGGGCCGGTGCCGTGCTGCCTGGCCTCGACGGCCTCGCCGTACTTCTGGGCGATCCTGGCCGCCCGGTCGAAGGACGAACCGCGGCCCATCCGTTCGGCCGTGGCGCGGCCGGTGTTGAAGACCTTCTCCAGGACGTACGGGATGGCGAGCAGGAAGGTCGGCTTGAACGAGGCCAGGTCCGCGAGGAGTTCATCGGTCTTCAGGCTCGGCGCGTGGCCGAGTTTCACCCGCGCGCGCAGACAGGCCACGGCGACCATGCGGCCGAAGACATGGGAGAGGGGGAGGAAGAGAAGGGTGGAGGCGGGATCCTGGGTACGGGCCTTGAAGATCGGGTAGAGCAGTTCGACGGCGTTGTCGACCTCGGCGAAGAAGTTGCCGTGGGTCAGGACGCAGCCCTTGGGGCGGCCGGTGGTGCCCGAGGTGTAGATGAGGGTGGCGAGCGTGTCCGGGCCCAGCATCCCGCGCCGTACGGCGACTTCCTGGTCCGGGACCTCGCGGCCGAGTTCCGCGAGGCGTTCCAGGTGCCCCTTCTCGAAGACCCACATGTGCCGCAGATCGGGGATGTGATCGCGCTCGGGGCCGAGCGCCGCGGCCTGCGCCACGGTCTCGACGGCGAGCGCGACGGCTCCCGAGTCCTGGAGGATCCAGCGGGTCTGGAAGACCGAGGAGGTCGGGTAGACCGGCACGGTGACCAGACCCGCGGCCCAGGCGGCGAAGTCGAGGAGCGTCCATTCGTACGTCGTCCGGGCCATGATGGCGATCCGGTCGCCCGGCACGAACCCCTCCGCGATCAGCCCCTTGGCCACCGCCAGGACCTCGTCGGCGTACTCGGCGGCGCTCACGTCCTGCCAGCCCGCACCGTCCGGCGTCCTCCGGCTGAGGACCGGATCCAGCGGGGCGGCGGCCGCGTTGTCGAACGGGATGTCCGCCAGGGAGCCGTGCGTCACCTGGCCCACGATCGGCGGCACCGCGACCTCACGCACGACACCGTCCAGCCGCTTGATCTCGGGCTCCGGGAGTGGAGGGGCGGAGTCGGACTGGTAGAGGCTGGACACGGGGCGGCTCCTTGTCGGCCGGAGGCCGGGGCGGGTGCAAAGCGTGTTCGGGCTCGGAGGAGCGCGCGGGCGCGCGATTTCTCATACGGCCCTGGAGGGTGGGGGGTTCAGGGTTCTCGGCAACCCGGTGAAACGGGGATCCTACGGCTCCGAAGTGTGGGGTTTGTGACGCTTTGCCGTAGGCGAGGTGGGAGTTACCCGGGGTAGCTGTGCCTTTTCCGCTCCGGCGGAACCGGCGTCGGCGACCCGGGGGGACTCGGCGTCGGCGGACCCGGCAGATCCGATACCGGCAGAACCGGCAGAACCGGTACCGGCCACCCCGACAGAACCGGTACCGGCGAAACCGACGGACCCGAATCCGGCGGACCCTGCAGAACCGATACCGGCGGACCCGGCGCCAGCGCCCCCGACAGATCCAGTACCGGCGACCCCGGGGGACTCGGCGTCGGCGACCCCGACAGAACCGGTACCGGCGACCCCGGGGGACCCGGCGTCGCCGGACCCGGCAGAACCGATGCCGGCGGTCCCGGCAGAACCGGTAGCGGCGAACCCGACGAACCCGGCACCGGCGGCCCCGCCGACCCGTACGCCGACGCGCCGGGCGAGCCCGCGCCCGAGCGTGCACCCGAGCCCCCACCCGCCCCCGCACCCGAGCCCCGGCGAGCCGTCGCCGAGCGCTCCGCCCTCCAGAGACCTCCGCGCATCATCTCGACCCCGCCCTCCCCCTGACGTAGCCTTACCCCCGGTAACTTACTCCAGAGTAAATTAATGCCCGCCCGAACGCCGGGCAATCCCCCTTCCGGAAAGCCGCGCACCCCCCCGTCCGCCTGGAGACTCCGATGCGCACTCAGCCTCCCGTTAGCCCCGAGCCGCGGACCCGCACCCTCGCCGCTCCTCCCCCGCTCGTCCCGCTGCTGGCCCGCGGCGCCCTGCTCTCCCCCTTCAAGCGGCCCCGCCCGGACGCTCCCGCCCCCGCCGCCCGGCTCCTCCTCTCCGGCGCACGGGTCGACCTCGCCCACCTCGCCGCGTACGAGAGGGTGTGCGGGTTCCCGACCGGCGCGGACGCCCTGCCGGTCACGTATCCGCATGTGCTCGCCTTTCCGCTGGCGATGCGGATCATGGCGGGGCGCGCGTTCCCGCTTCCGCTGCTCGGGCTGGTGCACACCTCGATCGAGATCACCCGACACCAGGAGACCACCGCGACGGCCGCGTACGAACTGGCCGTGCTGGTCGAGAAGTTGGCGCCGCACCGACGGGGCACCGAGGCGACCGTACTGACCGAGGCGAGGGTCCACGGCAGGCTCGTATGGGAGTCGAGAAGCACCTACCTCGCCCGGCACAGGCCCCGGAACACGGACAAGTGCCGCGAGAGCCCGCGGAGCGTCCCGCCGTCCTCCGCCGAGATACCCGAGCCGCTTCCCGCCGTCGCCGAGTGGCGCCTCGCGCCGGACGTCGGCCGTCGCTACGGCGCCGTCTCGGGGGACCGCAACCCCATCCATCTGCACCCCCTCACCGCCCGCCTGTTCGGCTTCCCGGGAGCCATCGCGCACGGCATGTGGACGGTCGCCCGCTGCCTCGCCGAGTACGGACCACGTCAAGCGGTGTACGTGCGGGCCGAGTTCAGGGCACCGGTTCCACTGCCGGGGACGGTGACCTACGCGTCGCTCGGCCCGTCCTTCGAGCTCCGCTCGGGCGACCGGGTCCATCTGACCGGCGCCGTACGGCCGCTCCACGCGCGAGACGGGTGAACTTCTGACGAACACCGCACGGCGAAAGCCCCTCGCCGCCTTCAGCTGCTGCCATCAACTCCCTGATGGTAAGGGCATGTTGAGAAAGCTCTCACAGTGCGCACCCAGCGCACCAAGGTGCTTTCAAGCAGCCCCTCATCCCACCCTCAGACACCGTTCCTAGCCTCGGTCCACTCCCCAGGCCGCCGCCAGGAAAGGCTCCCGAACCATGCCGTCCAGACGTATCGCCGTCATCGCCGACTCCGACACCCGCTGGAAGTGGGGCGCGTCCGTCGCCCGGCAGATCGCGCCCGGGCACGCCCTCGACGCGCTCTTCCTGCGCACCCGGGCCACCCCGACGGAGCGCCAGCTGACGGAGATCGGGATCGTGCCGGACACCCGGCGCGAGGTCACGGTGGCGGAGCTGGTCGACGACGCGGAAATCGGCGCCGCCGACGTGGTCGTGCTGGCCACGGCCGGCGGTACGACACTCGCGCTCACCCACGCCCTGGGGATCGCGTGGGAGGGACGGGAGCGGCGGCCGGTCACGGTCACGGGGTATGTCGGGGTCGTGTACGAGAAGATGGTCGACGGACTCATGACCCGGGCCGGAACCGACCTCGTCCTCGCCAACAGCGCCTACGACGCGGACCGTTTCCGTGCCGCGTTCGCGAGCGTCGGCGTCGACGCGGACTCGGTGGTGGAGTGCGCGCTGCCCTTCCTCGGCGGGGAGCCCTATCTGCCGTCCCCGGAAAGGCCCTTCACGCTCACCTTCGCCGTCCAGCCGTCGGTGCCCAAGGGCCGGGAATCCCGGCTCAGGCTGCTGGAGCGGGCCGCGGCCCACGCGCGACGGCATCCCGAACGGCTGGTGCTGATGAAACTGCGCAGTCTCCCGGGCGAGCACACCACGCACGTCGAGGCCGACCCGTACCAGACGCTCGTCGAGAAGCTGGCCGAGCCCGCCCCGGCCAACCTGCGGCTGACCTACGGCAACATGGGCGAAGTCCTCGACCGCACCGACCTGTTGGTGACCGTCAGCTCGACGGCCGCCCTCGAGTCGATGCACCGCGGCATCCCGACCGCGATCCTCACCGACTTCGGGGTCCGCGAGGCGCACGGCAACCACTACTTCGTGCACTCCGGCTGCCTCGCGTCCTGGGACGACCTGGACGCAGGCGCAGCGCCCCGCGTCGACCCGGTCTGGGCGGCACGGCAGGGCGTCGGCAAGAGCGATCCGTACGCCGCCGCCCGCGCCAGGCTCGACGCGCTGGGAGCGGCGGGACGGCTGCCCGCGCTGCGCCCGTACTACTCGCCGCAGCGGGCGGGGGCGTACCTCGGCGGCATCCTGGAGCGCAACGGCCTCGACGAGAAGGGCAGACCGCTCGTCCTCGCGCCCGGCGCGGGCGGCGCGGGCCCGCTGCGGACGGTCGTCCGCCGCGCCGCGCGCAGCGGCGCCAAGTCCCTCTACCGCGTGGGCCGGGAGAAGGTCGCCCCCGCGCTGCGCCGCTGGGGCCAGAACTGAGCCCACCCGACGCGGGCGGGACCCGGGCCGGCCGGGCGGGTCAGGCCTCCGTGGCGGTCTGGGGCGGGACGCTTCCCGCGCCCGGCCCGGGGACCGGCGCCGTGCGCGGCCCCGGAACCGGCCTCGCGCTCGCGACGCCCGGCCCCGTGCCCGGCCCCGTGCCCGGCTCCGGGGCCGGCGGGGACCACGGCCGGCCCTGCATGAGGGTGCCGAGTCCCGCCCAGGCGAAGTTCATCAGGGTGGCGGCGGCCTGCCGGGCCGAGACGCCCGGGGTGGCGTTGGCCCACGCGGCCATCGACTCGGCGGCGCCGACCAGCGCCTCGGCGAGCCCGGCGACCTCGCGCGTGGGCAGCGAGGGGTCGCGGTGCGCCTCGCGGGCGGCGACGACGATCAACTGTGTGACGAACCGGACCAGTTCCTCGCGCATCGCGAAGACCTCGGCGGCGAAGGGCTCACCGTGCGTTCGGGCCTGGAGGTGCAGGACCGACCAGCCGTCCGGGTTGTCGGCGGTGTGGGTGAAGAACGCCCGCAGCCCTTCCCAGAGTTGCCGGTCGGCGGCCAGCTCGGGGCGGACACCGGCGCGGACCGCCTCGGTGAGCGCCTTGGCCTCACGCCGGATGCACGCCGTGAACAGGTCTTCCTTGGAGTTCAGGTACAGGTACACCAACGGCTTGGACACGCCCGCGAGTTCGGCGATCTCGTCCATCGACGCGGCCCGGTACCCACGCTGCCCGAAGGTCCGTACAGCCGCGTCCAGCATCTGCTGTTCGCGTACCGCACGCGGCATCCGCTTGTTCTTCACAGCACCCATGCGCCAAGCCTACGAGGGGCCGCCGCGCGGCCGGGCGCACAGCGGTTTCAGGAGGCCTGGTTCGCGGCGCCCCGGGCGCTCTCGTCCACGGCGGCGTCCTCCTGGTTGCGGTTGCGCTCCAGGTTCGCCCGGGTGCGGTCCACCCGGGCGACGACCTCTTCCGAGGCGCGGTCGCGGGCGCCGCGCAGGACGACGAAGCTGATCGGCGCGGAGATCACCAGGGCCAGCAGGACGACCCACATGTAGTTGGAGTCGCCGAGTCCGCGCGGGGCGATGCCCGAGTAGACGAGGCCCCAGACGACCACGAGGCAGCCCACGAAGATACCGAGGCGCATCAGTGTGTAGCGGAACATCTCAATCCACTCTTCCCGTTCCGAACGTCCCCAAAGAACTCCGTCCAGTGAAGCACGCCGGGACAGCGATCTTGCAGGGGGTCCTCGGTCACGGAGCACGAGTGCCCTCACCGCGGAGCGGGAGGGTTCTCGGCCGCGGAGCGGGAGGGTTCTCGGCCGTGGAGCAGGAGGGTTCTCGGCCGCGGAGCAGGAGGGTTCTCGGCCGTGGGGCGCGGGAACCCTCAGTCGCGGCGCGCGAGCGGCAGCAGCATCGTGATGTCGTCCCGCTCGTCGCCGAGCGCGACACGGATCGCGCCGGGCACCCGCCCGACCTCCTTGTAGCCGCAGGAGGCATAGAAGCGCTCGAGGCCCTCGCCGCCCCGGCAGGTCAGCCGTATCGCGTCGACGCCGTCGAGGCCGCCCGCCGCCACCTCGGCGGCGGCGAGCAGGTCCCGGCCGTACCCCTTGCCCTGGTGCCGCGGGTGGACCATCACGGTGTACAGCCACACCCAGTGCTTCATCAGCCGGTGGGTGTTGAGGGTGATGAAGGCGGTCGCGGCGACGCCGCCCTCCTCGTCCCGGCCGACGAGCAGCCGGGTGCGGCCCTCCGTCATGGCGACGAAGTGCTTCACGAGTTCGGGGCGTACGTCGCCGGCGGCCACCGGCGGCACGAAGCCGACGGAGCCGCCCGCGTTCGAGACGTCCACCCAGAGGCCGACGACACCGTCCCGGAGGACAGGGGTGACCGCCGGGTCCAGCTCGAAGACCAGCGCCACTTCAGACCCGCATGGCCTGCGGCGACTCGCGGCGCTCCGCGTCCGGGCCGTCGTACTCGCGGATGATCTCGTAGCGCGTGTTGCGCTCGACGGGCTGGAAGCCCGCGTCACGGATCAGGTCGAGGAGGTCCTCGCGGGTGAGCTTGTTCGGGGTGCCGTAGTTGTCGGCGTCGTGCGTGATCTTGTACTCGACGACCGAGCCGTCCATGTCGTCGGCGCCGTGCTGGAGCGCGAGCTGGGCGGTCTGGACGCCGTGCATGACCCAGAAGACCTTGACGTGCGGGACGTTGTCGAAGAGCAGCCGGGAGACCGCGAACGTCTTCAGCGCCTCGGCGCCGGTCGCCATCTGGGTGCGCGCCTGGAGGCGGTTCCTGACCTTGCCGTCCTTCATGTCCACGAAGTCGTGCTGGTAGCGCAGCGGGATGAAGACCTGGAAGCCGCCGGTCTCGTCCTGGAGCTCACGCAGCCGCAGCACGTGGTCGACCCGGTGCCGGGGCTCCTCGATGTGCCCGTACAGCATCGTGCACGGGGTCTTGAGACCCTTCTCGTGCGCGAGACGGTGGATGCGCGACCAGTCCTCCCAGTGGGTGCGGTGGTCGACGATGTGCTGCCGGACCTCCCAGTCGAAGATCTCCGCGCCGCCACCGGTCAGCGACTCCAGACCGGCCTCGATCAGCTCGTCGAGGATCTCCGAGGCCGACAGCCCCGAGATGGTCTCGAAGTGGTGGATCTCGGTGGCCGTGAACGCCTTCAGCGAGACGTCCGGGAGGGCCTTCTTCAGCTCGCTGAGCGAGCGCGGGTAGTAGCGCCAGGGCAGGCTGGGGTGCAGGCCGTTGACGATGTGCAGCTCGGTGAGGTTCTCGCCCTCCATCGACTTGGCGAGGCGGACGGCCTCCTCGATGCGCATCGTGTACGCGTCCTTCTCGCCCGGCTTGCGCTGGAACGAGCAGTACGCGCAGGACGCGGTGCACACGTTCGTCATGTTGAGGTGACGGTTGACGTTGAAGTGGACGACGTCGCCGTTCTTCCGCGTCCGCACCTCGTGCGCGAGCCCGCCGAGCCAGGCCAGGTCGTCCGACTCGTAGAGCGCGATGCCGTCCTCGCGGGTCAGCCGCTCACCGGCCCGGACCTTGTCCTCCAGCTCGCGCTTGAGCCCGACATCCATGCGATTACCTCTCCCTGTGACGAACGCTGCCAACCGTACTCCCCCGCCCTTCGGGCGAACGGGCCCCCACCAGGGCCTTCGCGCCCGGGGTGTGCTCAGTCCTCCTCGGGCAGCTCGCCGACCCGGTTCTCCCACTTCGTGGAGAGCACGATCGTCGTGCGGGTGCGGGAGACGCCCTTGGTCCCGGACAGGCGCCGGATGGTCTTCTCCAGTCCGTCGACGTCGCTGGAGCGCACCTTGAGCATGAACGAGTCGTCGCCCGCGATGAACCAGCAGTCCTCGATCTCGCTGAGGTCGCGCAGCCGGTGGGCCACGTCCTCGTGGTCGGCCGCGTCGGAGAGCGAGATGCCGATCAGCGCGGTGACGCCGAGGCCGAGCGAGGCCGAGTCGACCGTCGCGCGGTACCCGATGATGACGCCGGCCGCCTCCAGCCGGTTGATGCGGTCGGTGACACTGGGTCCCGACAGACCGACGAGGCGCCCCAGCTCCGCGTAGGAGGCCCGGCCGTTCTCTCTCAAGGCCTGGATGAGCTGCCTGTCCACCGCGTCCATGCGATCGAAGCCTTCCGCTGAAAAGGTCTGAGAAGTCCTGAGAATCTTGCGAGTCTAGGTGGTGGCGTCCCGGGAACCGCTCCCGAGTTCGCCCTTCCACCTGCGGTAAAGGCCGTGTTCGACACCCGCCGCGTCGAGAGCCCGCCCGGCGACGAAGTCCACCAGGTCCTGGATGTGCGTGGCTCCCGCGTAGAACGCCGGCGACGCGGGCAGGACGATGGCGCCCGCGTCGTCCAGGGAGACCAGGTGACGCAGTGTCTGCCCGTTCAGCGGGGTCTCCCGGACGGCGACGACCAGCGTGCGTCCCTCCTTGAGGGTGACGCTCGCGGCCCGCTGGAGCAGGTCCTTGGACAGGCCGAGGGCGACTCCGGCGACGCAGGCGGTGGACGCCGGCACGACGATCATGCCCTTGGCCGGGTACGAGCCCGACGAGGGCCCCGCCGCCAGGTCGCCCGCGCTCCAGTGCCGTACGCCGTCGAGGTGCTCCTCGGGGACGTCGAAGGTGCCGGGCTTGCCGTCGGCGCCCCGCGTCAGCCACGCGCGCAGGTCGCCTCGCCAGTGGGCGTCACGGAACGGGAGGCCGGTCTCGTCGAGCAGCGTGAGCCGTGAGGCCCTGCTGACGACCAGGTCGACGCTCTCCCCCGCTTCCAGCAGCGAACGCAGCACCGCGGCCGCGTACGGCGTACCGGACGCGCCGGACACCCCCACGATCCAAGGCCGGCGCTGCGTCTGTCCTGGCTTCATGATGTCGAGCCTATCCGGCCACCGCCCATGTTCAGACCGTGAGCCCTCGCACCAGCAGGTCGAGCAGGGCACACACGAACAGTGCGATGCCGATGAAGCCGTTGACCTGGAAGAACGCCCGGTTCAGACGGGTCAGGTCGTGCGGCTTCACGATGGAGTGCTCGTAGAGGAACGCGCCCGCGACGATCACCAGGCCCAGCCAGAAGAAGGCACCCGCGCCGGTGGCGGCCCCGTACCAGACGAAGAGCGCCGTCGTCACGGCATGACAGCCGCGCGCGCCCCAGATCGCGGCCGGGATGCCGAAGCGCGCCGGCACCGACATCACACCGATCTCGCGGTCGGTCTCGACGTCCTGGCAGGCGTAGATCAGGTCGAAGCCGCCGATCCAGACGCCGACCGCGAGACCGAGGACGACCGCGTCCCAGGACCAGGTTCCGGTGACGGCGATCCAGGCGCCGATCGGGCCCATCGCCTGGGCGAGACCGAGGATGGCCTGCGGGAAGTTCGTGAACCGCTTGCCGTACGGGTAGACGACCATCGGGATGACCGCGATGGGCGCCAGCGCCAGGCACAGCGGGTTGAGCAGGGCGGCGGCGGCGAGGAAGACGACCAGGGCGACCAGCGCGCCGGTCCAGGCGTGCTTCACGCTCATCGCGCCGGTGACCAGTTCACGCTGGGCCGTGCGGGGGTTGCGGGCGTCGATCTCCCGGTCGATGATCCGGTTCGCCGCCATGGCGAAGGTGCGCAGGCCCACCATCGCGACGGTGACCAGGAGCAGCTTTCCCCAGTGGATGTTCTTGTCGACCTCGAACATCGCCGTCAGCGCGGCGATGTAGGCGAAGGGCAGCGCGAACACCGAGTGCTCGATCATGACGAGGCGCAGGAACGCCTTGGTGCGGCCCGGCTGCGGAAGCGCCGCGGAAGCTGAACTCACAGCCCGTACTCCTTCCAACGGCGGTCGACCTTCGCCGCCGTCTGCGGGTCGGACAGCACCATCTCGGGCCAGCCGCCGTCCCGCGTGTAGCCCTCCTCGGGCCACTTCTTCGTCGCGTCGATGCCCGCCTTGCCGCCCCAGAACTGCTGGTAGGAGGCGTGGTCGAGATGGTCGACCGGGCCTTCGACGACGGTGAGGTCACGTCCGTAGTCCGTGTTGCCGAGCGCGCGCCAGGCCACCTCGTGCAGATCGTGGACGTCGCAGTCCGCGTCGACGACGATGACGAGCTTCGTCAGGGACATCATGTGTGCGCCCCAGACGGCATGCATCACCTTCTGGGCGTGCTTGGGGTACTTCTTGTCGATCGCGACGATCGCGCAGTTGTGGAAACCGCCCGCCTCCGGCAGGTGGTAGTCCACGATGTCCGGCACGATGATCTTCAGCAGGGGCAGGAAGAACCGCTCCGTCGCCCGGCCCAGCGGTCCGTCCTCCGTCGGGGGCCGGCCCACCACGATGGACTGGAGCAGCGGCCGCTTACGCATCGTCACACAGTCGATGGTCAGCGCCGGGAACGGCTCCTGCGGGGTGTAGAACCCGGTGTGGTCGCCGAACGGCCCCTCGGGCAGCATCTCGCCCGGCTCCAGCCAGCCCTCGATGACGACCTCGGCGTTCGCGGGCACCTGGAGCGGCACGGTCTTGCAGTCGACCATCTCGATCCGCTTGCCCTGGAGGAACCCGGCGAACAGGTACTCGTCGATGTCACCGGGCAGCGGGGCGGTGGAGGCGTACGTGACGGCGGGCGGGCATCCGAAGGCGATCGCCACGGGCAGCCGCTCGCCCCTGCGGGCGGCGACCTGGTAGTGGTTCCGGCTGTCCTTGTGGATCTGCCAGTGCATGCCGATGGTGCGCTTGTCGTGCCGCTGGAGCCGGTAGAGACCGAGGTTGCGGATGCCGGACTCGGGGTCCTTGGTGTGGGTGAGCCCGAGGTTGAAGAAGGAGCCGCCGTCATCGGGCCAGGTGAACAGGGCGGGCAGGGCGTCGAGGTCGACGTCGTCGCCGCGCAGCACCACCTCCTGCACCGGCGCGTCCTTCACCTTCTTCGGCGGCACGTGCGCCATCGCGCCGAGCTTCCCGAAGGCCTCGCGCACGCCGACGAAGCCGTGCGGCAGCTCGGGCCTGAGCAGTCCGCCGATCTTGTCGGAGATCTCGGCGTACGACTTCAGGCCGAGGGCCTTCAGCAGGCGCCGGTCGGTGCCGAACACGTTCATCGCGAGCGGCATCGCCGACCCGCGCACGTTCTCGAAGAGCAGCGCGGGGCCGCCCGCCTTCTGCACCCGGTCGACGATCTCCCCGACCTCCAGGTACGGATCCACCTCGGCCTTGATGCGCTTGAGGTCTCCCTCGCGCTCCAGCGCCCTGAGCAGGGAGCGAAGATCGTCGTAAGCCATGTGTCCAAGTATCGGCCACCCGCTACCCTGTGCCCGTCACCGGGGGGCCTGTGCCGCCCCGCCGTCGCTCACTGGGGGATCGTTCGGCCATGCTCAGGTATCTGCCGTTCCTGCTGGTCCTGGCGCTGTGGATCTACGCCTTCATCGACTGCCTGAACACGCCGGAGGAAGAGGTCAGAGGCCTGCCCAAGGTGGTCTGGGTCATCATCATCCTGCTGTTCGGCGAGGTGCTGGTCGGTCCGGTCGCCTGGCTCGTCGCGGGCCGCAACCGCCGTGGTCCGTCGGGCGGCTCCACGCCTTTTGAGTGGCACCGCAGCCACCGCACGGCGTTCGTCGCTCCCGACGACAACCCCGAGTTCCTCCAGTCCCTCAAGGCCGAGAACCGCAAGGACGAGGCGCTGCTGAAGGACTGGGAGGCCGACCTGCGGCGCCGCGAGGACGAGCTGAAGCGGCGCGAGGAGCAGAGCAGGTCCGACGAGGAGTCCTGACGTGACGTCCTCCCTCTGCCCAAAGAGGGGGGACTCCGGCCCACTTGGGCCGAGCCTCACGGGCGCCCCGCCCCGCGCGACGCGCGGACGCAGGCCCTAGCGGGGGGCGTCCTCGCGCAGGACGAGCGCGAGGAGGCCGGGGAAGCGGGCCTCGAACTCCCGCCTGCGCAGCCGGTTGACCCGCCTGGGGCCCTCGTCGCGCTGCTCGACGAGACCGGCGCCGCGCAGCACGGCGAAGTGATGGCTGAGAGCCGCCTTGCCGACGGGCACGTCGAAGCTGCCGCAGCTGCGGCTCCACTCCGCGGACCCGGCCAGTTCCCTGACGAGCTGGATCCGCACGGGATCGCCGAGGGCGCCGAGGGCGGCGAGCACGGGGACCCCGTCGGGGTGGGTGTGCTCGGGTGCCGCCCGGTGACTCTTGCGCTCCGCCACGTCGGCCTCCCTGAGTTCTTCCCTGTCTCCGCGATCCGCTTGCAGAGTGTTCGATGAAAACCATACACTCCCGAGTGTTCGCTTCTCGTTGAACAGTCGAGCGCCGATCAGGAGTGTGCCATGCGTACGGTCCAATTCCAGGAGTACGGCGGTCCCGAGGTCCTGCGGGTCACCGAGGCGAAGGTCCCCGATCCCGGCCCCGGGCAGGTGAGCATCGACGTGGCGTACGCGGGCGTGAACTTCGCCGACCTCAAGGCGAGGTCGGAGGGCTACCGCGTACCGGACCTCCCGTTCGTGCCCGGACTCGAGGTGTCGGGCCGGATCCGGGCGGTCGGCCCCGACGTCACGGGACTGCGGGCCGGCCAGGAGGTCGCGGCGCTGACGGAGGGCGGGGCGTACGCGGAGGTGACCGTGGCCGACGCGGTGACGGTCTTCCCGCTGCCCGGCGGAGTCGGACTGCGCACCGGCGCCACCCTGCCCACCGTCCTGCCCACGGCGTACGCGCTCCTGCACACCGTGGGCCGGCTCCAGCCCGGCGAGTCGGTGCTCGTCCAGGGCGCGGCGGGCGGTGTGGGCACGGTGCTGGGCCAGCTGGCGAAGACGGCCGGGGCCGGCAGGGTCTACGGCGTCGTGTCCAGCGCGCCGAAGGCCGAGTACGCCCTCGGCAACGGCTACGACCAGGTGTTCGTGGGCTCCTTCCGGGACGAGGTGCGCGCGGCGACCTCGGGCCGGGGGGTGGATCTGGCCCTGGACCCGGTGGGCGGCGAGACTCTCCGCAACTCCCTCGCCTCCCTCGCCCCCTTCGGCCGGCTGGTCTCCTTCGGCAACGCGAGCTCGGCGGAGCCCTGGACGGTGGGTCAGCCCGAGCTCTACCCGACCGGCCTGTCGGTCGCCGGGTTCTCGATCCTCGGCCTGGCCAGGACGGCCCCGGCCACGCTCCGCGGCATCGCCTCGCGCGCGTTCGAGGCGGTGGTCGACGGGACCGTGACCCTGCCGGTGACGGCGGAGTTCGCCCTGGAGGCGGCGGCGGAGGCGCACACGCTGATGGGATCACGGACGAGCACGGGCAAGCTGCTGCTGCGGGTGGCCGGTTCCGTACGATCGTGACCGCGACGGCCGGGCCTCCCGTCTAGGACCTGTCCGGCCGATCAAGTCGCAGGGAACTGACGGTTCTGGACGGTGCCGGTGAGCGGGGTCCGGTGCGTGTGGCTGCAAGGCGGAGGAGGGCGTCGACGCGGAGCGTCGGCAACCGACGACAACGCCGCAGACGCGCGTGCCGGACCCCGCGTCTGCGGCATGATCGGCCGGAGAGGTCCTAGCCTTCACCGCCATGACGACCCGTCTCCATGCCACCCGCGCCTCCTACGACACCGTCGCCGCCGACTACGCCGAGCTGTTCAAGGACAAGCCGGTCGCGCAGCCGCTGGACACGGCGATGCTGACGGCGTTCGCCGAACGGGTGCGGGCCGGCGGGGGCGGGACCGTGGCCGATCTCGGGTGCGGGCCGGGGCGGGTGACCGTCCATCTGGAGAAGCTCGGGCTCGACGCGTTCGGGATCGACCTGTCGCCCGGGATGGTGGCGGTGGCCCGGCGGGCCCATCCTCATCTGCGGTTCGAGACGGGCACGATGACCGGCCTCGACCTCCCGGACGGCACCCTCGCCGGAGCACTCGTCTGGTACTCCACGGTGCACACACCGATCGACGAACTGCCCGTGATGTTCGCGGAGTTCCACCGCGTCCTCGCCCCCGGCGGCCATCTGCTCATCGCCTTCAAGGCCGGCGACGAACAGGTCCGGCTGGAGCACGCGTACGGCCATGACGTGGATCTCGACGTCCACCGCTTCCCGCCCGAGCGGGTCGCCGTGCTCCTGCGGGCGGCGGGCCTGTCGGAGGTCGCCCGCCTCGTCCGCGAAGCCGATGACCGGGAGAAGACCCCGCAGGCGTTCATCCTGGCCCGCAGGACCGGAGATCCCCTGGCTCCCGCGACGGCCCGCTGAGCACTTCCTCGCACCGCCCTCGTGTTCCGGGCACACGCGGGGCGGGTCCGGGGGACAGTGGAGCCATGGAGCGCATCGATCAGGCACAGGCCCGCGAGTGGCTCGCGACCGCCCTGGCGGAGGCACGGACCGGGCTCGCCGAGGGCGGGATCCCCATCGGGGCCGCGCTGTACGGCGCCGACGGAACCCTGCTCGGACGGGGCCACAACCGCCGTGTCCAGGACGGCGACCCCTCGGCCCACGGTGAGACGGCCGCCTTCCGGGACGCGGGACGGCAGCGGACGTACCGCGGTACGACCATGGTGACCACCCTGTCGCCGTGCTGGTACTGCTGCGGGCTGGTCCGGCAGTTCGGGATCTCCCGGGTCGTCGTCGGCGAGGCGGCCACCTTCCGTGGCGGCCACGACTGGCTCGCCGAGCACGGCGTCCAGATCGTGCTGCTCGACGACCCCGAGTGCACCGCGCTGATGCGCGACTTCATCGAGAAGAACCCGGCCCTGTGGAACGAGGACATCGGTGAATGACCCGAAGCCGGCCACCGGCACCGGCAGATCCGCACACTCCGCGCCCCCCGGCACCGGCGGATCCGCTCACCCCGCCGCTTCCGCCGTTCCCACCATCGACCTCGGGCCCTGGCTCTCCGGGGACCGCGAAGCCCGCGACGCGCTCGCTCGCACCGTCGACGACGCCCTCCGCACGGCCGGCTTCCTGCTCGTCACCGGCCATGGCGTGGACCCGGAACTGCGCCGCCGGCTGCGGGAGGCGGCCCGCGCCTTCTTCGCGCTGCCCGCCGGGACCAAACAGCCGTACGCCACCCGGGTCGGCGGGCGCGGCTGGCTCGGGCCGGGCGCCGAGGCCAACGGCTACGCGGAGGGCACCGAGACCCCGCCCGACCTCAAGGAGTCGCTGACCTTCGCGACCCGCGAGCCGTTCGACGACCCGGAGACCGACGCGCAGTGGTACGCGCCGAACGTCTGGCCCGCCGAGACCCCGCAACTGCGGGAACTCTGCGAGGAGTACCTGACGGCGATGGCCGGGCTGGAGAACCTGCTGCTGGAACTGCTGGGCGACGCCCTCGGCCTCGAACCGGACTTCTTCACCCGGCACATGGACCATCCGACGTACGGCTTCAACATCAACTGGTATCCGGGCACGGAGGTCGTCGGCGCGCCGAGGCCGGGCCAGTTCCGCATCGGGCCGCACACCGACTTCGGCACCGTCACCATCCTCGACCGGCAGGCCGGCAAGGGCGGGCTCCAGGTGTTCACGGACGCGGACGGCTGGCAGGACGCGCCGTACGACCCGGCCGCGCTGACGATCAACATCGGTGACCTCATGGCCCGTTGGACCGGCGACCGCTGGCGCTCGGGACGGCACCGGGTGCTGCCGCCGCCGGCCGAGGCCCCCGCGGAGGAGCTGATCTCGCTCGTGTACTTCGGCGAGTGCACCCCGGGAACCCTGGTCGAGTCGGTGCCCGCGCCCGTGGGCCGCGCCGCGTACGAACCCGTCGACTCCCATGTCTATCTGCGCGAGAAGCTCGATTCGATCACCGTCGGCTGAACTGCCGCACGTTTTCGCAAATGAACGGACACCGGACGTCCTATCCCGAACCAACTGCCCCTTCTTGCACTGTTGTTGATACACCTCACAACAGCACATACGAACCGGACCGCGGACCAGGGGGAGATGCGGTGCACACAGGGCTGCACGACCGGGGGGCGCTGTTCGACGCCGATCCGCCCGGACTCGCGTCACGACTGGTCGGCCTGCGTCCCTACCAGCCGCGCGCCACACCGTACGAACACCCGGAGGAGCCACCCTTCGTGGTCTTCGCGGGCGGCCGGGGACTGGGCAAGACCGCCGTGCTCCTCGCCCTGCGCGACGCCTACCGCGGGCACACCCCCACCGCCCTGGTCGACGCCGAGGACCGGCAGTTCGGGGCGCCGCCCCCGGACCGTCCGGCCGAGTCCTGGTCGCCGGTCGGGCAGGCGCTCACCACGGCCGCGGAACAGCTCGCCGAACCCGTGAAGGGCGCGGGACGGATCGGATTCCCGCGGCTGTCGTGCGGACTGCTGGCGGTCGCGGCGGGCGGCTGGAGCGCCCGTGACGTACCGCGCGTCCGGCAGGAGGCGGAGCGGGTCCTGCTGCTCGGCGAGACCGATTCCTGGCTGTCGGGGTTCAGCGGGCGCTGGACGAGCAAGGTGATCTCCAGGCTCGTCGCGTCCATGAGCGGGACGGGTCCGATGACGGAGCCCGTCATCGAGGCGACGCTGGAAGCCTTCACGGAGGGCGTCTCGCCGGCCCACCGCCGGCTGCGCGGGGCCGCCGCCTGGTACCGCGACTGCCCGAACGCCGACGGCAGCCCCAAGCTCGCGCTGATCCTGCTCTCCCGGCACTTCCGGGCGGGCGGCGACTCCCGCAGACACGCCGAACGCCATCTCGTCCGGGCGCTGCTGGCCGACCTGGACGACGCGTACGCGGGCGTCGTCCAGCGCTCGCACCGGCGGGGACGCCCGCTCCTGCTGATCGACAACGTCCAGGAGCGCGCGGGCCTCGGCCTCATGGAGCCGGTCCTGCGCGACCGCGCCGACGGCATCAGGGACCAGGCCGTGTTCTTCGCCGCGCTACGCGGCCACACGCATCCGGCACTGCGCAACGCGGGCCGCCTCGACCTGCCCGAGACGGCCCGGGCCACCGGCTGGCGGCCCGGCACCTCACCGTCCTCGCGGGCACTGCTCGTCCCGCTGCCCCGAGGGGCGGGTCAGACTCCCGCGTAGGAGTGCTTGCCGCCGACGAAGATGTTGACGCCGTAGTAGTTGAACAGCCAGCAGCCGAAGGCGACCAGGGCGATGTAGGCGGCCTTGCGGCCCTTCCAGCCGGCCGTGGCCCTCGCGTGCAGATGGCAGGCGTAGGCGACCCAGGTGATGAACGCCCAGGTCTCCTTGGGGTCCCAGCCCCAGTAGCGGCCCCAGGCGTCGCCGGCCCAGATCGCGCCCGCGATGATCGTGAACGTCCACAGCGGGAAGACGGCGGCGTTCACGCGGTAGGAGAACTTGTCGAGCGAGGCCGAGGCGGGCAGCCGCTCCATGACGGAGGTGGCGAACCGGCCGGGCTGTCCGCCCTTCTCGAGCTTGCCCTCGTACGAGTCCTTGAAGAGGTACAGCACCGTGGCGACGGCGCCCACGTAGAAGACGGCGCCGCACAGGATTGCGGTCGAGACGTGGATGTACAGCCAGTACGAGTGCAGCGCGGGCACCAGTTGGTCGCTCGCGGTGTACAGGACGGTGACCGCGAGACCGAGGTCGAGCAGGACCGAGGTGATCAGGGGCAGGCCGAGCCAGCGGACGTTCTTCTTCAGCGCGAGCAGAACGAGGAAGACCCCGACGGCGACGGTGGAGAAGGTGATGTTGAACTCGTACATGTTGCCCCAGGGGGCGCGCCCCACGGACAGCGCGCGGGCGAGCACACCGGCCGCCTCGACGCCCCACGCCAGCACGCTGAGGGACACGGCGATCCGACCGTAGAGGTCGCCCTGTTCGTCCCCGCCGTGCGCGCCGGGCCCGTCGGGCACGTCCCGCGCGCCCGCCGCGGACCGGGTGACGACCTTCGGCCGCTCCAGCACGGCGGTGCCGCCGGCCTTCTGCACCGTGACCTCGGGAGCCGCCACGGCCGTCTTCGCGCCGTTCGCGGTGAGCGCGTTGGCGGTGCGGGCGACCTTGCTGCGGCTGCCGAAGATCCACTCGGCGATGAACGCGAAGAAGGCCAGGGTGTAGACGGCCATCGCGGAGTAGATCAGCGTGTTGCTGATGTTGGCGAGGTGTTCGTTGGTCGCGGTGGCCAGATCGGTCACGGCGCCAAGGTCGTGTGCGGTGGCGAGCGTCACTGCTTCTTGGACCCTTCAGCGGCGGGTACGGGGGATTCGGCGTCGGCGTCGGTGGGTGCCGCGTCTTCGTCGGGCTTGGTGGGTGCCTGTTCGTGCACGAGCGCGGCCAGGTCGCCGAGCTCCTCGGGAAGCTTCGCGGACTCGCTGCGGCCGAGCCCGGCCATCTCGACGACGGTGACACCGTCGTCGCCGGTGGTCGCCCGCACCCAGACCCGGCGGCGCTGGATGAACAGCGAACCGGCGAGTCCGAGGATCGCGGCGAACGCCCCGGCCAGCGCCCAGTCACTGCCGGGCTGCTGGGTGACCTGGAAGTTCGCCCACTCCTTGATGTCCTTGTCGAAGGTGATCGAACCGGCGCCGTCCGGCAGCGTCATCGTCTCGCCGGGCCGCAGCCGCGCCTTGAGGATCGCGCCCTTGGCGTCCTTGAACTGCTTCATGTGGCCGGTCTCGAGCTGGTACACGTTCTGCGGGAGGCCCGCGTCGACCCCGAGGCTGCCGTGGAAGCCGCTCAGCGCGAGCACCGGGTAGTCGAGCGCGGGGAACTGGGAGAACATGTCGCCCTTGCCCGCCCCCGCGAAGGTCGGCACGAAGAAGGCGGAGAAGCCGAGCTGTTCGCTCTTGCCCTGCGCGTTCCGGTAGCCGTCCATGACCTTGACGGCGCCCTGCGAGGTGACGTTGGAGTCCAGCGGCAGCAGGGGCACGGCGTCGTGGAAGACGACCTTGCCCTTGCCGTCCCGGACGGTCACGGTCGGCGCGTAGCCGTGGGCGGTCAGATAGACCTTCGTGTCGCCGATCACGAGCGGCTCGTTGACCTTGACGACCGTGTTGTGTTCCTTGCCGTAGGCGCCCTCGCTGTAGGTGAGAGCCGCCTGGTACGTGCGGGGCGTGCCCTTGTTGGGGCCCGTCCGCTCGTAGGTGCCGGTGAAGTTCTTCAGGTCGAAGCTGAACGGTGTCAGGTCGTCGGTGCTGAAGAGGTTGCCGGACTTGAAGTCGTCGTAGGACAGGAGCGTGTTGGAGAAGCCGTCACCCTCGACGATCAGCTTGTCGCCCTCGGACTTGAAGAGCTGGCCCCAGGCGAAGGCGACGAGCATCACGATCAGCGCGATGTGGAAGAGCAGGTTGCCGGTCTCGCGCAGATAGCCCTTCTCAGCGGCGACGGCGTCCTTCTCGACGTGCGCCCGGAACCGCTTCTCCTTGAGCACCTTCAGCGCGATCTCACGGACCTGCTCGGGCTCAGCCGCGGTGCGCCAGGTCGCGTACGCGGGAAGCCGGGACAGCCGCTTCGGGGCGCCCGGCGGACGGCCGCGGAGCTGTCCGACGAACTGCCAGGTGCGGGGCACGATGCAGCCGATGAGCGAGACGAACAGCAGGATGTAGATCGCGGAGAACCACACCGAGCTGTACACGTGGAACAGGCCGAGCCGGTCGTAGAGCGGACCGAGCACGCTGTGCGCGTCCTTGAAGTCCTGCACCTTCGTCGCGTCGGTGCCGGACTGCGGGATCAGCGATCCGGGGATGGCGCCGAGCGACAGCAGGAAGAGCAGGATCAGCGCGACCCGCATCGACGTCAGCTGGCGCCAGATCCAGCGGACCCAGCCGGTGACCTCGCGGGCGGTCCAGGCGATCCCTCCGAGGGCGCCGGGGGTCCGCCGGCCTCCGAAGGAGCCGGGCATCGCCGTCTCGACGGGCGCGGTGGACAGCTGCGAGGCGGCCTCGCCGAGTTCACCGTCGGCGCTCGCCCCGATGTGCCGCTTGGCGCTCGCCCGCTCCTCCGTCCCGCCGGAGCCGGTGTCAGTGTCGGTCGTGCTCATGGATCAGATCCCTACCGTGAAGCCGTCGGACCAGGTCTGCATCTGCTGCACGATGCCGTCCCAGGCACCGGTGAGCAGCAGCAGGCCGGTCACGATCATCATTCCGCCGCCGATCCGCATCACCCAGGCGTAGTGGCGCTTCACCCAGCCGAACGCACCGAGCGCCTTGCGGAAGGCGACCGCGGCGAGGACGAAGGGCACTCCCAGGCCGAGGCAGTACGCAACGGTCAGTATGGCCCCGCGCCCGGCGCTCGCCTGGTCCATGGAGAGCACGGTGACGGAGGTGAGCGTCGGGCCCAGGCACGGCGTCCAGCCGATGCCGAAGAGCGCGCCCAGGATCGGCGCACCCGCGAGCCCGGTCACCGGCCGCCGGTGGAAGCGGAACTCGCGCTGGGTGAGCCAGGGCATCAGCCCCATGAAGAACACACCCATCACGATCATCAGTCCGCCGAGGACCTTGCTGAGCGTGCCGTTGTACTCGTGCAGCGTCGAGCCGAAGTACCCGAACAGCGCGCCGCCGGAGACGAACACGGCGGTGAAGCCGAGCACGAACAGGCTGGCCCCGGCGACCATCCGTCCCCGTCTGGCCTCCGCCAGATCCGTGCCGCTGACTCCGGTGACGTACGACAGATAGCCGGGCACCAGCGGCAGGACGCACGGCGAGAAGAAGGAGACGAGCCCGCCGAGCACGGCGATGGGCAGCGCGAGCAGCAGGGCGCCGCTGTAGACCGTGGTGTTCATGTCGGTCGGGGCGGCGAGGTTCACGGAGGCCTGGAGAAGGGACACTTCGGTCACTTCTCCGCGAGGACGGGGGCGAGCATCTCGTGCAGCTTGTCCTCGCTGAGCGCCTGGAGCGTGCGGGCCGCGATCTTCCCGTTCCGGTCGATGATGATCGTGGAGGGGATCGTCTGCGGGTTGAGCGTGCCCTTCTTGAAGCGGAGCATCAGCTTGCCCGTCGGGTCGTACAGGCTGGGGTACGGGACGCCCTGTGCCTTCTCGAAGGCCCTGGCCGGGGAGGTGCTGGGGTCACGGGTGTTGATGCCGACGAACTGCACGCCCTGCGCTGCGGTCTCCTTGGCGACCTTGACCAGGTTCGGGGTCTCGGCGCGGCACGGCGGGCACCAGGAGCCCCAGACGTTGAGGACGACGACCTTGCCCTTGTAGTCCGCGACGTCGAGCTGCTTGCCGTCGATGGTCTTGCCCGAGAGGTCCGGGGCGGTGGCCCTGGACCCCTTGGCGACGGTGGAGATGCCGTCCTTGCCGCGGACGAAGTTGCTGTTGTCCGCGCCGCCCGAGGTGCCGCCGGATCCGCACGCGGACAGCAGGAGCGCGGCGACGGCGGCCCCCGCGGTGTACAGGGCGGCGCGGGGGCGGTTCGGGCGCTGGTCTGCGCGGCAGGCGGCACTCATGTGAAAAGTTTCGCATGCCCGATTCGGGGATCTTCCGCACCCCCCTTGCGGGCGGAAACCCGCATTTCAGGCGGCCTGTCCCCGGAGGTAGCGGTGCCAGCCCCCGACGGGCTCCTCCGCGACGTCCATCGCTTGGAGCTTGGCGAGCACCTCGGGCCGCTGGACGTCCAGCCAGTCCACGAACTGGCGGAAGGAGACCATGCGCACGTCGCCGCCCTTCTGCTTCTCCCGGGCGATGTGGGTGAACACGTGCTCCACGGCGTCCATGTAGATGCCGCCGTTCCACTCCTCGAAGTGGTTGCCGATGAAGAAGGGCGCCCGGTTCGTCTCGTACGTCCGCTTGAATCCCGCCACGTACGACGCGGACGCCTGGGTGCGCCAGCCCGGGTAGTTGTACGAGGGTGCCCGGGTGGTGGCCACCGACTGGTTGGCGAGGATGTTGTAGTCCATCGAGAGGACCTCGAAGCGGTGCCCGGGGAAGGGCATCGCCTGAAGGGGCAGGTCCCACAGCCCTCCCTTCCTCTGCGGCCAGCGCTGGACGCCGCCGGGCGAGGAGGCGTCGTAGCGCCAGCCGAGCTCCTTGACGGCGGGCAGCAGGTTGTCCTGGCCGAGCAGGCACGGGGTGCGGGCGCCGATGAGCTCCTTCTCGTAGTCGAAGGGCAGCGGGGGCAGGTCGGTCCAGCCGGTGTTGGTGCGCCACTCGGTGATGAAGGACTTGGCCTGTTCGATCTCGCTGGTCCACTGCCGGGGCGTCCAGTTGCCGACCGAGCCGGAGCCGCCGCAGAAGTGGCCGTTGAAGTGGGTGCCGATCTCGTGGCCGTCGAGCCAGGCCTGACGGACCAGCTTCAGCGTGGAGCGGACGTGTTCGTCGCTCAGGTAGCCGATGTCCGAGGCGCCGCGGGGGTTGTTCGGCGGGTCGTAGAGGCGCTTCTTCGACTCGGGCAGCAGGTACAGCCCGGAGAGGAAGAACGTCATGTGCGCGTCGTTCTGCTCGGCGAGCTGGAGGAAGCGGTCGAAGAGGCCGGTGCCGACCTCTCCGGCGCCGTCCCAGGAGAAGACCACGAACTGCGGCGGGGTCTGGCCGGGTTCCAGCGGCACGGGGGCCTGCGGCTGGCGAGGCTGCTTGCCGGTGTACGCGGTGGAGCCGTCGCCGATGAGACGCGCGGCCGGCTTCTTGGGGGCGCCGGGCCGGCCGGTGCCGGCCGTGGCGGAGGGGTCGGGATGATCCGCGGAGCCCTTACCCGAGGTGGTGCCGCACGCGGCGAGTCCGAGCGCGGTCGCCGCACCCGCACCGAGGCCGATCATTCCCCTTCGGCTGACGTCGCGCATACGGTCCTCTTTTCATCGCACCCTCTCAGCTGACTCTCAGCTTGTATCCCATGAGAGGGCACGACGAAGTCGGGGGTTCCGTTTAACGCGCGCGGATTTATATGATTTTACGAAGATGCGCCCATTTAGCCCGGCTCTTCGGTTTTGACCGTCAGGCCCCGAACGCCTTGCCCTTCCCCTTCACCGGCTTGGCGCCCGCGAGGAGATGAGCCGGAACCAGATCGCGCGCGGGCTCGGTGTAGCCCACGGACACGATCTTGTCGCCGCGGTAGGTGAACGTCGTCAACGACGCCAGGGTGCACTGCCGCTTGCGCGGATCGTGCCAGAGCCGCCGCTTCTCCGCGTAGCTGCGGACGATCCAGATCGGCAGCTGATGGCTCACCACAACCGCCTCGTGGCCGCGTGCCGCGTCCTTGGCGGCGTCCAGCGCCCCCATCATGCGGACGACCTGGTCCACGTACGGCTCGCCCCAGGACGGCTTGAACGGGTTGACGAGGTGCTTCCAGTTCTCCGGCCGCCGCAGCGCGCCGTCACCGACACCGAAGGTCTTGCCCTGGAAGACGTTGTCGGCCTCGATGAGCCGCCCGTCGGTCGCCAGGTCGAGCCCGTGGGCCTTGGCGATCGGCGTGGCCGTCTCCTGGGCCCGCTCCAGCGGCGAGGCCACGACGTGCGTGACATCGCGCGCGCTGAGGTGCTCGGCCACCCGGTCGGCCATCTGCCGCCCCAGCTCGGACAGGTGATAGCCGGGCAGCCGCCCGTAGAGCACCCCTTCCGGGTTGGCGACCTCGCCGTGCCGCATCAGGTGGACGACGGTGATGTCGTCCGCGCCGTTGTTGCCGCTGGTCTCGCTCATGCCGTGGCCTCCGCCGCTGCCCGCGCCGCCGCCGGAAGGGCGTCGGCGATCCTCTGAACCGCCTGGTCGTCATGGGCCGTCGACACGAACCACGACTCGAACGAGGACGGCGGCAGGTAGACGCCCCGCGCCAGCATCGCCTGGAAGAACGCGGTGTAGCGGAAGGACTCCTGCGCCTTCGCGCCCTCGTAGTCGCGCACCTCGCGTCCCGTGAAGAACACCGAGAACATGTTGGAGGCGCGCTGGAGGCGGTGGGTCACGCCCTCCTTGGCGAGCGCCTCGGTCACCAGCGCCTGGATCCGCTCGGACACCGCGTCGACCTTGTCGTACGCGGCCTGGTCGAGCAGCCGCAACTGCGCGAGCCCGGCGGCGGTCGCGACGGGATTGCCCGAGAGCGTGCCCGCCTGGTACACCGGCCCGGCCGGCGCGAGGTGCGCCATGATGTCCGCCCGGCCACCGAACGCGGCGGCCGGGAAGCCACCGCCCATCACCTTGCCGAACGTCATCAGGTCGGGACGTACGCCGTCGATCCCGTACCAGCCGGCCCGGCTGGTACGGAAGCCGGTCATGACCTCGTCAGAGATGTACAGTGCGCCGTTCTTCGCACAGGCGTCCTTGAGGCCCTGGTTGAAGCCGGGCGCCGGCGGCACCACACCCATGTTCCCGGGCGAGGCCTCGGTGATCACACAGGCGATCTCGCCGGGGTGCGCGTGGAACGCGGCCTGCACGGACTCGAGGTCGTTGTAGGGCAGCACGATCGTGTCGGCGGCCTGGGCGCCGGTGACGCCGGGCGTGTCCGGGAGCGCGAAGGTCGCGACCCCGCTGCCCGCCGCGGCGAGCAGCGAGTCGACATGGCCGTGGTAGCAGCCGGCGAACTTGATCACCTTGGTGCGGCGGGTGAACCCGCGGGCGAGCCGGATGGCCGACATGGTCGCCTCGGTACCGCTGGAGACGAGCCGGACCTGCTCGACGGGCTCGACGCGGGCGACGATCTCCTCGGCGAGGGCGACCTCCCCCTCACCGGGTGTACCGAAGGAGGTACCGCGTGCGACGGCCTCCTGAACGGCCGCGATGACCTCGGGGCGGGAGTGCCCGAGGATCATCGGACCCCAGGAGCAGACGAGGTCGACGTACTCACGGCCGTCGGCGTCGGTCAGATACGGACCGGTACCGGACACCATGAACCGGGGCGTACCGCCCACGGCCCGGAAGGCGCGCACCGGAGAATTCACGCCACCTGGTGTGACGGCCGCCGCACGGTCGAACAGCGACTGCGAGGCTGGGGCTTCGTAGGGGTATGGCAGTTCGGTCATGACCTGCGACTTCTCCGACTCCGGGGGGCTGGGACCTCCTCAGGGTAGGCCAGGGGCCCCGGTGGGCCGTGAGGGGAACAGCGGGGCGCCGTGAACGGACCGGCCCGGCCCGACGTACGGCTCGACAAAGGAATGATCCCGGCCATCGCCGGGCCGGTGTGACGGAGCCCGGCAGGACAACCGGGTCCCTTCCCCCGGCCATCTGCGAAACTGGGCCACGAACGGACAGCTCACATGAACGACGGTGTTCAGGGGCCGCGAAGATCCCGCCGACAGGTGTTTCGGCGCACGTTTCGGCGTGCGAACGTGGGGGAGGTCACTGTCACGATGATCGGGTTGCGTGGCGGGGGTCGCGCGACTTAGAAAAGCAGTCGGGTGGAGATATGCATCGCGGTGGCGGACTGGGCGAGGGGACCGATGACCTCAACCCTCGGCGTGCCCGGCGGGGGAAGCACCGGCGTGAGGCGGAGGAAGCCGCCGGCAGAGCGGGACAGACACGGGGATCGCAGGGTGACCCCGACGAGCGGATCGATCGCGCGGTCGAACGACTGCGGGCGGAGAGCGGGAATGGTGGCCGAGTGGGGGTGACGTACAAATACTTCGGCGCGCCGGACGGCGCGACGGCCGCCAGGGTCCCGATCTCGATGCGCCCCGAGGAACTCGGCGGCGACGAACTCGGCATGAACGGCATGTTCACCAAGATCAAGCCGGAGACGATGGCCGCGATGGTCCTCACCGGCATAGAAGGCGTCCCCCTGAACAAGGTGCCGCCGCTCGAACTTGTCGTCCTGCACCCCGACTACGCCGTGGTCAAGCTCCCGATGACCGTCGTCGACCCGTTGCGCGGCATAGGCGAGGAGGCCGTGGGCGCGGCCGCCTTCATCTGGTCCACCGTCCCGGACCGGGGCGGCCCGCGCGACGCCTTCAACGTCTACCAGCTGTTGCACGAGTGGCAGGACTTCTCACACCGCCTGCACGAGGCGGGACACCAGCCGTACTGCCTGGTGTGGCCCTGAGTCAGGGTTCCGTTGGTTTCGGGCGGGGTTCTCGGACCCCGCCTTTTCATGCCCCGGCGGGCACCTGAGCGATCCGGCGGTGATATCCGGGCCCTCACCTCCCGAGCCGGCCGCCGGAGGCCCTGGCCCTGTGCTCCTGGACACCGCCCGGGAGATCGCCAAGCCGGCCCATCCGCGCCTGAGCGGCCGGCCCCGATCCCCGTCGCCTACATCCCGCCCGCCACCCGGAGCACCGCGCCCGTCGTGTACGAGGCGTCGTCCGACAGGAGCCAGGACACCGCGCCGGCGATCTCCTCGGGGCGGCCGGCGCGGCCCATGGGGATGGTGGCGGCCGCCCGGGCCGGGCGCCGCGGGTCCTCGTGGAAGTCGGTCCAGACCGTGCCCGGCGCCACACCGTTCACACGGATGCCGTCGGCGGCCACTTCCTTGGACAGGCCGACGGTCAGGGCGTCGACGGCCGCCTTCGCGGCGGCGTAGTGGACGTACTGGCCCGGGCTGCCGAGGGTCGCCGCGGCGGACGAGATGTTGACGATCGCGCCCCCGCCGGACGCGGTCATCTCCCGTACGGCACGGCGCGCGCAGAGCAGATACCCGAGGACGTTGACCGCCAGGGCGTCCCGCATGCCGTCGGGGTCGGCATCGGCCAGCACTCCGTTGGGTCCGCTGACGCCGGCGTTGTTCACCAGGCCGGTGACCGGCCCGAGTTCACCGGCCGCCGCGTCGAAGAGCGCGTCGACCGCGGCGGGGTCGGACGTGTCCACGGCCACCGGAAGGGCGCGCCCGCCCGCGTCCGTGACGGCGGCGGCCACCGTCCCGGCCGCCGCGCGGTCGGAGCGGTAGCCGATGACGACGTCGTGCCCCTCCAGGGCCAGCCGCCGGCAGACGGCGGCCCCGATGCCGCGGCTGCCGCCGGTCACCACCGTGATCTTCCGCCCGTTTCCCATGGCCGGCTCTCCCGTCCGTACGGACGATCAGTGTGCCAGGAGGGGGGTTCGGCTCCCGCCCACGCGGCCGGGCGCGACGTGACGCATCGAAGGACATGACTCGGCCATGAATCGTTCACGGCTCGGCCAAGGACAACAGCGGCCGGTGCACCGGGATCTGACGGTGACGGCCCGCACGGCCCAACCGGGCCAGGCAGACGTGTCGCCGCCGATCGGGTCATCCGTGAGGTGCCGCCCACTGCCGCCCGACGGCCCGTGAGCACAGCGAATCAGCAGGTCAGAGAGGTGGGGCCGGTTCCGGACGCAGTCAGGGCCGGCGCCGGGCGGGACCCAGGTCGTGGGCCGGGCGGGCTTCTCGGGTGGTGCGCTCGCCACTTCGGATTGACGGTGGATCACGTCGCACCGGGTTTTCGTCTGCTGACAAGAAGTCAGCTGCCCGGTCCTGACGGAAGGACTCACACGATGCGATCTGCCCGCATGCTCCTGGCCGCCGCCACGGCCACCGCCGCTCTCGCGATCGCCGCCCCGGGCGCGTACGCCGCCGCCGGCGGCGACTGGGACCACAGCGACTCCTCGTCCTCCTCCTCTTCGTCGTCCTCCAGCAAGGAGCACGAGGACTCCGGCTCCAGCAAGGAGCACGGGGACTCCGGCTACGGCAAGGAGCACGACGACTCCGGATACGGCAAGGAGCACGACAGCAACAGCGACCACGGCAAGCCCAGCTGGCACCACGAGAAGCCGGAAGGCGGCGTCCACACCGGCGGCGGTGCGCTGATGTCCGTCAAGACGGACGACTCCTCGAAGGGCGACAAGAAGTACGACCCGGAGACCTACAAGGACAAGGACTCCTCGAGCTCCGACCACAGCAGCGGGTCCTGGGACTCCGGCACGGACAAGGGCTCGTGGGACTCGAGCAGCAAGGAGTCCACGGACAAGCCGCACGGCGGCATGCACACCGGCGGCGGCGGTCTCGCCACGACGTCCGGAGTCACCGCCGGCGGCATCGGTGTCCTGGGCCTCGCGGCCGCGGGCGTCTACATGCTGCGCCGTAAGAACGCCCAGGGTGGTGTGGCCTGACCATGCCTGACGACATAGCGGTCCGGGCCGCCGCCCCCTCACCCTGTGGCGGCCCGGCCGGTCTCTCCCTCAGCTTCCACCGCTCTTGCCGCTGTTGCTTCTGTTGCTTCCGTTGCTTCTGTTGCCGCTCTTGTCCCTGTTGCCGCCGTTGAAGCCGATGCCGCCGTTCCCGCACCTTCTGCCGTTCCCGCGCCTTCTGCCGTTCCCGCAGTTCCCGCAGTCCCGCAGTTCCCGCAGTTGTCGTCCCTGGTCCCGCTGTCCCCGCCCAGTCCGCTCCGCTTCGCTGCCCCGACCCGATGAGGTGGTACCCGATGGCAGCCCGGTTGTCCTCTCCTGCCGAGACCCCGCACACCAAACCCGAGCGGACCTTCCGGCGTCGTGCGACCTGGGTCGTGTGGTGCGCCGGCATCGCGGTCCTCGTGGCCACGAACGTGCTCCACCGCCAGGACGAACCGTCCGGCCCCTCCCCCGCTTCGCCCGCGGCGGCGGCCCCCCTGCACTCGCACCCGCCGCTCTCCTCGGCCTCGCCCTCCAACGACCGCCCGGCCGCGAGACACCTCCCTCGAGCCGAGCCGATCCGGCTGCTCATCCCGAAGATCTCGGTGGACGCGCCCTTCACCGAGCTCGCCCTCGACGCCACGGGCAAGCTCCAGCCCCCGCCCGCGAACGACACGAACATGGTCGGCTGGTACGCCAAGGGTGTCTCCCCCGGTGAGGTGGGTACGGCGGTCATCGCCGGGCACGTCGACACGAAGACCTCCGCCGCCGTGTTCGCCGGTCTCGGAGACCTGAAGAAGGGCGACAAGTTCAGCGTCGAGCGGTCCGACGGCCGGACGGCGTCCTTCGTCGTCGACAGCGCGGAGACCTTCGCGAAGGACGCCTTTCCCGACGACCGGGTGTACGCCGACACTCCCGATGCCGAGGTCCGCCTCATCACCTGCGCCGGCACCTACGACCGCACCGTCAAGGACTACACCGACAACCTGGTGGTCTTCGCCCATCTCGCCTGATCCGACGTACGGCGGCCGGTCCGCGGAAACCGCGACTGGCCGCCGTACGCGTACCTGTCAGCCCTTGGCCACAAGTGCCTTGAGGGCGATGTTGAGTTCGAGGACGCCGACCCGGGGTTCGCCGATGAAGCCGAGGGTCCGGCCCTCCGTGTGATCGTCGACCAGTCTCTGGACCCGGGCGACGGAGAGGTGGTTGCGTTCGGCGATCCGGTGGACCTGGAGGCCGGCGTAGAGCGGGGAGATGTCGGGGTCCAGGCCGGAGCCGGAGGAGGTGACGGCGTCGGCGGGGACCTGGGAGGGACTGACGGTGTAACCGGCGGTGGAGTTCTCCTTGATCACCTCGGCCTTGGCCTTCTCCACCTGCTTGATCAGGTCCTTGTTGTCGGCGGCGAGGTTGGTGGCACCGGACAGGAGCAGCTTGTACTGGGTGTTGACGGAGTTCTCGCCGAGCCCGTTCGCGGGGCGCGGCTGGAAGTAGTCCAGGCTGTATCCCTGCTGTCCGATGAGGGAGGAGCCGACGACCCTGCCGTCGGACTTGATCTCGGAGCCGTTGGCCTTGCCGGGGAACAGTCCCTGGGCGATGCCTGTGATCGCCAGCGGGTAGAGGACGCCGGTCACCACGGTCAGTACGAGCAGGGCGCGCAGGGCGGCGCCGAGCAGGCGGGCGGTGTTCGTGACGGAGTTGTTCATGGTCCTTCAGCCGATCCCGGGGATCAGAGAGATGAGCAGGTCGATGATCTTGATTCCGATGAACGGGGCCACCAGGCCGCCGAGACCGTAGATCCCGAGGTTGCGCCGCAGCAGCCGGTCGGCGCTGACCGGCCGGTAGCGCACTCCCCGCAGGGCGAGCGGCACCAGCGCGATGATGACCAGCGCGTTGAAGACGACCGCGGAGAGGATCGCGGAGTCGGGCGAGGACAGGTGCATGACGTTGAGCTTGTCCAGGCCCGGGTAGACCGCGGCGAACAGCGCCGGGATGATCGCGAAGTACTTCGCCACGTCGTTGGCGATGGAGAACGTCGTCAACGCACCCCGGGTGATCAGCAGTTGCTTGCCGATCTCGACGATCTCGATGAGCTTGGTCGGGTTGGAGTCCAGGTCCACCATGTTCCCGGCCTCCTTGGCGGCCGAGGTTCCGGTGTTCATGGCCACGCCGACGTCGGCCTGGGCGAGCGCGGGGGCGTCGTTGGTGCCGTCGCCGGTCATCGCGACGAGCTTGCCGCCCGCCTGTTCCCGCTTGATGAGCGCCATCTTGTCCTCGGGGGTGGCCTCGGCGAGGAAGTCGTCGACACCCGCCTCCTCGGCGATGGCCTTGGCCGTCAGCGGGTTGTCGCCCGTGATCATGACGGTCCTGATGCCCATGCGGCGCAGTTCCTCGAACCGCTCGCGCATGCCCTCCTTGACGACGTCCTTGAGGTGGATCACGCCGAGGACCCGTGCGCCGCGGGTGTCCTCGACGGCCACGAGCAGCGGGGTGCCGCCCGCCTCGGAGATCCGGTCCGCGAGGGCGCCGGCGTCCTCGGAGACCTCGCCGCCCCGCTCCTTGACCCAGGCGATGACCGAACCGGCCGCGCCCTTGCGGATCCTGCGGCCGTCGACGTCCACTCCGGACATCCGGGTCTGGGCCGTGAAGGGGATCCACTCGGCGCCGGTGAGCTCGCCCTGATGGCGCTCGCGCAGCCCGTACCTCTCCTTGGCGAGTACGACGATCGAGCGGCCCTCGGGCGTCTCGTCGGCCAGCGAGGAGAGCTGGGCGGCATCCGCGGCCTCGGCCTCGGTCACCCCCGTCACCGGGGCGAACTCCGCGGCCTGGCGGTTGCCGAGCGTGATGGTGCCGGTCTTGTCCAGCAGCAGCGTCGAGACGTCACCGGCGGCCTCGACCGCCCGCCCGGACATGGCGAGCACGTTGCGCTGCACCAGCCGGTCCATGCCGGCGATGCCGATCGCGGAGAGCAGGGCGCCGATGGTGGTCGGGATCAGGCAGACCAGCAGGGCCACCAGCACGACCATCGTCAGGTGCGTGCCGGCGTAGTCGGCGAACGGCGGCAGGGTGGCCACCGCGAGCAGGAAGGCGATGGTCAGGGACGCGAGAAGGATGTTCAGCGCGATCTCGTTGGGCGTCTTCTGCCGGGCCGCGCCCTCGACCAGGGCGATCATCCGGTCGATGAAGGTCTCACCCGGCTTCGTCGTGATCTTGACGACGATCCGGTCGGAGAGGACCTTCGTGCCGCCGGTGACGGCCGACCGGTCGCCGCCGGACTCCCTGATGACCGGGGCCGACTCACCGGTGATGGCCGACTCGTCGACGGAGGCCACTCCCTCGACGACGTCACCGTCGCCGGGGATGATGTCGCCCACCTCGCAGACCACGAGGTCACCGACGCGCAGCCCGGTGCCGGGCACCTGCTCCTCGGAGCGGCCGTCCGGGGAGAGCCGTCGTGCGACCGTGTCGGTCTTGGCCTTGCGCAGGGTGTCCGCCTGCGCCTTGCCGCGCCCCTCGGCCACGGCCTCCGCCAGGTTGGCGAAGACGACGGTGAGCCACAGCCAGGCGCTGATCGCCCAGCCGAACCAGTCGCCGGGGTTCTTGAAGGAGAAGACGGTCGTCAGCACCGAGCCGACGAGGACGACGAACATGACGGGCGACTTGACCATCACCCGGGGGTCGAGCTTGCGGAAGGCTTCCGGCAGGGACGTGACGAGCTGCCGGGCGTCGAACATGCCCCCGCCGACCCGTCCTTCGTCCTTGTGGCCGGTCGGCACATCGCTGTGCGGCGCCCGGGCCGGGGTGAGTGTGGACATCGAGTCCTCTTGGTTCTCGGTACGAGTGGTCATGACGCCAGCCCCTCGGCCAGCGGGCCCAGGGCGAGGGCCGGGAAGTAGGTCAGGCCGGTGATGATCAGGATCGCGCCCACCAGCAGACCGGTGAACAGCGGCTTCTCGGTGCGCAGGGTGCCCGCGGTCGCCGGGACCGGCCGTTGCCCGGCGAGCGAGCCCGCCAGCGCGAGGACGAACACCATCGGCAGGAAGCGGCCGAGCAGCATGGCCAGTCCGATGGTGGTGTTGAACCACGGAGTGTCGGCGCTCAGACCCGCGAAGGCCGAGCCGTTGTTGTTGGCGCCCGAGCTGTAGGCGTAGAGGATCTCGGAGAATCCGTGCGCCCCGGAGTTGAGCGTCGAGTGGCCCGGGGTGGGCAGGGCCATCGCGGCGGCGGTGAAGACGAGCACCAGCGCCGGGGTGACCAGGATGTAGAGAGCCGCGAACTTGATCTCGCGGGTGCCGATCTTCTTGCCCAGGTACTCGGGAGTGCGGCCGACCATCAGACCGGCGATGAACACCGCGATGACCGCCATGATCAGCATGCCGTAGAGGCCGGATCCGGTGCCGCCGGGCGCGATCTCCCCGAGCTGCATGCCCAGCATGGTGATTCCGCCGCCGAGTCCGGTGAACGAGGAGTGGAAGGAGTTCACCGCGCCGGTCGAGGTGAGCGTCGTCGCCACCGCGAAGATCGACGAGCCGCCGACGCCGAAGCGGGTCTCCTTGCCCTCCATCGCCCCGCCCGCGATGTCGAGGGCCGGGCCGTGGTGGTGGAACTCGGTCGCCATCATCAGGACGGTGAAGCCGATCCAGATGGTGACCATCGCGGCGAGGATCGCGTAACCCTGCTTCACCGAGCCGACCATCACACCGAAGGTGCGGGTCAGGGAGAACGGGATCACCAGGATCAGGAAGATCTCGAAGAGGTTGGAGAACGGGGTCGGGTTCTCGAAGGGGTGGGCGCTGTTGGCGTTGAAGTAGCCGCCGCCGTTGGTGCCGACCTCCTTGATGGCCTCCTGCGAGGCGACCGCGCCGCCGTTCCACTGCTGCGAGCCGCCCACGCCGTGCCCGTTGAAGAACTGGCCGACCTCGTGGATGCCGGAGAAGTTCTGGATGGCGCCGCACGCCACCAGGACGATGGCGGCGACGACGGACAGCGGCAGCAGGATGCGCACGGTGCCGCGCACCAGGTCCGCCCAGAAGTTGCCGAGTTCACCGGTGCGCGACCGGGCGAAGCCGCGCACGAGGGCCACGGCCACGGCTATGCCGACGGCCGCCGAGACGAAGTTCTGGACCGCCAGACCGGCGGTCTGCACGACATGTCCCATGGCCTGTTCGCCGTAGTACGACTGCCAGTTGGTGTTCGTGACGAACGAGGCGGCGGTGTTGAACGCCTGGTCCGGGTCGATGGACCGGAAGCCGAGCGAGCCGGGCAGATGGCCCTGGACGCGCTGGAGGACGTACAGGAAGAGGACGCTGACGGCGGAGAAGGCGAGGACACCGCGCAGATAGGCGGGCCAGCGCATCTCGGTGTCCGGGTCGGCGCCGATGGCCTTGTAGATCCACTTCTCGGCACGCAGATGCCTGCTGGAGGAGTAGACCCCGGCCATGTAGTCGCCGAGGGGCCGGTAGGCGAGTGCCAGTGCCGCCGTGAGGGCGAGCATCTGGAGCGCTCCGGCGAGGACGGGACTCATTGCGCCCGTCGCGAGGGAAATCGGTGTCACCGTCAGAACCTCTCCGGGAGGATGAGGGCGAGGACGAGATAGCCCAGCAGGGCGACGGCCACGATCAGGCCGACGATGTTCTCGGCGGTCACAGCTTCGTCACCCCCTTGGCGACGAGGGCCACCAGCGCGAACACCGCGATCGTGGTGACGACGAAGGCCACGTCGGCCATCGGAGCTCCTAGGTGAGGTTCGGTTCTGAACTGACAGTCAGAGCAAAACCCCTCACCGGCCGGATCCGGCCACCGTTGACGCCTCCCATACGGGGCTCGGCACGCCTTTGACACATCCCATACAGGGCACGGCGGGCCTTGTCGCAACGTTGACGCCACGGCTCATCAAAGATCCGTCAAGCCATGACGCCCGCGGCGGCGCGGTTCACTACCTTCGGAGGTATGGAACGGCGCGACGATGCGTGGAGCGTGGCCGAGGTGTCCCCGCCACCGGCCGAGGAGGTCGCGCACGACCTTCTCTGGGCCCGGGACCTGCGCTGCTCGATCCGCTGCGCGGGCGCGTTCCTCGCCCTGCTGGTACTGATCGACGGGGCCGCCGGCACCCTCACCGGCCCGCGCGTCCTTCTGTGGCTCGCGCTCGCGGCGCTGCTCCTCCTCGTGCTGTACCCCACGCGGATCGCCGCGGGCGAGGGCTGGCTGACCGCACGCGGTCCGCTCCGCACCCGCCGGGTACGGACCGACCACCTGGTCTCCGTGCGCTGCCCGGAAGGCGTCGGACAGCGGCTCGTCCTGCGCGACGCCTTCGGAGCGCGGCTGGAGATCGACCCCGGTGTGCTGGTGTCCAACCCGGAACTGTGGCACCGCCTGGACGAGGACGCCCGGATCTCCGCCCGGCGCGGCACCCTCACCCGCGGGGAGACGGCCCTGCGCGACGTCTCGGAGCGGATCGACCGCGAGACCGCGCGGACGGTGTTCAGGGTCTCGGGCCTGGACTGATGGCCGGGGCAGGACCGCAGGCCGGGGCCGGACCGTGTGAAGGGGCTGAGCCGAAGGTCGGGCCGGACCGAGTGTCGGGGACGCCCGCCCCATCCCGGCGGGCTTAACCTCCGCCCGTGCTCAACGTGACGGGGATCCTCAAACGCCTGGTGATCGGCCGCGCCATGCGCAGCGAGGAACTGACCGGGACGCTGCTGCCCAAACGGCTGGCCCTGCCGGTCTTCGCCTCCGACCCGCTGTCGTCCGTGGCGTACGCGACGCAGGAGATCCTGCTGGTCCTCACCCTCGGCGGGCTGGCGTACCTGCACTTCACGCCGTGGATCGCCGGGGCGGTGGTGGCACTCATGGCCGTCGTGGTGCTGTCGTACCGGCAGGTGGTCCACGCCTATCCGAGCGGCGGCGGCAGCTTCGAGGTGGCGACCACGAACCTGGGCCCCTCGGCCGGTCTGGTCGTCGCCGCCTCGCTCCTGGTCGACTACGTCATGACGGTCGCCGTCTCGGTCGCCTCGGGCGTCGACAACATCATCTCGGCGCTCCCCGGGCTCGCCCACCAGCGCGTCCTGATGGCGCTCGTCTTCGTGGCGGTGCTGGCCGCCATCAACCTGCGGGGCGTACGCGAGTCGGGTCGGGCCTTCGCCGCGCCGACCTATCTGTTCATCGGCGGCGTCCTGATCATGGTGATCACCGGCCTGGTCCGGTACGCCCTCGGGAACCCGCCGCTCGCCGCGAGCGCCGCGTACGGGATCACCCCGGACCCCGCCGACGCGCACCTGAGGGGCCTTGCCCTGCTGATGCTGGTCCTGCGCGCGTTCTCCTCCGGCTGCACGGCGCTGACCGGTGTGGAGGCGATCTCCAACGGCGTCCCCGCGTTCCGCAAGCCCAAGTCGCGCAACGCGGCCACCACCCTGGCCGCGATGGGAGGGCTCGCGATCGCCATGTTCGCCGGCGTCACCACCCTGGCGCTGGTCTCGAAGGTGCACATCACCGACGACGCGTGCCGGCTCACCGGGCTGGACGGCGACTGCGCCACGTACACCCAGCGCACGGTCATCGCGCAGATCGCGGCGGCCGTGTTCGGCGGAGAACACAGCCCCGGCTTCTACTTCATCCAGACCGTGACGGCCCTCGTCCTGATCCTGGCCGCGAACACCGCCTTCAACGGCTTCCCCCTGCTGTCCTCCATCCTCGCCCAGCACCGCTATCTGCCACGCCAGTTGCACAACCGCGGCGACCGGCTGGCCTTCTCCAACGGCATCCTGGCCCTCGCGATCGTCGCTGGCCTGCTGCTGTGGGGCTACCGGGCGAACGTCACCAGCCTCATCCACCTCTACATCCTGGGCGTGTTCACCTCCTTCACGCTCTCCCAGCTCGGCATGGTGCGGCACTGGAACCGCGAGCTGCGCGGCGAGCCCGACGGTGCCACGCGCCGGCGCCACCACACCGCGCGTCTGATCAACGCGGTCGGCGCGGTCGTCACCGGACTCGTCCTCCTCATCGTCCTGACCACCAAGTTCACCCAGGGCGCATGGCTCGCCGTCCTCGCGGCGACCGTCCTTTGGGTGACGATGCGCGCGATCAGGCGCCACTACGACAGCACGGCGGCGGAGCTGGCGGTCACCGACCCGCACAGTGAACTCCTGCCGCCCACCCGGGTGTTCGCGATCGTGCTCGTGTCCAGGCTGCACAAGCCGACACTGCGGGCCCTGGCCTACGCGCACGCCATCCATCCCGACCGGCTGGAGGCGCTCACCGTCTCCGTCGACCCGGACGCGACGGCCGAGCTGCGCCGGCACTGGGAGGAGTACGGCATCGACGTACCCCTGAAGATCGTCGACTCCCCGTACCGCGAGATCACCAAGCCGGTCGTCGGGTACGTCCGCTCGGTGCGCCGCGAGAGCCCGCGCGATGTCGTCGCCGTCTTCGTCCCCGAGTACGTCGTGGGCCACTGGTGGGAGAACCTCCTCCACAACCAGTCCGCCCTGTGGCTCAAGAGCCGGCTGCTCTTCACCCCGGGCGTGATGGTGACGAGCGTGCCCTGGCAGCTGACCTCCTCCGCCCACGCCGACCGGCCGGCGGCCAGGGCACCGGGCTCCGTCCGACGCGGCGAACCACCGGTGCCACCACGGCCACGGACCCGGTAGCCGCGGACCGTGAACCGACGGGCACCTGAACGGGCGACGAACCCCACCCCTCCCGGCGCGCTCGTGATGCGCCACCAGCGGGTCTTAACGCAAGCTTGACGCCTGAGGCCCCTGGACGCTTGGGCCCTTGGATCACTCTCTGCATACGCTGATGGGCGCCGTCTCCTCGATGGCCGGAATGTTCGAAGAGACGTACGTCAGGAGAGTCACCGATGGCCAGCACCGAGCCCGCCCCGCCGAGCCGCTTGCGGGCGTGGATGCTGGAAGGCCTGTCCGACATGGGCAAGACCAAGGGCCGCCAACTGCCGGGCCCGGCCGAGCCCGCGCCCGTGCACAAGGGACAGCGCTGGTGGCGCGTCATGTGCCTGACCGGCGTCGACTACTTCTCCACCCTCGGCTACCAGCCCGGCATCGCCGCCCTCGCGGCCGGACTGCTGTCCCCCGTGGCGACCATCGTGCTCGTCATCGTCACCCTGGCGGGCGCCCTGCCCGTCTACCGCCGGGTCGCCGAGGAGAGCCCGCACGGCGAGGGCTCCATCGCGATGCTGGAACGCCTGCTCTCCTTCTGGAAGGGCAAGCTGTTCGTCCTCACCCTGCTCGGCTTCGCCGCCACCGACTTCCTGATCACCATCACCCTCTCGGCGGCCGACGCCTCCACCCACCTGGTGGAGAACCCCCATCTGAACAGCGCGCTGCACGACAAGCAGCTGGTGATCACCCTGTTCCTGGTGGCCCTGCTCGGCGCCGTCTTCCTCAAGGGCTTCCTGGAGGCGATCGGCGTCGCGGTGGTGCTGGTGGGCATCTACCTCGCCCTCAACGTCGTCGTCGCCGTCGCGGGAGTCTGGGAGGTCGCCACCCACGAGCACCTCGTCACCGACTGGTCCACCGCGCTGACCGCCGAACACGGGAACGTCCTCGCCATGATCGGGGTGTCCCTGCTGGTCTTCCCGAAGCTCGCGCTCGGCCTGTCCGGCTTCGAGACCGGTGTGGCGGTCATGCCGCACGTGGAGGGCGAGGCCAGCGACACCGAGGAGAAGCCGACCGGACGGATCCGCGGCGCGAAGAAACTGCTGACCACCGCCGCCGTGATCATGAGCGTCTTCCTGATCGTCACCAGCTTCATCACCACCGTGCTGATCCCGGAGAAGGAGTTCCAGCCGGGCGGCCAGGCCAACGGCCGCGCCCTCGCCTACCTCGCCCACGAGTACCTCGGCAACGCCTTCGGCACGGTCTACGACGTCTCCACCATCTGCATCCTGTGGTTCGCCGGCGCCTCCGCCATGGCCGGGCTCCTCAACCTCATGCCGCGCTATCTCCCGCGCTACGGCATGGCCCCCCACTGGGCCCGCGCCGTCCGCCCGATGGTGATCGTCTTCACCCTGGTCGCGTTCCTGGTCACCTGGATCTTCGACGCCGACGTCGACAAGCAGGGCGGCGCCTACGCCACCGGTGTCCTCGTCCTGATCAGCTCCGCCGCCATCGCCGTCACCATCGCCGCCCACAAGGCCGGCCAGAAACACTGGACCGTCGGCTTCGCCGTCATCTCGGCGGTCTTCCTCTACACGACCGTCGTCAACGTCATCGAGCGCCCCGACGGTGTGAAGATCGGCGCCTGCTTCATCGCCGGCATCATGCTCGTCTCCTTCCTCTCCCGGCTCGCCCGCGCCTTCGAGCTGCGGGTGACCAGCATGAGCATGGACGACATGGCCCAGCGGTTCGTACGGGACATCGCCAGCCGCCGGATCCGCTTCATCGCCAACGAGCCCGACAAGCGCGACATCACCGAGTACCGCGAGAAGATCGAGCAGATCCGCGCCGACCACGATCTCCCGGCCCAGGAGGACTTCGTCTTCCTTGAGGTCACCGTGGGCGACCCCTCGGAGTTCGAGTCGGTCATGAACGTGCGCGGCGAGGTGCTGCACGGCCGCTACCGCGTCATCACCCTGGAGTCCGCCTCCATCCCCAACGCCCTCGCCGCCCTGCTGCTGTACGTCCGCGACACCACGGACCGCATCCCGCACATCTACTTCGAGTGGACCGAGGGCAGCCCCTTCGCCAACTTCCTGCGCTTCTTCCTCTTCGGCCAGGGCGAGGTGGCCCCCGTCACCCGGGAAGTCCTGCGCGAGGCCGAACCCGACCGCGCACGGCGGCCCCGGGTCCACGTCGGCTGACGCGGGGGCCGGACGAAACCAGGCCGGCTCACGCGGGCCGGACGGAGCCCGCAGACCTATCCGGACACGTCCGACACACCGGGAAGGGGTGAGAGGCCGGTAAGAAGGCCGGCCGCGGACCCGCTCACCAGGTCGCATCACGCCAACGGCTTGGCAGACTGGTCGGGTGCCCCAGAACGTACTGCTCGCCGAGGACGACCGCGCCATCCGCCATGCCCTGGAAAGGGCACTGACTCTGGAGGGCTACGAGGTGACAGCCGTGGCCGACGGGGTGGAAGCGCTGGCCCAGGCCCACCGGACCCCGCCGGACGTCCTCGTCCTCGACGTCATGATGCCCGGCATCGACGGCCTCCAGGTCTGCCGCGTGCTGCGCGCCGAGGGCGACCGCACCCCGATCCTGATGCTCACCGCGCTCGTCGAGACCGCCGACCGCATCGCCGGCCTCGACGCGGGCGCCGACGACTACGTCGTCAAGCCGTTCGACGTCGAGGAGGTCTTCGCCCGGCTGCGCGCCCTGCTGCGCCGCACCGGGAACGGCGCCCTCGACGAGGACACGCCGACGCCCGCGCCCCGGGAACCCCAGACGTCCGGCACACAGATCTCCGCGGCCGAACTGCGCATGGACATCCAGGCCCGCCGGGCCTGGCGCGGACAGCGCGAGCTGGAACTGACCCGCACCGAGTTCGAGCTCCTCGAACTGCTCGTCCGCAACGCGGGCATCGTCCTCGACCACTCCACCATCTACGACCGGATCTGGGGCTACGACTTCGGCCCCGGCTCCAAGAACCTCGCCGTCTACGTGGGCTATCTGCGGCGCAAGCTCGACGAGCCGGGCGCCCCGGCCCTGATCCACACCGTTCGGGGCGTGGGGTACGTCCTGAGGGAGGACTGAGTGCGACGACGGCTGCGGCAGGTGTCCTCCCTGCGGGCCACCTTCACCGTGTCCTTCGCGGCCGTCGCCGCCGCCGTCACGGTCCTGGTCGGGTTCCTGAGCTACGACGCCGCCGCGCGACTGGTGCGCGTCGACCAGCAGACGGTCTTCGCCGAGGTGGTGCAGGACCTGCGCGACCAGGTGCGTGAGCACCCGTTGGACCCGAGCGACTTCGCCTCCTCCGACCCGGACCACGACGGACCCCTCGACGACATCATCCGGCCCAGCCGCACCGACGTGCAGGTGCTCGGGCCCAAGGGCGCCATCGTCGACCACGGCATTCCGCCACTGCCCGTCGACAGCCACGACCGGGCGATCTCCGACGACGCCAAGGCGGGCAAACTGGAGGAGCACAAGGACGTCGACGTCGCCGGCGACCGCTACCGCCTGGCGACCGTCTCGCTCGGCGGCGCACGGGGTGCGGTGCAGGTGTCCCAGCAGTTCAGCGACACCGAGGACCTGCTGCGCGAGCTCCAGCAGCGGACGGTGCTGCTCGTCGGGGCCGTCGTGATCGCCGCCGGGCTGTTCGGCTGGTGGCTGGCCCGGCGCATCACCCGGCGCCTGGTCCGGCTCGCCGGGGCCGCGGAGGACGTGGCGCGCACCGGCCGGCTCGGCATCCAGGTGCCCGTCACCGGTCACGACGAGGTGGCCAGGCTCGGCCGGTCCTTCGACCGGATGCTCGGCCGCCTCGCCCAGTCCGAGGAGGACCAGCGCCGCCTGGTCCAGGACGCGGGACACGAACTGCGTACGCCGCTGACCTCGCTGCGTACGAACATCTCCATGCTCCGCCGGATCGACGAACTGCCGCCCGACGCCCGCGAGGAACTCGTCGCCGACCTGGCCCTGGAGTCCCGGGAACTGACCGACCTGGTCAACGAACTCGTCGCCCTCGCCGCCGGCCAGTCGGACACCGAGCCCGTACGGCGGCTCGACCTCGCCGAACTCGCCGAGGACGTCGCGATCGTCGCGCGCCGACGCACCGGCCGGGACATCGCCGTCCGCACCACCGGCGACACCACGGTCGACGGCCGCCCGAGCGCCCTCCAGCGCGCGGTGTCCAACCTCGTGGAGAACGCCGCCAAGTTCGACCGGGGCGGAGCGGCGCCGATCGAGGTCGTGGTGACGGGCCCTGCCCGCCAGCCGGGCACGCCCTGGCAGACGGGCACGGCCCGTCCCACCGACCCCGCCCAGCCCGGCACCCCGGCGAGCCCCACGCCCCACCCAGTCGCCACCGGCCCCCTGGGCTCCTCTGGCCGTCACACACACGGCCCGGTCCGCGTCGAGGTCCTCGACCGGGGCCCCGGCATCGGCGAGGACGACCTCATGCGTGTCTTCGACCGCTTCTACCGGGCCGCCGACGCCCGCAGCCTCCCCGGCTCGGGCCTCGGCCTGTCGATCGTCCGCGAGGTCTCCACAGCCCACGGAGGCACCCCGTTCGCCTACCCCCGAAAGGGCGGCGGCACGGTGATCGGCTTCACGGTGGAGGGCGCGCCCGGGTGACCTGCCACTCGACGTTCCGCCTGGTCGGGGACCGGCTCGAGGAGTTCGTCGACACCGGTGAGGTCTCGTTCTCGGCCCGCCATCTGACGGTCACCGTC
>NZ_JBEXGX010000037.1:0-74018 GCF_040607495.1 Streptomyces sp. NPDC005281 | reverse complement strand
ACCCGCTGGAACAACTCCCACAACTCATCCGGCACCAGCCGCTCAACGATCGAAACCACGATCGACAGCCTATCGAACCAAATGAGATGACTTCTAAGCCCCCCTCGGTGGTCGCGGCTCCTCGGTTGTGTCGCTCCTGCACGTTTCCCCTCGGTCCTGCACGAGTCCCCCGCCGTAAGACAAGATCGAATCTACTGTGTCCGGTCGCGCCAAGGTGACCAGTTCGGTACTCCGCAGAATGTCGACATGGCAACTTGGCGTGAAGCATTCGATCACGAAGCGTTGCACTCGTGGGCGCCGCAGGGAAGTGCGCCTCGTGGCGGTGGCCAATCCACGTAGGGTGCGTGGGCCCTCCGTAGGCCTTTAGCCGCAGGTCGAACGGGGGTTGGGGGGTCGTTCGAGCAAGGGATGCGCCACTGCCGGAAGTTGGCTGAAAAGAAGCGTAGGTGTACGCGCAAACCGGTCAGTCGACCCGCTTGTTCCCCCCACTGTGACGTCCGCCTCGGTGAACTCCCGTGCCGTTCCCGCCCCATGGGCCGACCCGGGGCCCGGCTCCGCTCGCGTGTCCCCCTGCCCCCACGCTCCCCGCGGCTCCCGGACCTGTCCTCCCGTGGCGTCCGCGCTGCTGCGGGGTGCGCCGGCGTGCGCCCGAGTGCGACGGGTCCCGCCGCTCGGCGGCCAGGAGCGCGGCCCCCCGTTCGCACCGGCGCAGCAGGATCACACAGACCCCCGTCAGGGCCGCGAGTCCGAGGGCGGTACCGGCCGCTCCGGCGAGCGAGTCGCCGTACCAGAGGAGGACCGCCGGGACCAGGACGCAGCTGAAGGCCGCCCAGCGGACCACGTCGGTCACCGTGTCCGCCGGGGGAGGCGCCGGGGCGCGCGAACCGGAGCGTGTTCCCGATCGCGATCCCGGCTGCGGTCCGTGGGGTGCGGCCGAGGGTGCGGCGGGCCAGGGGGAGGCGGTGGGGTGAGCCGGTGGGACGGAGGGGGCGAAGGGTGTGGAGGAGCGGGGGGAGGCGTCGGGTCCGGACACGTGCTGCTCCCTGATGCTCCGGTGTTCTCCGTGCTCTCCACGGCGTGTGATCTCCATGGCCTGCCTTCTCCGTGGCGGCTGCGACCGGTTCAACGCGTGTTCGACCTGCCGGTCACTGCCCGGCGGGTGGAGCGTGCGTCCGGAAGGAGGCGGCCCGGTCCTGTCCGGCGGCGGAATTCCCGGTTCCCGGGAGCCGCTGCAAATTCACGCGGAGTCCTGCGCAAACCGCCTGTACGGGGCAGCAACCATTGCGTTACGGGCGGCCTCTCGTGCATGCTCCCTGGAATGCCGCGTAAGGCGCGCGGGATCTGGGCAGAGGAGGCGTGCCGCCGTACCCTTGGGGGTATGGGGTTGGGAAGATGTTTCCCAGACACAGCTCTGCCGTTCGTTGTCGTCCCCACACGAGGATCCAAACGCCGAGACACCCATGGCCGGTCACGAATTCTTCGATCCCGCGGACCGCAAGCGCCCGCTCGCCGATCCCACGGCGGCCGAGCCCCTGGCGGCGGAAGAACCCCGCCAGTCCTGCGATCCCGCCTTCAAGCACGGCGTCGTCGTCGGATTCGACGGCTCGACGTCCAGCGAGCGTGCCCTCGCCTACGCGATCGGGATGGCCCACCGCTCGGGCTCGGGCCTGATCATCGTCCATGTGGCCAACCGGCTTCCCACCACCGTGTGGGCGGGCTGCGAGCCGCCTGTCTTCGTCGACGTCCCCGACCACCGCACCGAGGTGCTCGGGCTGGAGCTCGCCTGCGCCGAATACCTCTCCGAGGTGCCCTGGATCCTGGTCGAGCGCGGCGGCGACATCTGCCACGAACTCGAGGAAGTGGGACGGGAGTACGAGGCGGACGCGATAGTCGTGGGTTCCACGCACGGCATCGTCGGGCGCATCTTCGGCTCGGTCGCGGGGCGGCTCGCCAAGCGCGCCAAGCGCCCCGTCATCGTCATCCCCTGACGCCCCGTTCCTCCCCGAGGCCCCGTCCGTTCCTGTGGGGCGGGCCTGTGGGACGGGCCTGTGCGGCGCCACTCCTCCTTGGTGGGACGAGTCCGGGGTGACGGCCCGCCCTCTCTGTGCGGTGAGTGAACCTACTGGCGCGTAGAGGTGTTTGTGCCTTTGTGAAGGGCATATACGGGACGCCGGTCCTACGCGGTGACCGGTACGGCGCAGCACAACTGCACAGGTATGAAGGGAGCCCGCCGTGGACAACGACGTCTCTGCGGGAAGCACCACCACGATCGTAGGAAGACTCGCGCTCGGTGTGACCCTGCTGGCCTTCGGCCTCGGGTACACCGGCCTGATCGACGGAGTGACGGCGGCTGACGCCGTGTCACTGGCCCACTACGTAGGCGGCGTGGCGCTCTTCGTCGCCGGTCTCCTCGCCTTCCGCGACCGTGACACGGCCAACGGCACGGCCTTCACGGGTCTCGGCGCCCTCTGGTTCACCTGGGCCGTCTCGGCTGGCGGCCAGGTCTCCGACAACGCGGCGGGACTCTTCCTGCTGCTCTTCGCGCTCGTCGTGCTCTCGCTCGCCCTCGCGGGCGGGGACACCCTCGGACAGGGCGCCTACGGACTCTTCTTCGTCTCCCTGCTGCTTCTCGCCGTCGGCCGTTTCGCGGACAGCACGGGCCTGGGCAAGGCCGGCGGCTGGTTCGCCGTCGCGGCCGGCGCGGTCGCCTGGTACGCGGCGACCGCGGCTCTCGCCCACTGGCCCACCGCGCTTCCGCGACGCGCCGCCGGCCGGGGGGTGACGGCCACCGGCTGACCTCGGCGCGGGCCGGGGTATTGGGCGGCTCCGGCCCCTTGAAGAACGATCCCCGTGCGCGGGTGGTGCGCACGGGGACCGTTCATGTCCGGCCGCCGGCCGGGGACTTGCGCGGCGACGGACGGGGTGGCGGACCGCCGGCCGGCGGTCCGCCCGGTGGTGCCTACTCGACGGTGACCGACTTGGCGAGGTTGCGCGGCTTGTCGATGTCCCGGCCGAGCGCCAGCGCCGTGTGGTAGGCGAGGAGCTGGAGCGGGATGCCCATGAGGATCGGGTCGAGCTCGTCCTCGTTCTTCGGGACGAGGATCGTCTGGTCGGCCTTCTCCTGGTGCCGGTGCGCGACGGCGAGGATCTGGCCGCTGCGGGCCTTGATCTCCTCAAGGGCGGCGCGGTTCTTCTCCAGCAGGTCGTCGTCGGGGACGATCGCGACGGTGGGGAGCGCCGGCTCGATGAGCGCCAGCGGACCGTGCTTGAGCTCGGAGGCCGGGTAGGCCTCGGCGTGGATGTACGAGACCTCCTTGAGCTTCAGCGAGGCCTCACGGGCCACCGGGTAGCCCCGGACGCGGCCGATGAAGAGCATCGAGCGGGCCTCGGCGTACTGCTCGGCCAGCTTCTTGATCTCGTCCTCCTGCTCCAGGATCTCGGCGATCTGGGCGGGCAGCCTGCGCAGACCCTCGATGATCCGCTTGCCGTCGCGGACCGAGAGGTCGCGGGTGCGGCCGAGGTGCAGGGCGAGCAGCGCGAAGGCGACGGTGGTGTTGGTGAAGCACTTCGTCGAGACGACGCAGACCTCGGGGCCGGCGTGCACGTACATGCCGCCGTCCGCCTCGCGGGCGATCGCCGAGCCGACGACGTTGACCACGCCGAGCACCCGCGCGCCCTTGCGCTTCAGCTCCTGGACGGCGGCCAGCACGTCGTACGTCTCACCGGACTGCGAGACCGCGATGTAGAGGGTGTCGGGGTCGACGACCGCGTTGCGGTAGCGGAACTCGGAGGCCGGTTCGGCGTCCGCGGGGATGCGGGCCAGCTCCTCGATCATCTGGGCGCCGATCATGCCCGCGTGGTACGAGGTGCCGCAGCCGAGGATCTTGACGCGGCGCACGGCGCGGGCGTCACGGGCGTCCAGGTTCAGGCCGCCGAGGTGGACCGTCGAGAACCGGTCGTCGATCCGGCCGCGCAGCACCCGGTCCACGGCCTCGACCTGCTCGTGGATCTCCTTGTGCATGTACGTGTCGTGGCCGCCCATGTCGTAGGACGCGGCCTCCCACTCGACGGTGGTCGGCTCGGACGTCGTACGGGTTCCCTCGGTGGTGTACGTGCGGAAGTCGTCGGCCTTGAGGGTGGCCATCTCGCCGTCGTCCAGCGTGACGATCTGGCGGGTGTGGGTGACCAGGGCGGCGATGTCCGAGGCGACGAACATCTCCTTCTCGCCGATGCCGAGCACGACGGGGGAGCCGTTGCGCGCGACCACGATGCGGTCGGGGAAGTCGGCGTGCATCACCGCGATGCCGTAGGTGCCCTCGATGACCCGCACGGCCTCGCGGACCTTGTCCTCCAGCTTCTCCTGCTGGGAGCGGGCGACCAGGTGGGTGAGCACCTCGGTGTCGGTCTCCGAGAGGAACTCGACGCCGTCGGCCTCGAGCTTCTTGCGCAGGTCGGAGGCGTTGTCGATGATGCCGTTGTGGACGACGGCGACCTTGTTGTCGCCGGACATGTGCGGGTGCGCGTTCACGTCGGAGGGGGCGCCGTGCGTGGCCCAGCGGGTGTGGGCGATGCCCGTGGTGCCGGCGAAACGCTTGGGGACCTTCGCCTCCAGGTCGCGGACGCGGCCCTTCGCCTTGACCATCTTCAGGCCGGCCGACTTCGGGGACGTCACGACTATGCCCGCCGAGTCGTAGCCGCGGTACTCCAGGCGCTGAAGGCCTTCGAGGAGCAGCGGGGTCACATCACGCCTGCCGATGTATCCGACGATTCCGCACATATACGTAGAGTCCCTCAGCCGTAAACGATGCGGCGCAGCTGCCTGAGCGTGAGCTCCGGCGGCGCGACCGCGCGATATTTCAGGTCCGCCTCGATCCGCTCGAAGATCGACGCGTTCACCAGGCCCTGGGCCTGGAGCTCGCGGTGGCGGCGGCGGACGAACTCCTGGGCCGTCTCGTCGAAGTAGGCGAGAACGTCCTGGACCACCCGCAGCGCCTCGCCCCGGTTGAGGGGGGTCGACCGCGTCAAATGATCAACGAGTTCGTCGTGCACCCGTTGATCCTGGGGTACCGGAAGGCGATTCGCAAGAATCCTGCCCGATATCGGGCAAGCGGGTGTTGAATCTCTTATGGGCCGCTGTTTACAGGCTGTCCATCCGGCGTCTTGCGGCCCGTCGATTGCCTGGAGCAACTTCAGGGCTCATGGACACTCCACGCATGGGCGTACCCGAGCGGCTCGCCGAGAAGATGACCATGGCCGAGCAGCACGAGTACCTTCGCGCCAAGTTCTCCCGGCGCAACATGATCAGAGGCGGCGCCGTGACCATCGGTGCCGTCGCCGGCGGAGCCTTCGTACCCGGCGCCGCCCAGGCCGCCGTCCCCTCGCAGCGGACGGCCGCCCCGACCTCGACGGAGAAGGTGGACGGCGCCCTCGTCGCCCCCTTCGGCCGTCACCTCGCCTTCGGCAACGACCCGCGCACCGAGATGACCGTCTCCTGGCAGGTGCCGGTCGCCGTCGCCAAGCCCTACATCCGCATCGGCGCCCACCCCTGGGACCTCTCCCGCAAGATCGAGGCCGAGGTCCGCACCCTCTACACCCCGGCCGGCGTGGGCGCGAGCGGCGACCACACCCAGTACTACCTGCACGCCAGGCTCACCCACCTGCGCCCCGGCAGGACCTACTACTACGGCGTCGGCCACGCGGGCTTCGACCCGGCCGCGCCCCACCTCCTGGGCACCCTCGGTACCTTCACCACCGCGGCCTCGCACGCCGAGCCCTTCACCTTCACCGCCTTCGGCGACGAGGGCGTCGGCTACCACGGCCTCGCCAACGACGCCCTGCTGCTCGCCCAGAACCCCGCCTTCCACCTGCACGCGGGCGACATCGCGTACGCGGACCCGGCGGGCCAGGGCAAGACCGCCGACACCGGCTTCGACTCGCGGATCTGGGACCAGTTCCTCGCCCAGACGGAGACGGTCGCCAAGCAGGTGCCGTGGATGCCGGCGTACGGCAACCACGACATGGAGGCCTGGTACTCGCCCAACGGCTACGGCGGCGAGGAGGCCCGCTGGACGCTTCCGGACAACGGCCCCGACAAGGCCAACCTGCCCGGCGTGTACTCCTTCGTCCACGGCAACACGGCGATCATCTCGCTGGACGCCAACGACGTCAGCTTCGAGATCCCGGCCAACCTCGGCATCTCCGGCGGCACCCAGACCAAGTGGCTGGAGGCCCAGCTCAAGAAGTTCCGCGCGTCGAAGGACATCGACTTCGTCGTGATCTTCTTCCACCACTGCGCGTACTGCACCTCCACGGCGCACGCCTCGGAGGGGGGCGTGCGACAGGAGTGGGTGCCGCTGTTCGAGAAGTACACCGTCGACCTGGTGATCAACGGCCACAACCACCAGTACGAGCGTACGGACGTCATCAAGGCGAACGCGGTCACCAAGAAGCTGCCGATCGGCGGCACGGCGTACACCGAGACCGAGGGCGTCGTGTACGTGACGGCGGGCGCGGCCGGCCGAAGCCTGTACGCGTTCAGCGCTCCCGAGTCCTACGAGGGCAAGGAGAACGAGGTCGAGTCCGTCGCCTCCTTCGTCAACCTCAAGGACGGCAAGCAGAACGAGACGGTCGCCTGGTCGCGCGTGCGCTACCTCAACTACTCGTTCCTGCGCGTCGACGTCCAGCCGGCCTCGAAGGGGCGCCTGGCCACCCTGACGGTCCGCGGCATCGCCGAGACCGGTGCGGAGGTCGACCGCTTCACGGTCGCCCGCCGGGCCAAGTAGCTCCCGGGCAGCACCGGCACCCGGGCACGCCGGGTACCACCGGTCCGCAGGCACCAGGTACGCCCGGAAGGCGGGGTGTACCGCCTCCCTGACCGGCGGCCGGCTCCCGTGAGCGGCGGTCCTCGCCCGCCTGTTCCTACAGGCGCTTGAGGACCGCCTGCTTGGCCAGTGTGAACTCCTCGTCCGTCAGGACGCCCTCCTTGCGCAGCTCGCCCAGTTCGCGCAGCCTGCGCAGGAGGGCGTCGTGGTCGGCCCGGGGCTCCGGCTCCGGGGCCGGAGCCTGCCCGGCCGGCTCCTCGTCGAGCCGCTGCCCGGCCGGCGTCGCCGGATGCGGCAGCCTCGCCTGCACGGCCGCCGCGACCAGAGCCATCAGCGGGTCCCTCTTGAAGCCCCACAGCTCCACGGAGTTGGGGTCGTACTTCGGCGGGGCCTCGGTACGGGCGCCGCGCACGGTGAAGCGCAGACAGCCGTTCTCCAGCCCGGCCGCCGGGCGCCACTCGACGGCCGCGATCTCGCCGAGCGCGAGGGTCCGGGTGCCCGACGCGGACTTCGCGTCCTCGGTCTTCCAGTTCCACTCCAGCCGTACGCGCTCGCCGTCGAAGCTCGCCGTGCCGTCCCCCGCGGAAGCGGACAGCGGCACCGCCGGGCCGGGCAGCAGATAGCCGTCCACCGGGCCGGAGGGGACCTCGTCGAGGAGCAGCGCGCCCCTGACCTCGTCCACGAAGTACTCGGCGACGCCGAGACGGTCGGCCTCCACCGCCAGCTGATACGGGTCGTTCGGCTCCGCGAGCTTTCCGCCGGTCGCCTGGAGCAGCGGATCGGCGCCGTCGCGCAGCCGGAGCCTGAGCCGCCCGGCCTTCCTGCCCTGCTCCAGCGAGACACCCGCCAACGCGCCGAGCGGCACGGTGAGTTCACCCAGCGTCCGGCGCAGCAGGCCGACGTTCCTGTCCCGGCCCGGCGTCAGCCGCAGAGCGTCGCCGTCGAAGATCCACGTGCCGTCCCGCTGGATGATTTCCGCCATGACGGGGATTGTTCCACCGTGTCTGCGGCAGAGTGGTCTCGACCAATCAGACGTCTCGACCACATATGAGGGGCACGGCGCGGAGAGCGGCCGAGGACCGGCCGGGAGAGCCGGCGCCGGGCACCGAAGGGAGCGCATGTGAGACAGCACCGCAGAACGCCCCGCCTTCTCGGTACGCTGCTGCTCGTGGCGGCGGCCAGCATCTCGCTCGTCGGCGCGGCACCGCACACGGCGGCCGCCGCTCCGCTGGGCCGCGTCGTCCCGGCCCCGGCCTCCGTCGCCCCGGGTGGATCCCCGTACCGCATCACCGGTGACACCCGCATCCGCGTCGACGACTCGCGCGAGGCCCGCGCGGTCGGCGAGTACCTCGCGGGCATCCTGCGGCCCTCCACGGGCTACCGGCTGCCGGTCGGCTCGCACGGCGGGGGAGCGATCCGGCTCCGGCTCGGCGGCAAGGGACTGGGTGACGAGGGCTACCGGCTCGACAGCGGCGCCTCGGGCGTCACCATCACCGCCGGCCGGCCCGCGGGCCTCTTCCACGGCGTCCAGACCCTGCGTCAGCTGCTGCCCGCCGCCGTCGAGAAGAGGTCCGTCCGGCACGGACCCTGGCTGATCGCCGGCGGCACCATCAAGGACACCCCGCGCTACGCCTACCGCGGTGCCATGCTCGACGTCTCCCGGCACTTCTTCACCGTCGCCCAGGTCGAGCGCTACATCGACGAACTGGCGCTCTACAAGGTCAACAAGCTGCATCTGCACCTGAGCGACGACCAGGGCTGGCGCATCGCGGTCGACTCCTGGCCCCGGCTCGCCACCCACGGCGGCTCCACCGAGGTCGGCGGCGGGCAGGGCGGCTTCTACACCAAGGCCGACTACCGCGCGATCGTCCGCTACGCGGCCTCCCGCTATCTGGAGGTCGTCCCCGAGATCGACATGCCCGGGCACACCAACGCAGCCCTCTCCTCGTACGCGGACCTGAACTGCGACGGGGTCGCGCCGCCGCTCTACACCGGCACCGACGTCGGCTTCAGCTCGCTGTGCGTCGGCAAGCCGCTGACGTACTCCTTCGTGGACGACGTGATCCGCGAGCTGGCGGCGATCACCCCCGGCGCGTACCTCCACATCGGCGGCGACGAGGCGCACTCCACCAGCCACGCCGACTACGTGACCTTCATGGACAAGGTGCAGCCGATCGTCGCGAAGTACGGCAAGAAGGTGATGGGCTGGCACCAGCTGACCGGGGCCACCGCGGCGAAGGGCGCCATCGCGCAGTACTGGGGGCTCGACGACACCAGCGCCGAGGAGAAGGAGCAGGTCGCCCAGGCAGCGCGGAACGGCACCGGGGTCGTGCTGTCGCCCGCGGACCGGCTCTACCTCGACATGAAGTACACCGCCGACACCCCGCTCGGGCAGGACTGGGCCGGTCTGGTGGAGGTACGGCGGGCGTACGACTGGAACCCGGGGAGCTACCTCCCCGGGGTGCCCGCCTCGGCCGTCAAGGGCGTCGAGGCGCCGCTGTGGACGGAGACGATCCGGAGCTCCGCCGACATCGACGTCATGGCCTTCCCGAGGCTGCCCGGCGCCGCCGAGCTCGGCTGGTCGCCGGCCTCGACGCACGACTGGGACACCTACAAGGTGCGGCTCGCCGCCCAGGGACCCCGCTGGGACGCCCTGGGTATCGGCTACTACCGCTCGCCCCAGGTCCCCTGGCCGGCGGGCTAGCGAAAAAGGGCGGGCGCCCCGGAGGACCGTCTCCGGGGCGCCCGCCCGTACGCGGGGCTCGTGGGCCGCGGCCCGCGAGCCGGTGCTCAGAACCCGGCGATCGGGTTCTTCAGGGTGCCGATCAGCTGAAGGGCGCCCGACGGATCCGCCAGGTCGACCATCTGCCGGTTGTCGCGCAACTGGAGCCTGTTGAGGCAGGACAGCGCGAACTCAGGCGCGAACAGGTCGTACTGCCGGAACTTGTCTTCGAGTTCGGGCATCGAATCCTGGTAGGCGCGCACCGACTCGGCGACCGTCCGCCAGAAGTCCTCCTCGCCGATGACCCCTTCGTCCGCCAGCTGGGCGGCCAGGAAGCGGAAGAAGCAGTCGAAGACGTCCGTGAAGATCGACAGCAGCTTCATGTCGTCGGGGACGTCGGCCCGGACCCGCTCGACCGCGGGCGGCAGCACCGCCTGCGGGTCCATGACCACGATCTCCTCGGCGATGTCCTTGTAGACCGCCCGCCGCACCGCCCCGTCCGCCAGGACCAGGATGACGTTCTCGCCGTGCGGCATGTAGACCAGGTCGTAGGCGTAGAAGCTGTGAAGCAGCGGGGTGAGGTAGGCGCGCAGATAGCCGCGCAGCCACTCCACCGGCGCGAGACCCGACCGCTCGATCAGCGCGGCCGCGAACGAGGCGCCCTCGTGGTCGACATGGACGAGGGAGGCCATCGTCACCAGGGACTCGCCCTCCTGGAGCGAGGGGACCGGGCTCTCGCGCCACAGCGCGGCCAGCATCTTGCGGTACGGGGAGTAGCGGTCGGTGGCCGCCTCGTACTCCAGGTGCCGGTAGCCGACGGCCGCCCGCTCCCGGATGACCGACAGGCCGGTGGACTTCAGCACCGGGTCGCTCTCGACGAGCTGGGCCAGCCAGTCGTTGATGGCCGGCGTCGCCTCCATGTAGGCGGCGGACAGACCGCGCATGAAGCCCATGTTGATGACGCTCAGTGCCGTCTTCACGTAGTGCCTGTGCGGGCTGCTGGTGTTGAAGAAGGTCCGGATGGACTGCTGGGCCAGGTACTCGTCGTCGCCCTCGCCGAGACACACCAGGCGCCGCTGGGCGACCTCGGCGGCGAACGTCACGGACAGCTTGTTCCACCACTGCCAGGGGTGGACCGGTATGAGCAGGTAGTCCTCGGGATCGAGGCCCTGGCCGCTCAGCGTCCGGGCGAACCGCTCGACCGTCTCCGGTCCCAGCTCGTCCCGCACGAACGACTCGTACTCGATGCCGACGCCCGCCGTGAAGGCGGCCCGTGAGCGGTGCGCCGCCAGCCACACCAGCCGGACCGGGTTCGCGGTCTCGGGGGCGTAGGCGAGATAGTCGTGCACACCGAAGCCGAGCCGCCCGTTGTTGGCGACGAAGCAGGGGTGCCCCTCCGTCATCCCGGTCTCGATGGCCTGGAAACCGGCGCCGGCCAGCTCGCGGACGGGTATCCGCGGCTTGGCGAGCTTGTAGCAGGTGCCCGCGAGGGTGGAGGAGATCTCCTCCAGGTAGACCGGCAGGATCTCGTCGCTCAGACCGAGCGACTCCTTCAGCTCGATGAAGAAGTCCATTGCCGACAGCGGGAGTTCGCCGCCGTCGCGGTGCCGGGTGATGGACTCGGGGGCCACCTGCCAGTGGTCGAGCCGGCGCCGGGTCGCGGTGAACCGGTAGCTCGTCAGCCCGTCGTCGCCGCGGACCTCGTACCGGCCGTCCGGCAGGGCTCGCGGCGTGATCAGCCGCTCGTGGGCGAACTCGGCGAGCGCCTTGCGCAGGAGGAGACGGCAGGCCTCGGCCCAGCGCTCGGGGGAGAGGTGGGCGACGCTCTCGGCGAGGCTCATGCGGCCACCGCCTTCGCGAACCGTTCCCGGGTGCAGAAGCTCAGCAGCGCCTTCTTCTCGGGCTTCTGGATCTCCCGCTCGGGCACGAAGCCGACCGCCTCGTTCAGGGCGTGCACGGCCGTGTTGGCCACGTCGGGCTCGACGACCACCCGGCGGGTGGCCGGGTCGGCGAACAGTTGCTCCATCACCGCGGTGATCACGGCCCGGGTGAAGCCGTGCACGGGTGTGTCGCTCGGGGCGACCAGGAAGTGCATGCCGACATCGCCGGGCTCCGGCTCGTACAGGCCGACGAGTTCGACGTACCGGGGGTCGTAGCGCTCCATCAGGAAGACGGGTTCGCCGTCCAGCAGTCCGAGGAACGCGTCGTGGTGCTCACTGGCCGCGACGGCCATGTACTCGCGCTCCACGTCGTGCAGTCTCGCTCCCTGCATCATCCAGAAGGCGGCCTTGGGATGCGTCACCCACCCGTGCAGCAGGGGGGCGTCCTCGACGGGGTCGAGGGGGCGGACGGTGAAGGTGCCGACTGCGGTCGTGGTGGTCATACGGAGAACTCCTGGAACGCGATGGTCTTCTCGACCGGGTAGTACTCGGTGCCGAGCAGCTCGCGGATGATGGACGCGTTGCGGTACGGGCCCATGCCGAGGTCCGGTGAGGTGATCGAGTGGGTGTGGACGCCCGCGTTCTGGAGGAAGATCCCGCTCCCCGTGACGTCGATGGCGTAGTTGCGGGCCACGTCGAAGTTGCCGCGGCTGTCGTAGCGGAGCCGGCCGCGGACCGGCGCGAGGAACGCGGGCTCGGCGTAGTGGTACCCGGTGGCCAGCACCAGGCCCGTCGAGCGCAGCTCGTAGTCCTTGTCCTGCTCCTGCTGGCGGAACCCGAGGGTGTACGTGCCCCGATCGTAACGCGCCGTCTCGAGCGCGGAGTTGGTGAGCAGCCGGGCGGGGACCGGGCCGCCGAGGTTCTTCTGGTAGAGCAGGTCGAAGATCGCGTCGATCAGCTCGCCGTCGATGCCCTTGAAGAGGCCCTTCTGCTCCGACTGGAGGCGGTAGCGGGTCGGCTCGGGCAGCGCGTGGAAGTAGTCGATGTACTCCGGGGAGGTCATCTCCAGCGTCAGCTTGGTGTATTCGAGGGGGAAGAAGCGCGGCGAGCGGGTCACCCAGTTCAGCCGGTAGCCGTGGACGTCGATCTCGCTCAGCAGGTCGTGGAAGATCTCGGCGGCGGACTGGCCGCTGCCGACGAGGGTGATCGAGTCCTTGGCCTGGAGCTCCCGTTTGTGCTGCATGTAGCGGGAGTTGTGGATGAAGTCGCCGCCGAGGCCGGTGCAGGCCTCCGGGACGTGCGGAGAGGTGCCGGTGCCGAGGACCAGGCGACGGGCGCGGAACACGTCACCGCCCTCGGTGCGCACGACGTACAGCCCGTCCTCGTACGTGACCTCGGCGACCGTCGTGGAGAAGCGGACGTTGCTCAGCCTGTCCGCGGCCCAGCGGCAGTAGCCGTCGTACTCGACCCGCAGCGGGTAGAAGTTCTCGCGGATGTAGAACGAGTACAGACGGCCCGATTCCTTCAGGTAGTTGAGGAAGGAGTACGGGGAGGTCGGGTCGGCGAGGGTGACCAGGTCGGACATGAACGGGGTCTGGAGGTGCGCGCCCTCCAGGAACATGCCGGAGTGCCACTCGAAGTGGGGCTTCGACTCCAGGAAGACGCCGTTCAGTTCGGCGATCGGCTCGGTCAGGCAGGCGAGTCCGAGATTGAAGGGGCCGAGCCCGATCCCCACGAAGTCGTAGGTCGTGTCCGTGGATTCAGCAAGCGCGGTCAAGGGACTCTCCCAGGTACTGCTCGGCGTGGCCGGCGATCAGATCGAGGACGGCGGCGATGTCGTCCCTCGTGGTCTCGGGGTTGAGCAGGGTGAACTTCAGGTAGTGGCGTCCGCCGACCTTGGTGCCCGCGACGACGGCGTCGCCGGAGGCGAACAGGGCCTTGCGGGCATACAGGTTGGCGCGGTCGATCTCGGCCGGGTCGGTGACGGCGGCCGGGATGTAGCGGTAGACGAGGGTGGAGAGCGAGGGCTCCACGACGACGTCGAAGCGCGGGTCGGCGGCGAGAAGCTTCCAGCCCTCCGCCGCCAACTCGCACACCTCGTCGAAGAGTTCGCCGATGCCGTCGGCGCCCATCGTGCGCAGCGTCATCCACAGCTTCAGGGCGTCGAAGCGGCGGGTGGTCTGGAGGGACTTGTCGACCTGGTTGGGGATGCGCTCCTGGACCATGCGGCGCGGGTTGAGGTACTCCGCGTGGTAGGTGGCGTGGCGCAGGGTCGAGGCGTCCCGGACCAGCACGGCCGAGGAACTCACGGGCTGGAAGAAGGACTTGTGGTAGTCGACGGTGACGGAGTCGGCGCGCTCGATGCCGTCGATGCGGTCCCGGTTCTTCAGCGAGGTGAGCAGGCCGCAGCCGTAGGCCGCGTCGACGTGCATCCAGGTGCCGAACTGGGAGCACAGTTCCGCGATCTCGGGCAGCGGGTCGATGGAGCCGAAGTCGGTGGTGCCCGCGGTGGCGACGACGGCCATGGGGACGAGGCCGTCCGCCCGGCAGCGCTCCAGCTCGCGGGCCAGGGCGACCGTCTGCATGCGCTTGTCGTGGTCGACGGGGATCGAGACGACGGCGTCGGCGGCGAGGCCGAGGAGTTTGGCCGACTTCTTGACGCTGAAGTGGCTGACCTCGGAGGCGAAGACGCGCAGCCTGCCGAGCCCGTCCCCCGCCTTCCCGTCCCGCCGGTCCTCCCCGACCTCCTTCGCCTCCTCGCGGGCCAGCAGCAGGGCCTGGAGGTTGGACTGGCTGCCGCCGCTGGTGAACACCCCGTCGGCGGCCGGGCCGAGACCGATCCGCTCGTTGGTCCAGTCGATGAGCCTGCGCTCGATGAGGGTGCCGCCGGCCGACTGGTCCCAGGTGTCCAGCGAGGAGTTGACGGCGGAAAGGACGGCCTCGCCGAGCACGGCCGGGATGACGACCGGGCAGTTGAGGTGGGCGAGGTAGCGCGGGTGGTGGAAGTAGATCGCGTCCTGGAGGTAGACCTCTTCGAGCTCGTCGAGAACGGCCGTGGTGTCGTGCAGGGGCTTGTCGAGGTCGATCCGCTCGATGCGGGGAGCGAGTTCGTCGACCGTGACACCCGTGAACGGGCGGTCGGTGGTGGCGAGTCTGGCCGCCACCCGCTCGACGCCTTCGGTCACGGAGCGGCGGTACCGGTCCGCGGTGGTGTCGTTGAGCAGGTGCGAGCGCATGTGGGGGTCCTCCGTGCGGGGGAGAGTCCGAGCGGGACAGGAGAAAGGGCGAAGTCGCGACGTTCAACTTAGGTTAGCCTAACCTAAGTCGAGCGGCGACCCCGCCCCACCTGTGTCTTTCGTGGCGTGCGCCCGGACCGGACCTTTTCGCGAGGCCGCGGCCGGAAACCGCGAACTACTCGCCCCGCTCCCGCAGTTGCTCCTCGCTCAGCCCCCGCCGCCAGTAGCCCACGAAGGTGACCCGGCGACGGTCGATGCCGCGCTCCCGTACGAGATGGCGGCGCAGCTCCTTCACGCAGCCGGACTCGCCCGCGATCCAGGCGTACGGCGCCTCGGCGGGCGGGAGTTGCGCGGTCCGCAGCGCGTCCAGGGCCGGGGGAGTGCCGGGGGAGCCCGTGCCGGAGTGCTCGTCCCGGACGAGCCAGGTGATCTCCGCGTCGGCGGCCGTCACCAGATCCTGGATGTCCGCCGCGTGATGGACCTCCAGCCAGGCGCGGACGCGCAGTCCGGCCGGCAGGGACTCCAGGATGGCGGAGGCGGCGGGGACGGCCGTCTCGTCGCCCCACAGGACCACCAGGTCGGTGTCCGCGGGCGGCCGGAAGCGGATGGCCCGGTTGTCCTCGACGGCGGGTCCGAGCAGCACCACGCGGTCACCGGCCCGTGCGCCGGCCGCCCAGCGCGAGGCGGGCCCCGCGGGGACGGCCGCGTCCGGCTCCGTGCCGTGCAGCGCGAAGTCGATGTCGATCTCGTCGGGGTCGCGGCGCAGCGCGCGCAGGGTGTACGAGCGCATCACCGCCCGTACGTCGTCGGGCAGTTCGCGCCAGCCCTGCCACCAGTCGTCGCCGAGCTCGAAGGGGACGGCGGGTTCGCTCTGGCCGGGGTGCGGCAGGAACAGCGAGAGGGACTGATCGCGCCCGTCGGAGTGGAACGCGCGCAGATCGGGTCCCGCGAAGGTCACCCGGACCAGAGACGGGCCGAGCCGCCTCGTCGTCACGACCCTGAGGGAGAAGAAACGGAACGGGGCGGCCACGGCCGTCGTCATGAGTGCTCCTGAGATGGCGTCAGGCGGACACGGAGGGAGGGTCAGGCGACCTTCTTCGCGTTCTCGATGGCCTCGGCCAGCCGGTCGAGGATCGGGGCGCACTTGGCGTACGAGAGGATCGGCTCGGGCGTCCGGGCGATGACCTGGCCGGCCTTGACGGCGGGCAGCTTCTTCCAGGTGGCCTCGGTGATGTCGGCCGGCTGGATGGTCTGGGAACGGTCGTCCATGATGATGACGTCGGCCGCGTACTTGTCGACGTTCTCCCAGCTCAGGTTCTCGAACCAGCCGCCGCTCGCCTTCAGGGCCTTGGCGGAGGGCTCGACGATGTTCACGCCGAGCGCCTTGAAGTACTCCAGGTCGATGGAGAGGTTCGAGCCGGAGACGTAGAAGATGTCCTGGCTCGCGCTGCCGGCGAGCACCTTGATCTCGGGGCGGGCCTTGGCGGCCTTGCGCAGCCGCTCGGCGGCCGTCTCGAACTTCTTCTTCGCCTCGGTGATCCGGGCGGACTTCACGTCGGCGCCGAGGGACTCGGCCAGCGCGAACATGTGCTGGAGCGGCTGGGGCATCTGCACGTCGTAGACGGAGACGCCGACGCTCGGGGCCAGCTTGAGGATCTTGTCCTTGGACTCCTCGGGGACGTACCAGAGGGTGCCCGCGGTGTCGAACATCGTCGAGATCAGGACATCGGGGGCGAGGCCCGCGTACTTCTCGATGTTGAACTGGCCCCACTCGTTGCCGAGGATCGTCAGCTTGCTGATGTCCATGTCGCCGGCCTGGACATCGGCCTTGCCGTCCTTGGTCTTCGTCGGGCCGAAGACGCCCTTGACCTCGATGCCGTAGTCGAACAGGGCCGCGGCGACACCCGTGAAGGCGACGATGTTCGCCGGCGCCTTGTCCAGCTTCACGGTCGTGCCGCGGTCGTCCTTGAACGTCCACGGGCCCGACTTCTCGGCGGCCTTCGTCGACTCCGAGCCACCGCTTTTCGAGTCGTTGTCCTCGCCGCAGGCGGCGAGGACGGCACCGAGGCCGAGGGCGCCGCCCGCGGCGAGGATGCCGCGACGGGTGAGGTGGGTGGCACGGGCGTTGGGCATGAGTGTGGCTGCTTTCGGCACGGGGCGGGTAACGCCCGCCGGACGAGTTCGAAGGTAGGTTAGCCTAACCTCACCACTTGTCCAGGGGGCGGGTGCCCGGCCGGGTCCGAGATCCGCGCTCCGCGATCCGCCCGTGCGGTACGTCCGCTGACGCGGCGACACACGGGCGGCGCCGAACGCGCTGCGGCCACCGGCGGGCGGGTGCCCGGCCGGTGGCCGCGGTGTGCCGGTAGCGCGCGGGACTCAGCCGGAGAGCCCCAGTTCGCGGGCGATCAGCATCCGCTGGACCTCGCTCGTGCCCTCACCGATCTCCAGGATCTTGGAGTCGCGCCACATACGGGCGACCGGGTACTCGTTCATGAAGCCGTAGCCGCCGTGGACCTGGGTGGCGTCACGGGCGTTGTCGACGGCGATCGTGGAGGAGTACAGCTTGGCGATCGCCGCCTCCTTCTTGAAGGGCTCGCCGGCGACGAGACGGGACGCGGCGTCGCGCCAGCCCACGCGGGCCATGTGCGCCTTCATCTCCATGTCGGCGATCTTGAACTGGATCGCCTGGTTGGCGCCGATCGGACGTCCGAACGCGTGCCGTTCCTTGGCGTACTTGACCGACTCGTCGACACAGCCCTGCGCCAGACCCGTGGCCAGCGCCGCGATGGCGATGCGGCCCTCGTCCAGGATGCGCAGGAACTGCGCGTAGCCGCGGCCCTCCTCCCCGAGCAGGTTGGCCGCCGGGACGCGCACGTCCGCGAAGGACAGCTCACGGGTGTCGGAGGCGTTCCAGCCGACCTTCGAGTACGGGGCGGCGACCGTGAAGCCGGGCGTGCCGGAGGGCACGATGATCGCGGAGATCAGCGGCTTGCCGTCGGGCTTGCGGCCGGTGACCGCGGTGACCGTCACCAGGCCCGTGATGTCCGTGCCGGAGTTGGTGATGAAGCACTTGCTGCCGTTGATGACCCACTCGTCCGTCTCGGGGTCGAGCCGGGCCGTCGTACGGGTCGCGCCCGCGTCCGAGCCGCCGTCCGGCTCGGTCAGGCCGAAGGCGCCCAGGATCTCGCCGGAGCAGAGCCGGGGGAGCCACTCCCGCTTCTGCTCCTCGGTGCCGAAGAGGTGGATCGGCATGGCGCCGAGCGAGACGCCCGCCTCCAGGGTGATGGCCACGGACGAGTCGACCCGGGCCAGCTCCTCCAGGGCGATGCCGAGGGCGAGATAGTCGCCGCCCATGCCGCCGTACTCCTCGGGGAACGGCAGCCCGAACAGGCCCATACGGCCCATCTCCCGCACGATCTCGTACGGGAACTCGTGCCGCTCGTAGAGGTCGCCGATCTTCGGCGCCACGACGTCGTGGGCGAACTCCTCGACCGTACGGCGGAGTTCTTCGAGCTCGGGGGACAGTCGGTGGTCCAGGGACATGCTGTTCACTCCTGGTGGGACTGAGTCGTTTGACCGAGTGCTTTGACGGTGCGGGACGGGCTGGGTCGGCCCAGTTGTCCGGCCATCCACACGCTCGTGGCGGTGAGGCGGCCGAGGTCGACCCCGGTGTCGATACCGAGGCCCTGGAGCATCCATACGAGGTCTTCCGTGGCGAGGTTGCCGGTCGCGGACTTCGCGTACGGGCAGCCGCCGAGGCCGCCCGCGGAGGCGTCGACGGTGGCGACGCCGTGCTGGAGGGCGGCCAGCGTGTTGGACAGCGCCTGGCCGTAGGTGTCGTGGAAGTGCACGCCGAGCGCGCTGGTGGGCACGCCCTCCTCGTTCAGCTCGGCGAGCAGGGCCTGCACATGGCCCGGTGTCGCCACACCGATCGTGTCGCCGAGGCTCAGCTCGTCGCAGCCCATGTCCATCAGCGCCTTGCAGACGCGGACGACCTGATGGACCGGGACGGCTCCCTCCCACGGGTCGCCGAAGCACATCGAGACATAGCCGCGGACCGCGCGGCCCGCGTCCTTCGCGCGGCTCACCACCGGCTCGAACATGGCGAGCGACTCGTCGACCGTCCGGTTGAGGTTGGCCTTCGCGAAGGACTCCGTCGCGCTGGCGAAGACGGCCACGTGCCGGGCGCCGAGCGCCAGCGCCCGCTCCAGCCCGCGCTCGTTCGGCACCAGCACCGGAAGAGCCACCGGCAGGTCGGCGACCTGCGGGAACAGCTGCTCCGCGTCCGCCAGTTGGGGAACCCACTTCGGGTGGACGAAGCTGGTCGCCTCGATCGTGCCCAGTCCGGCGTCCGCGAGGCGCCGGATGAACTCCGCCTTCACCTCGGTCGGTACGGTCGCCTTCTCGTTCTGGAGCCCGTCGCGCGCGCCGACCTCGTAGATCCGTACCTGTGCGGGCAGGTCCTGGGCCGGTACGGGCATCGGCAGGCCGAGCTCGGACGTGTTCATTCCGTCTCCTCCGCGGGAGTGATGACCGCCAGGACCTGGTCCATGGCGACGGTCGTGCCCGCGGTGACGTCCAGCTCGCTGACCGTCCCGGCGTGCGGCGCGGAGATGACGTGCTCCATCTTCATCGCCTCGACCACCAGCAGGCTCTGCCCGGCGGCCACCTCGTCGCCGACGGCGACCTTCACGACGGTCACCGTGCCCGGCATGGGCGCGGTCAGCGAATCGGCGCCCGCGTGGGCGGATCCGGTGAGAGACGCGGCCACCGGGTCGTGGTCGCGCACATGCCAGGCGTCGCCGTCGCGGCCGATCCAGTCGGCGGCACGGTGGAAGGTGTGGCGCACCCCGTCGAGCGTCACCGCGACCCTGTCGGCGGTGACCGTGTGGGTGCCGCGCGGGGTGTACTCCACGGGGTCGAGGACCCGCAGGGAGAAGCCGACCGGCTTCGGTGTGCCGCCGAGCCGCCATCCGCTCGGCACCGAGAACGGGTCGGTCCAGCCCTCTGCCGCGGGCTCCAGAGCGGCGAGCCTGACGGCCGCCGCCGCCTCGTACACCTCCTCCGGCACCCCGTCCGGGACCAGGCCCTCCGCCTCCCGCTCGACCAGTCCGGTGTCCAGGTCGCCGGCCACCACGTCAGGGTGGGCCAGCAGCCGGCGCAGGAAGCCCGCGTTCGTCTGGACCCCGAGCGTGACCGTGTCGGCGAGGGCGGCCCGAAGCCTGCGCAGCGCCGTCGGGCGGTCGGGGCCGTACGCGATGACCTTGGAGAGCATCGGGTCGTAGAGGCTGCCGACCTCGGTGCCCTCGGAGAGGCCCGAGTCGGTGCGTACCCCGTCTCCTTGCGGCTCGCGCAGGGCGAGCACGGTGCCCCCGGAGGGCAGGAAGCCGCGCGCCGGGTCCTCGGCGCAGATACGGGCCTCCACCGCGTGCCCGGTGAGGGTGATGTCCGCCTGCCCGTACGGCAGATGCTCGCCGGCGGCGACCCGCAGCTGCCACTCGACGAGGTCGAGGCCGGTCACCAGCTCGGTGACCGGGTGCTCCACCTGGAGGCGGGTGTTCATCTCCATGAAGTAGTACGAGGAAGGGTCGCCGCCGGGGACGATGAACTCGACCGTGCCCGCGCCCCGGTAGCCGCAGGAGCGGGCCGCCTGGACGGCCGCCTCGCCCATCGCGGCCCGCGTGGCGTCGTCCAGGAGCACGCTGGGCGCCTCCTCGATGATCTTCTGGTGGCGGCGCTGGAGGGAGCACTCGCGCTCGCCCAGGTGCACGACGTTGCCGTGCCCGTCCGCCAGGACCTGGATCTCGATGTGCCGGGGCCGGTCGACCCAGCGCTCGACGAGCAGCGTGTCGTCGCCGAAGGAGGCCCGCGCCTCGCGCCGGGCGGCGGCGATCTCGTCGGCCAGGACCGTGAGGTCCCGCACCAGGCGCATGCCCTTGCCGCCGCCGCCCGCGCTCGGCTTCAGGAGCACCGGCACGCCGATCTCCCGGGAGGCCGCGATCAGTTCGGCGTCCGTCAGACCGCTGCCGGAGGAGCCGGGGACGACCGGGACACCGGCCGCCTTCACCGTCTCCTTGGCGCGGATCTTGTCGCCCATCAGGGAGATCGCCTCGGCGGACGGGCCGATGAAGACCAGTCCGGCGTCCGCGCAGGCCCGCGCGAAGCCGGCGTTCTCGGCGAGGAAGCCGTAGCCCGGGTGCACCGCCTGGGCGCCGGTGCGGGCCGCCGCCTCCAGCAGCCGCTCCACCGACAGATAGCTCTCCGACGCGGGCGCCGGTCCGATCCGCACCGCGGTGTCGGCCTCCCGGACGTGCCGGGCTTCCGCGTCGGCGTCCGAGAAGACGGCCACCGAACGCACGCCGAGCGCGCGCAGGGTACGGATGACGCGTACGGCGATCTCGCCCCGGTTGGCCACAAGCACCGTGTCAAACATGGGTTCCCTCACATCCGGAAGACGCCGAACTGGGGGTCACCCAGGGGCGCGTTGGCGCAGGCGGTCAAGGCGAGTCCGAGGACCTGCCGGGTCTCCGTCGGGTCGATCACACCGTCGTCCCACAGCCGGGCGCTCGCGTAGTAGGCGCTGCCCTGCTGCTCGTACTGCCGGCGGATCGGGTCCTTGAAGTCCTCTTCGTCCGCGGCCGGCCAGGACTCGCCGCGCGCCTCGATCTGGTCGCGCTTGACGGTCGCGAGGACCGAGGCGGCCTGCTCGCCGCCCATCACGGAGATCTTGGCTCCGGGCCACATCCACAGGAAGCGCGGCGAGTAGGCCCGGCCGCACATCGAGTAGTTGCCCGCGCCGTACGAACCGCCGATCACGACGGTCAGCTTCGGCACCCGGGTGCAGGCGACGGCCGTCACCATCTTCGCGCCGTGCTTGGCGATGCCGCCGGCCTCGTACTGGCGGCCCACCATGAACCCGGAGATGTTCTGGAGGAACACCAGCGGGATGCCGCGCTGGTCGCACAGCTCGATGAAGTGGGCGCCCTTCTGGGCGGACTCGGAGAACAGGATGCCGTTGTTGGCGACGATCCCGACCGGGTGTCCGTGGATCCGCGCGAAGCCGGTGACCAGGGTCTGCCCGAACTCGGCCTTGAACTCGGCGAATCGGGAGCCGTCGACCACGCGGGCGATGACCTCGCGCACGTCGTAGGGGGTGCGGGAGTCGACCGGCACCGCGCCGTACAGCCCGTGCGGGTCGACCTCGGGCTCGACGGCGGCCGTGACCTCCCAGGGGAGCGTCCCGCGCGCGGGGAGCGTGGCGACGATGTCGCGGACGATCCGCAGCGCGTGCGGGTCGTCCTCGGCGAGATGGTCGGTGACGCCCGAAACCCGCGAGTGGACCTCGCCACCGCCCAGCTCCTCGGCCGTGACGACCTCACCGGTGGCGGCCTTCACCAGCGGCGGACCGCCCAGGAAGATCGTGCCCTGGTTGCGGACGATCACGGCCTCGTCGCTCATCGCCGGCACATAGGCGCCGCCCGCCGTGCAGGAGCCGAGGACGGCCGCGATCTGCGGGATGCCGGCGCCGGACATCCGCGCCTGGTTGTAGAAGATCCGCCCGAAGTGCTCGCGGTCGGGGAACACCTCGTCCTGCATGGGCAGGAAGGCGCCTCCGGAGTCGACGAGATAGACGCAGGGCAGACGGTTCTCCAGCGCGACCTCCTGGGCGCGCAGGTGCTTCTTCACCGTCATCGGGTAGTACGTGCCGCCCTTGACGGTGGCGTCGTTGGCGACGATCACGCACTCGCGCCCGCTGACCCGGCCGATCCCGGCGATGACGCCGGCGGCCGGGGCCGCTCCGTCGTACATCCCGTCGGCGGCCAGCGGCGCCAGCTCCAGGAACGGGGAGCCGGGGTCGAGCAGGGCGTCCACCCGGTCGCGGGGCAGCAGCTTGCCGCGCGCGGTGTGCCGGGCGCGTGCCCTCTCACCGCCGCCGAGCCGAACCGCGGCCAGCTTGCGGCGCAGCTCCTCGCCCAGCGCGCGGTGTGCCGCCTCGTTGGCCCTCCAGGCCTCCGACGCGGGATCAGCCGCGCTCGTCAGCTCCGGTGCCTCTTGCATCCTGCGGTCCCCTCACCAGGTGGTCGACCAGTTAATGAGCGTTAACGCAACTCCTTCAGGTTAACGACCGCTAACCGCGATGTCTAGAATTGATTTCATGGCCACCAGAACCGACGCCCCCACCCGGCGCGAGCAGATCCTCAGGGAGGCCGCCCGGCTCTTCGCCGAGCGCGGTTTCCACGGCGTGGGAGTGGATGAGATAGGAGCGGCGGTCGGCATCAGCGGCCCCGGTCTCTACCGGCACTTCGCCGGCAAGGACGCGATGCTCGCCGAGCTGCTGGTGGGCATCAGCGGGCAGTTGCTCACGGGCGGCCGGCGCAGGGTGGCGGAGGCCGAGACCCAGGCCGAGGGGAGCGCCGGGTGCCTCCTCGACTCGCTCATCGAGGGGCACATCGACTTCGCGCTCGACGACCGCCCTCTGATCACCCTGCACGACCGCGAGCTGGACCGCCTGCGGGACAGCGACCGCAAGCTCGTGCGCCAGCTCCAGCGCCAGTACGTCGAGCTGTGGGTGGAGGTGGTCCGCGAGGTGTATCCGGAGCTGATGGAGCCGGCCGCCCGTTCGGCCGTGCACTCGGTCTTCGGCCTGCTGAACTCGACTCCTCACCTGGGGCGGCCGGGCGCGCTGCCGGGGCGGGCGGTGACGGCGGAGCTGCTGCACCGGATGGCGAGAGGGGCCTTCGGGGCGGCCGCGGTGGCTCCTGTGGCTCCCATGGTTCCCGAGGGTGACGAGCGTCTCGGGGGGTGACCCCTGGACGGCGCTCGTGACCGGCGGGTAACCTCGTATCTGAGCAAGCGCTTAGACATAACCCATATCCAGGCGGAGGTGGCGGCGGTGCGCCGTACTGTGTTCAACGAGGACCACGAGGCGTTCCGGGAGACCCTGCGCGCCTTCATCGAGGCCGAGGTCGTTCCGGTCTACGACGAGTGGTTCGCCGCCGGCCAGGCGCCGCGCGACTTCTACTACAAGCTCGCCGAGCTCGGTGTCTTCGGCATCCGCGTGGACGAGGAGTTCGGCGGCGCCGGCATCGACTCGTACAAGTTCGAAGCCGTGATGTACGAGGAGACCGCGCGCGCCGGTGTCCAGTTCGGCGGCTCCGGTGTGCACGTGCTGCTCGGCCTGCCCTACATCAAGATGCTCGCCTCCGACGAGCAGAAGAAGCGCTTCCTGCCGAAGTTCGTCAGCGCCGAGGAGATGTGGGCCCTCGCGATGACCGAGCCGGGCACCGGCTCCGACCTCGCGGGCATGAAGACCACCGCCAAGCTCTCCGAGGACGGCACGCACTACGTCCTCAACGGCTCCAAGACCTTCATCACCGGTGGCGTCCACGCCGACCGCGTGATCGTCTGCGCCCGCACCTCCGCGCCCACCGCCGAGGACCGCCGCTTCGGCATCTCCCTGTTCGCCGTGGACACCAAGTCCGAGGGCTACTCCATCGGCCGCAAGCTCGACAAGCTCGGCCTGAAGACCTCCGACACCGCCGAGCTGGCGTTCGTCGACGTGAAGGTGCCCGTCGAGGACCTGCTCGGCGAGGAGAACAAGGGCTTCTACTACCTCGGCCACAACCTCGCCTCCGAGCGCTGGGGCATCGCCTTCGGCGCCTACGCGCAGGCCAAGGCCGCCGTCCGGTTCGCCAAGGAGTACGTCCAGGAGCGCACCGTCTTCGGCAAGTCGGTCGCCTCCTTCCAGAACACCAAGTTCGAGCTGGCCGCCTGCCAGGCCGAGGTGGACGCGGCCGAGGCCGTCGCCGACCGCGCCCTCGAGGCCCTCGACGCCGGTGAGCTGACCCCGGCCGAGGCCGCCAGCGCCAAGCTGTTCTGCACCGAGGTCGCGCACCGCGTCATCGACCGCTGCCTCCAGCTCCACGGCGGCTACGGCTTCATGAACGAGTACCCGATCGCGCGCCTGTACGCGGACAACCGCGTCAACCGCATCTACGGCGGGACCAGCGAGATCATGAAGACGATCATCGCCAAGGACATGGGCCTGTAAGGCCCACGAAAAGACTGCACGGTACAACTGCCTTATGAGCGAGGCACTTCAGTCTCTCCTCGATCTGCTCGATCTCGAGCGGATCGAGGAGGACATCTTCCGAGGCCAGTCACGGTCGGCCGTCATTCCGCGCGTCTTCGGCGGGCAGGTGGCGGCGCAGGCACTGGTCGCCGCCGGGCGCACGGTCCCCGAGGACCGGCTCGCCCACTCCCTGCACGCCTACTTCCTGCGGACCGGTGACCCCGGCGCGCCCATCGTGTACTCCGTGGACCGCATCCGCGACGGCCGCTCCTTCACCACCCGCCGGGTGGTCGCGGTCCAGCACGGACAGCCGATCTTCCACCTCTCCGCGTCCTTCCAGACGTACGAGGAGGGCATGGAGCACCAGGCCCCGATGCCGCCCGCACCCGACCCGGAGACGCTGCCCACGGCCGCCGAACTGCTGTCGAGGTACGCCGACGTCTTCACCGACGCCGAGGTCGTGGCACGCATCCTGGAGGCCCGCGAGTCCGTCGACCTGCGCTATGTCGACGCGCCGCCGTACGGCACCGTCGGCGAGGCCCGCGAACCGCGCTCCCAGGTGTGGTTCCGCACCAACGGCAAGCTCGCGGACGACCCGCTGCTGCACGTCGTCCTCGCCACCTACGTCTCGGACATGACGCTCCTCGACTCCATCCTGCTCGCGCACGGGCGCGGCGGCTGGGTGACCGGCGACGTCGTCGGTGCCTCACTGGACCACGCGATGTGGTTCCACCGCCCCTTCCGCGCCGACGAATGGCTGCTCTACGACCAGGAGTCGCCGTCCGCGTCGGGCGGCCGGGGCCTCGGCCAGGCCCGGATCTACACCCAGGACGGCCGGCTGGCCATCTCGGTGATCCAGGAGGGCGTGGTCCGCGTCCCGCGGTAGGCGTTCCCCGGTATGACTGGGGGATGACGGAAGCGGCAGCGCGGCAGGCGGACGGCGGCGACGCGGGCGGAAGCGCGGGTGCGGGCGGGGAGGCGGGCGGCGGCGAGAGCGTCACCACGGTGATCGTCGCCGCAGCCGCCAATCTCGGGATCGCCCTCGCCAAGGCGGTCGCCGGTGTCATCAGCGGCTCCAGCGCGATGCTGTCGGAGGCCGCCCACTCCGTGGCCGACACCGTCACGGAACTGCTGCTGCTCACGGCGCTCAAACGCAGCGAGAAGCCGGCCGACGAGGACCATCCGCTGGGCTACGGCCCCGAGCGCTACATCTGGGCCCTGCTCGCCGCCGTCGCCACCTTCGTCGGCGGGGCGGTCTTCTCGATCTACGACGGCGTCCACACCCTCGTCGCGGGCGAGCAGCTCGGGGACCCGCTCGTGTCGTACATCGTCCTGGCCGTCGCCTTCCTCCTGGAGGGCTTCTCGCTGCGGACGGGACTGCGGCAGGCGCGCGGCGAGGCCGCCAGGGTCGACGCCCCTTTCAAGACCTATCTGCGGCGCACGCCCGACACCGCCGTGAAGGCCGTCGTCATGGAGGACTCGGCCGCGCTCGTGGGACTCGCGTTCGCCGCGGGCGGTCTGCTCGGCGGCCAGCTCACCGGATCGGGCGTCTGGGACGGCGTCGCCTCCCTGCTCATCGGGCTCCTGCTGCTCTACGTCGCCTGGGTGCTCGGCCGCTCCAACGCGGAGCTGCTGATCGGACGGCCGCTGCCCAGGCCGATGCGGGAGCGGATCCGTGCGGAGCTGCTGGAGGTGGAGCACGTGGAGGCCGTACTGGAGCTGACGACGCTCATGCAGGGGCCGCGCGAGGCGCTCATCGCCGCCAAGGTCGACTTCCGGGACGCGTCGACCGCGGCCCAGATCGAGTGGGCCTGCGAACAGGCCGAGGACCGGCTCAGGTCGGTGTTCCCCTCGGTGACCCGGGTGTATCTGGACCCGACTCCCGGGTACGCCCAGCGGCGGTCCGAGGGGCTGAATCCCTGGCCGTGAGGGGGAGGGGCCAGGGGGTACGACCAAGGCCGGCGCGATCAGGAGCGGTGCGACCGAGCGTGTCGTGGTCAGGGGTGTCGTGACCAGGGGTGATGCGACCAAAGGTCATGCGACCAATGGTGATGCGACCGGTCGGGCGGCTTCCGGACCGGTCGCCGGGGGCGGCCGACGCCTACTTCAGGCCCGCCGCGTCGAGCAGATACGCCGTCATCGGGTCGTAGTGTCTCGGGCTGACGACGTGGTCGTCGAGCGGGACCACGACCTGGAGCGTGCCCTCCGACTCGGCGAGGAAGAGCGCCGGGTCGTTGCTGTCGGCGTATCCCACGGAGTCCACCCCGTGCTGCCCCGCGAAACCGGCCCAGCCGTGGTCGGCCACGACCAGGTCGGGCAGCGGGCGGCCCTCCCGCTCCAGCGCGGTGAGGATCGCGCGCATCGGCTCGCCCGAGTGGGTGTGCCACAGCGTGGCGCCGTGCTCCAGGACCGCCACGTCGGCGAACTGCATGACGTAACCCTCGTCCGTCTGGAGCCCGTCCGGGATCACCACGATCTCGCAGCCGGCGGCGCGCAGGGCGGCGGCCGTGGCCCGGTGCACGTCCAGCAGCCCGCCGGGGTGACCCGTCGCGAACAGCACCCGCTGCCGGTCCTCGGCCGCCTTGCGCAGCCGCGCCGCGAGACGGTCCAGCGCGTCCACGGTCAGCTCGGGGTCGATGGTGTCCCGGCCGTACCGGTACTCCGGGTCGTCGTTGACGCCGACGCGCTCCGCCATCACCGCGAGCACGTCCTGCTCGTCGCTCCAGCGGTCACCGAGTTCCAGACCGAGCCACCAGTTGCGCTCGCCGTTCGCCAGCTTGCGGTAGTGGGAGAGGTTGTTCTCGCGGGGCGTGGCGACATCGCCCGCGATACGGGTCTTCACGAGATGGTCGACGAGTTCGGCGCGGCTGGGCGTCCCGGGTATCGGCATACCACCATTGTGCCGGTGCGCTCCGGCCCGGGGTGCGGCTGTCCCGGTCGCTGGGACGGGCGTCACTCGGGTGTCGGGACCCCGGGGCCGGTCCGGGCGGCCCGTGTTCAGTTCTCCCTGAGCGCGAACCACAACTCCATGCGTACGTCCGGGTCGTCGAGGTCCGTGTCCAGCAACGCGGCGCAGCGGGCGATGCGTTGGCGGACGGTGTTGCGGTGGACGGACAGGGCCACCGCCGTGCGGTCCCAACTGCCGTGCAGGGAGAGCCAGGTGCGCAGGGTCTCGGTCAGGGCGGAGGTCCCGGCGACGGGGGCGAGGAGGGCGTCCGCGTGGGCCTCCGCGTCCGCCGGAGGGACGAGGTCGGCGAGCGCGGGACGGTCGCCGTGCCGGACCAGTGCCGCCCGGGTGGCCCTGGCGCGGGTCAGCGCGCGGGCCGCCTGGGTGTCGGCGGCCGCCCATCCGTGCGGGCCCGCGGGCGCGCTCACCCCGCAGGTCCAGCCCGGCTGCGCGGCGGGCTCGCGGTCGCCGGGGACGAGGACGCGTACGACGTCGCCGCCCGCGTCCACCAGTGCGGAGCCCAGCGCGGCCGCCAGCGCGGAGGCGGAGACGGCGTCCGGGGCGGGGCCGTCCCCGGCGGGGCGCGCGTGCACGACCACCCACCGCTCACCGCCGAGCAGCGGCGCCACCGCCTCCGGCGCGGCCCCGAGCAGCAGCCGCACCAGGGCCGCCGACCGCGCGGCCCCGCTCGCGCTCTGGTGCTCCCCGGTGAGGAGGGAGAGCAGCACGGACGCGACGGAGGCGATCGTGTGGTCGCCGGGGTCGCGGCGCGGCGCGGCGACCCCGAGGACGAAGCCCTGGCCGCTGCCGAGGGCGTAGGCCGCCAGGTGGACACCGCCCACGGTGTCGGTGGCCGAGGAGGGAGCGGGCCCCTGGGCCTTACGCGGCCGCACGACACCGGCCAGCTCGCGGAGCAGCACCTCGGGAGACACGTCGTCCGCGGGGTGGCCGGGAGCCGGGGGGTCGGCTGGTGCCGGATGGTCCGGGGTCGGGGGGTTGGCTGGTGCCGGGTGGTCCGGGGGCGTCGGGGTGGCCGGTGTCTGGTGGTCCGGAGCTGTTCGGGTGGCCGGTGTCGGGTGGTCCGGGGTCGTTGGGGTGGCTGGTGTCGGGCGGTCCGGAGCCGTTGCGTCGGCCGGTGTCTGGTGGTCCGGTGCCGGTGGGGAGGCCGGCGTTCTCGGGGCGGTCCCGATCGAGCGGTCCGCAGTCGTCAGGCCGGTCGGGGCGGGGGCGGCCGCAGGCGTGGCGCCGGGCGGGTTCGCGGGGCGTGCCGTCTGCGGGCCGGAGGACGGGAGCCGTCCGGCGCGGGCCAGTTCCGTGCCCTCCGGGCCGTACAGCACCGCCCGGCCGTTGACGTGCCGGGCCAGCTGACGCAGTACCGCCGGGACCGGATCGGGGCGTGCGGCGGCCGCCGCCAGGCTCTGCTGGGCCTCGGTCACCCGGCGCAGCTCGGCCAGCCGGGCCCGGGCCATGAGCTGCCACACCGCGCGGGCGACCCCGGAGAACGTCGTCCGGGGCGGGACCTCCAGCAGCGGCAGCCCGTAGGTGTCGCAGGCCGCGACCAGGGCGCGCGGGACCGTGTCGTGCACCGGCGCGAGGCCGAAGCCCAGGGCCGCGCCGCCCGCCGCGACGATGCGGGAGACATAGCCGTCGAAGTAGTCCCCGTGGCTCCCGGCTCCGTCCGGGCCGGGGTCCGGGTCCGCACCGGGGGTGCTCCCGTCGTCGTCCGAACCCGGGGTGCCCGCGTCGCCGCCCGGGCCGGGGGTGCCGCCGTCGGCACCGGCCGCGGCGGGCACATGGACCCCGGCGGTCAGCAGCAGCTCCCCGCCCAGCAGGTACGGGAAGGGGTCGGCCATCTCCGAGGTGTGCGCCCAGTGGATCACCGTGTCGGGTTCCGCGGGCCCGGCGATCAGGCGCAGACCCAGATCCTCACGGGCCAGCAGCGCCGACAGCGGTACCGGCGGGGTCGGCGGTACCGCCGGAGCGGACACGGCGGGGGCGGACGGTGACTGTGGGTCCGGCACGGTGGACGTTTCCTCCATCCCGTTCGGGTCGAATGGATGAAACGTACACTTCGCAGTCGCTTTCCGGCCACCTAATGTCGGTCCCGACCGGTAGCCACGGGTACGGGCGGATGTCCCCGCGATCAGTTGCCGGCTCGTCCCCCACATCCCCGCACGACACGCCACCGAACGCCTGGAGGAGACTCATGGCCGTCGACTACACAGTGATCGTCGTCTATCTGGCCGGCATGCTGGCCATGGGCTGGTGGGGTATGCGCCGCGCCAAGTCCAAGAGCGACTTCCTCGTCGCGGGACGGCGGCTCGGCCCCGTCATGTACTCCGGCACCATGGCCGCCATCGTCCTCGGTGGCGCGTCCACCATCGGCGGTGTGGGCCTCGGCTACCAGTACGGGCTCTCCGGCGCCTGGATGGTCTTCACCATCGGCCTCGGCCTGCTGGCGCTCAGCGTCTTCTTCTCCGCCCGCATCGCCCGCCTGAAGGTCTACACCGTCTCCGAGATGCTCGACCTGCGCTACGGCGGCCGGGCCGGGGTCATCTCCGGTGTCGTCATGTGGGCGTACACCCTGATGCTCGCGGTCACCTCGACCATCGCGTACGCCACGATCTTCGACGTCCTCTTCGACATGAACCGGACGCTCGCGATCATCCTCGGCGGCTCGATCGTCGTCGCGTACTCGACCCTCGGCGGCATGTGGTCGATCACCCTCACCGACATGGTGCAGTTCGTGGTCAAGACCGTCGGCGTGCTGCTCCTGCTGCTGCCCATCGCGGTCGTCAAGGCCGGCGGCTTCTCCGCGATGAAGGCCAAGCTGCCCACCGAGTACTTCGACCCGCTGGGTTTCGGCGGCGAGACCATCTTCACCTATGTGCTGATCTACACGTTCGGCATGCTGATCGGCCAGGACATCTGGCAGCGCGTGTTCACCGCGCGCAACGACACGACCGCCAGGTGGGGCGGTACCGTCGCCGGCACCTACTGCCTGGTGTACGCCGTCGCCGGCGCCGTCATCGGCACCGCGGCCAAGGTCATGTACCCGAAGCTGCCCAGTGCCGACACCGCCTTCGCGACCATCGTCAAGGACGAACTCCCGGTCGGCGTACGCGGACTGGTGCTCGCCGCGGCCCTCGCAGCCGTGATGTCCACCTCGTCCGGCGCCCTGATCGCCTGCGCCACCGTCGCCAACAACGACATCTGGTCGCGGCTGCGCGGCGCCGTGAAGCGTGACGCCGGTGACGACCACGACGAGGTCAAGGGCAACCGCGTCTTCATCCTGGTCATGGGCATCGCCGTCATCTGCACGGCGATCGCGCTCAACAACGTGGTCGAGGCGCTGACCGTCGCCTACAACCTGCTCGTCGCCGGTCTGCTCGTCCCGATCCTCGGCGGCCTGCTGTGGAAGCGGGGCACGGTCCAGGGCGCGCTCGCCTCCGTCGTCGTCGGAGGGGTCGCCGTCATCGGCCTGATGGCCTCGTTCGGCATCCTCGCGAACGAGCCCGTCTACTACGGACTGCTCCTCTCCCTGGCCGCGTACGTGATCGTCTCGCTGGCCACGTCGGCGACCGACGCCGCGGTGCTGGCCGCCTGGCGGGAGCGGCTCGCGGGCCGTGACGCCGAACCCGTGTCCGAACCGGTCCCGGTTCACCAGTAGAGTCGTAGTACTTGTACTTAGTTGTACATACGCGACGAAGCGTAGGAAAGAAGGCAAAACCCCATGAGCAGCAACGAGACGCCCCGCGGCCCTGTCGATTCGTCCCGCGTCCCGCGGTACGCCGGTCCCGCGACCTTCGCCCGGCTGCCCCGCCTCGACGAGGTCGGCACCGCCGATGTCGCCGTCGTCGGTGTGCCGTTCGACTCCGGCGTCTCGTACCGGCCGGGCGCCCGCTTCGGCGGCAACGCGATCCGCGAGGCGTCCCGGCTGCTGCGCCCCTACAACCCCGCCCAGGACGCCTCCCCGTTCGCCCTCGCGCAGGTCGCGGACGCCGGAGACATCGCGGCGAACCCGTTCAACATCAACGAGGCCGTGGAGACCATCGAGGCCGCCGCGGACGACCTCCTCGGCACTGGCGCCCGCATGATGACCCTCGGCGGCGACCACACCATCGCGCTCCCGCTGCTGCGCTCCGTCGCCAAGAAGCACGGCCCGGTCGCGCTGCTCCACTTCGACGCGCACCTCGACACCTGGGACACGTACTTCGGCGCCGAGTACACCCACGGCACCCCGTTCCGCCGCGCCGTCGAGGAGGGCATCCTCGACACCTCGGCGCTCTCCCACGTCGGCACCCGCGGCCCGCTGTACGGCAAGCAGGACCTCACCGACGACGAGAAGATGGGCTTCGGCATCGTCACCTCGGCGGACATCTACCGCCGCGGCGCCGACGAGGTCGCCGACCAGCTGCGCCAGCGCATCGGCAACCGCCCGCTCTACATCTCCATCGACATCGACTGCCTGGACCCGGCGCACGCGCCCGGCACCGGAACCCCGGAGGCGGGCGGCATGACCTCCCGCGAGCTCCTGGAGATCCTGCGCGGACTGTCGTCCTGCAACCTGGTCTCCGCCGACGTCGTCGAGGTCGCCCCGGCCTACGACCACGCCGAGATCACCGCGGTGGCGGCGTCCCACACCGCGTACGAACTGACCACCATCATGTCCCGCCAGATCGCGGAGGCCCGAAGCAAGTGACCCACGACCACGACCTGGTTCTCCGCCCGTCGGCGGCACAGACGGAGGCCGCGCTCAACCCTCCCTCCCGCCACCCGGCCGCCACCCCTCATGGAGGCGCTTCGCGCCACGTGGAGCCTGGCCGCAACGGCGGAGACCTGGTCGTGGAGACCCTCTCCGGTCTCGGCGCCACCACCGTCTTCGGACTGCCGGGCCAGCACGCGCTCGGCATGTTCGACGCGCTGCGCCGCTCCTCGCTCCAGTACGTCGGACTGCGCGTCGAGAACAACGCCGGGTTCGCGGCGGACGCCTACGGCCGGATCACCGGCGAGGCCGCGCCGCTGCTGCTCTCCACCGGCCCCGGGGCGCTGACCTCGCTGGCCGCCCTCCAGGAGGCGCGGGCCGCCTCGGCGCCCGTCCTCGCCATCAGCAGCCAGATCCCGACCGCGGGCCTCGGCGGCGGCCGGCACGGCTATCTGCACGAACTCCCCGACCAGCAGGCCTCGTTCCGGGGTGTGGTGAAGTCCGTCCACACGGTCCGTACGCAGTCCCAGATCCCGTCCGCCATCGCGGCGGCCTGGGAGTCGGCGCTGACCGCCCCGCACGGACCGGTCTGGGTCGAGATCCCGCAGGACGTCCTGCTCGCCGAGACGAGTCTGCCGATGGTGACGGCGATGGACGCGACCCCCGAGGACGTCGTCCCGCGCCCCGAACTGACCGAGCTGGCCGCCCACTTGCTGTCCTCGGCGACCCGCCCCGCGATCATCGCGGGCGGCGGGGTCGTACGGTCGGACGCGTCCGGCAAGCTGCTCGCGCTCGCCGAGAAGCTGAACGCGCCGGTCGTCACCACCTTCGGCGGCAAGGGCGCCTTCCCCTGGGAGCACCCGCTCTCGCTCCAGTCCTGGCTGGAGGACCGGCACACCACCGACTTCCTGGAGGACGCGGACGTCCTGCTGGTGGTGGGCTCGGGTCTGGGTGAACTCTCCTCGAACTACCACACGTTCAGGCCCCGCGGCCGGGTGATCCAGATCGAGGCCGACCTCGGCAAGCTGGAGTCCAACCACCCGGCGCTCGGCATCCACGCGGACGCCCGCCTCGCGCTGTCGGCGCTCCTGGAGACGGTGGACGAACGCCCGGACCCGTCGGCGGAACAGCGCGTGAGCACGGTTCTCGCCCTGGTCGCGGAGCGCATCGCGGGTCAGGAACTCACCCTGGAACAGGACGTCCTGGCGTCCGTCCGCCGTGCCCTGCCGGACACCTCGCCGTCCTTCTGGGACATGACGATCCTGGCGTACTGGGCGTGGTCGGCCTTCGATCCGCGCGGCACCAACACCATGCACTCCGCCCAGGGTGCCGGCGGCCTCGGCTACGGCTTCCCCGCGGCGCTGGGCGCGGCGGCGGCCGACCCCTCCCGCCCGGTCCTCGCGGTCTCCGGCGACGGCGGCGCGCTGTACTCCATCGCCGAGCTGGCTACGGCCAGGCAGTGCGACCTCCCGGTCACCTGGCTCATCGTCGACGACGGCGGCTACGGCATCCTGCGCGAGTACATGAACGGCGCCTTCGGCCAGGCGACCGCCACGGAACTGTCCCGCCCGGACTACGTGGCCCTCGCCGAGTCCTTCGGGGTCCCGGGCGTGCTGACGAGCCCCGAGACGCTGGAGGAGGACCTGGCGAAGGCTCTGGCCGCCCCCGGCCCCTCGGTGGTCGTCCTCCCGGCGCTGCTGCGCATGTTCGCGCCGACGCACCTGGGCTGAGAGCCCGACTCGCCTGAGCCGAACGCCGTCCCGGGACCCCCTCCAGCAGGGGAGGGGGTCCCGGGACGGCCGGCCCGTCTACCAGATCGCATCGACCCACTCCGGGTGGTCGATGAACGGGTTGCGGTTGTGCTGGTAGGTGTCGTAGATGACCTGGTTGCGCTTCTCCTCGAAGGCGCTCGGCGGGTCCTCGTCGCTCCACGCCTTGAGCACGGACAGCTTGCCGATGAACGGGGTGCTGCCGTTGTTGACCTTCTCGTCGGGCTCCAGGTCGGCGAAGCCGTCGCCGCCGTCGTAGCGGACCGCCATGTAGAGGATCATGCGGGCCACGTCGCCCTTGTCGGCGTCGCGCGGCTCGAAGGAGTCGGAGTCGACCTTGCTGCCGCCCCCGCTGGTGACGGCGCTGCCGCCGTTGTCGAAGTCCAGGTTGCCCCGGATGCTGTTGACCTGGACGTCCGCCGGACGCAGATGGTGCAGGTCGGTGCCGGGACCGGTCACCTCGCCGAAGTTGCCGTGGGACTTGGCCCAGACGTGCTCGCGGTTCCAGTCGCCGACGTCGCCGCCGTTGAGGGACTTGGCACGCGAGACACCGCTGTACAGCAGGATCACGTTGCTGCTGTTGTTCGGGTCCTGGTCGGTGACCATCAGCGCGTTCCAGACGGCGGAGTACGAGATCTTGGTCTGGCTGCTGATGATGGTGTGCAGCGAGGACTTCAGGCTCGTGCCGGTCTTGCCGACCGCGTTCTTGTAGTACGTGCTGTCGTACGCGGTCGTCGTCGCGCTCGCGGGGGAAGCGGTCATCGTCGGCAGGGTGAGGCCGACGAGGACCGCGGAGGTGCTCAGCGCCAGGGTCTTCCAGCGGCGTATCTGCGTGGCGGGCATCGTGGGGTGTCCGTTCTACGCGGGTTGAATGGAGCGGATAACCGGGAGGGTGACATGGACATGTGAGTGGTGGGGTTAAGGGGAGGTGGCGGTTCTGTGTCGGGATTCAACAACTCGGCCGTTCTACGCGGGACATGACGGAACGGACAGCCCCCGACCGGTGCGAGCGGTCGGGGGCCGTGGGTGTGGTGTGCCCGTGGTGCACCTGCTGTGCCGTGCCGGGTGGGCCGGTCAGCCGAGGTCGGACGGATCCAGCCGGTAGAGCGCCGAGGTCGACTGACCACCGCTCTGTGCACCGGAGTCGGTTCCGGAACCGGAGTTGGAACCAGTGCCGGTGCTGGTCCCGGAGTTGGACCCGGACTCCGAAGTGGAGCCGGACGAAGCGGACTTGTCGTAGGCACTCTGCTTCACCGCCGTGCCGTTCTTCTCCACCCATGCGGTGATCTGCGAGCTGAGCGTGTTGTTGCCGCCCATACCGCCGCCCATGCCGCCGCCGAGCTGGATGTAGTGCAACTCGCCCTTGCGTACGAGCTCCTTGAGCTTGGCGAGGGTCATGGCCTTGTCGGAACCGGTGAAGCCGAACATGGAGATGACGGGTTTGCCGGTGCTCACGATCAGCTGGGCGGCCCCCTGCGAATTGGACACCGCCAGCAGCCACTCGGCGCCGTCCTGGTGCTTCTCCAGATAGGCGACCAGGGCGCTGCTGGTCTCTCCGCCCATGCCGCCGCCTCCGCCGCCTCCGCCCGGCTGGTCCCCGGTACCGCCCGGAGCGCCGTTCCCGCCGGGCGCCTGGCCGCCGCCGGGGAGTTCCCCGTTCCCGCCCGCTGCCTGACCGCCGGCGGGGAGCTCGCCGTTCCCGCCGGGGAATCCGCCCTGGGACGGTTCGCCGTTGCCGCCGGGTGCCTGGCCGCCGGGGAAGCCGCCCGCCTGGCCGCCGGCCTCGGTGCCCGGACCGCCCTGCCGGGTGCCGCCGGGACCGCCGGACCCGCTCAGGCCTCCGCCGGGACCGCCGCCGAAGCCGCCGCCCGTGCTCGGCCCGGCGGTCGGATTGGTGCCGCCCATGCCGCCGCCCCCCATGCCGCCGCCCGCCCCCAGCGGCTCGGCGACGGAGTACGCCGCGGGGCCGGCCAGCGCCGCGACGACCGCCGCGGCCACGGAGGCGGTGAACAGCCGGGCGCGGTGGCCGGAGCGGAAGACGATCAGGCCCGCGACCGCCAGTGCCATGACCACCGCGACGGCCGGCCACAGCCAGCCGTTCCAGTCGGCGGCCCGGCGCAGCAGGACGACCGCCCAGACCGCGGTGACCGCGAGTCCGGCGGGCAGCACCCACACCCAGCGGCTGTCGGGGCCGCGCAGCGCGCGCAGCAGCATGACACCGCCCGCGCCGGTCAGCGCCGCGATGCCGGGGGCGAGCGCGGTCGTGTAGTAGGGGTGCATGGTGCCCTCGGCCATGCTGAACGTCAGGTAGTGCAGGACGGTCCAGCCGCCCCAGAGCAGCAGCGCGGCGCGCGTCGGGTCGGTGCGCGGCGCACGCCCGCACAGCACCAGGCCGCCCACGAGCGCGATGCCGGCGAAGGGCAGCAGCCAGGAGATCTGGCCGCCGAGGATGTCGTTGAACATGCGGCCGAGGCCTGCGGTCCCGGCGAACGTGCCGCCTCCGCCTCCGCCGCCCCCGCCGTTGCCCTCGCCGCCCAGCACCCGGCCCAGGCCGTTGTAGCCCGTGATCAGGTCCCAGGCGGAGCCGTCGGTCGAGCCTCCGATGTACGGGCGCTCGCCGGCCGGCACGAGGGAGACGGCGGCCGCCCACCAGAAGCTCGCGACGGCCAGGGCCACGGTGGCGAGCAGCAGATCGCGGACCTTCCTCGCCCAGGGGAGCCGGGAGGCGTACACGTACACCGCGAAGACGGCGGGCAGGGCGATGTACGCCTGGAGCATCTTGGTGTTGAAGGCGAGCCCGAAGCACACCGCCGAGCCGAGCAGCGGCAGCAGCCTGCCGTCGCGGGTGGCCCGCAGGCCCAGGGCCGCGCCCGCCACCATCAGCAGGACGAGGGTGGTGTCCGGGTTGTTGTCGCGGTTGATGGCGACCGTGATCGGGGTGAGCGCGAGGACGAGCGCGGCGACGGCGGCGGCCGCGTGCCCGAAGTACCGCTTCACGCTCGCGTGCAGGATCCAGATCGTGCCGAGCGCGGCGGCGACCATGGGCGCCATCATCTGCCAGGTGCCGAAGCCGAGGACCCGGCAGGACAGACTCATGATCATGAGCGCGAACGGCGGCTTGTCGACCGTGATGAAGTTGCCCGCGTCGAGCGAGCCGAAGAACCAGGCCTTCCAGCTCTGCGTACCGCTGAGCACGGCGGCGCTGTAGAAGCTGTTGAGGCTCGAGGCCGACAGGTTCCAGGAGTACAGGACCGCGGCCAGTACGAGGATCGCGAGGAGCGCGGGGAGAGACCAGCGAGGTGCGGCCGGCGCCGTCTCCGCGGACCCCGCCGGCACCGGAACGGGCGGCGGGGCGGGGGGAGTCGTGGGGGCGTCGGGCGATGGGTCAGTGGCAGACGTCACCATCGCACCCTGACGCGCACCGATGGGTGCGGACTGTGGCCCGGCTGGGTGTGACCTGTGCATTTGGGCTCCCCGCACCCGAACCCCCGTACCCAGAACACCTGTACAACTATCGGGCCCCCTTGTGAGTCATCTGAGGCGAGCGCGCCCTTGGCGCGTTCGTATCGCTTCAAGGGGATGGGAAACCTCCATGACTCACCGGATATCCCGGGGTGCCCGCGTGCTCGCGGCGAGCATCGGTGCCGCGGTGATCGTGCCGCTCGCGGCCGGCGCGGCCGGGGCCGCGCCGGCGCCGACGGTCAGCTGTACGTCGGGCAAGGCCGGTCTGGCCGCCAAGCTTCGGACGGACATCACCGCGGCGCTCGCGAACCGCCGGGGCACCGTCGCGGTCGGTCTGTACGACCGGTCCACCAACACCACCTGCACGCTCCGCGCCACCACCTCGTTCGACTCGGCCAGCACGGTGAAGGTCACCGTCCTCGCCACGCTGCTGTGGGACGCGAAGAAGCACAACCGCTATCTGACGAGCACCGAGACGTCGCTCGCCACGAAGATGATCACCCAGTCGGACAACGCCTCGACGACCACGCTGTGGAACCAGCTCGGTCTGACGAAGATCAAGGGCTTCCTGACCGCCGCGGGGATGACGAAGACCACGCCCGGCACCGGCGGCTACTGGGGTCTCACCCAGATCAACGTCACCGACGAGCAGAAGCTGCTGAAGCTCGTCACCGCCAAGAACACGGTGCTGAGCGACAGCTCCCGCGCCTACATCCTGAAGCTCATGGGCCAGGTCATCTCCTCGCAGCGCTGGGGGACACCGGCCGGGGCCCCCTCGACCGTCGCCGTGCACGTCAAGAACGGCTGGCTCTCGCGCTCCTCGAACGCGTGGCGGGTGCACAGCCTCGGCACCTTCAACGGCGGCGGCCACGACTACATGATGTCGGTGCTCACCGTCGGCAGCAGCACCATGGACTACGGCGTCGCCACCGTTCAGGCCGTCGCCAAGGTCATCCACAAGGACCTCGTGCCGACCGCCGTCGCACCCCAGCGGTTCACGCCGACCTCGCGGCCGGCGGAGGCCTTCCCGGCCGTTCCGGCGAGCTGACCGGGGCCGTCCTGTCGCGTCACCACGTTCGTGATCTTCCGTCCGCCCGCCCGGCCACCGTGCCCGGCGGGCGGACGATTGTTGCGGAGGGATGAAATCCGCTTCGCTCGGTGTTGGCATCTTCCGGCGGAGTGAGATCTACGGAAGGTGCCGGAGTGGCGACGGAACGGGGATGGGCGCGGCGGCTCGCCGGGTACGCCTGGCGGTACCCGAAGGACGTGGTGCTCGCGCTCGGCTCCTCACTGGGCGGCATGGCGCTGATGGCGGTGGTCCCGCTGGTCACCAAGGTGATCATCGACGACGTCATCGGTGACCACAGCCGGAACATGGCCCCCTGGGCGGGCGCGCTGCTCGGCGCCGCCGTCCTCGTGTACGCCCTCACCTTCGTCCGCCGCTACTACGGCGGGCGGCTGGCCCTGGACGTCCAGCACGATCTCCGTACCGACATGTACGAGACGATCACCCGGCTCGACGGCCGGCGCCAGGACGAGCTGTCCACCGGGCAGGTCGTGGGCCGCGCGACCAGCGACCTCCAGCTGATCCAGGGCCTGCTCTTCATGCTCCCGATGACCATCGGGAACGTCCTGCTCTTCCTGATCTCCATCGGGATCATGGCCGCGCTGTCCCTGCCGCTCACCCTGGTGGCGCTGGCCGTCGCCCCGGCCCTGTGGTTCGTCGCCAAGCGCAGCCGCTCCCGGCTGCATCCCGCCACCTGGTACGCGCAGGCGCAGGCCGCCGCCGTGGCAGGTGTCGTCGACGGCGCCGTCAGCGGCGTCCGGGTGGTGAAGGGCTTCGGCCAGGAGGACCAGGAGACCGGCAAGCTGCGCGAGGTCGGGCGGCGGCTCTTCGCCGGCCGGCTGCGGACCATCCGGCTCAACTCCAAGTACACCCCGGCCCTCCAGGCCGTGCCCGCCCTCGGCCAGGTCGCGATGCTCGCGCTCGGCGGCTGGCTCGCGGTGCGCGGCCAGATCACGCTGGGCACCTTCGTGGCCTTCTCCACCTACCTCGCGCAGCTCGTCGGACCCGTCCGGATGCTGGCCGTCGTCCTGACCGTCGGACAGCAGGCCCGTGCCGGCGCCGAACGCGTGCTGGAGCTCATCGACACCGAACCGTCGATCAAGGACGGCACCAAGACCCTGCCGGCCGACGCGCCCGCCACCGTCGAGTTCGACGACGTGTCCTTCGGGTACACCAATGACCGGCCCGTCCTGGACGGGCTCAGCTTCGAGATCCGGCCCGGCGAGACCCTCGCCGTCGTCGGCTCCTCCGGCTCGGGCAAGTCGACGGTCTCGCTGCTGCTGCCCCGCTTCTACGACGTGACGCACGGCGCCGTCCTCATCGGCGGGCACGACGTCCGCGAGCTGACGGCCGAGTCCCTGCGCGCGGCGATCGGGCTCGTCCCCGAGGACTCCTTCCTCTTCTCCGACACCGTGCGCGCCAACATCGCCTACGGCCGCCCGGGCGCCACCCAGGACGAGATAGAGACCGCCGCCCGCGCCGCCCAGGCGCACCGCTTCATCGCCGAGCTGTCCGACGGCTACGACACCACGGTCGGCGAGCACGGCCTCACCCTCTCCGGCGGCCAGCGCCAGCGCGTCGCGCTCGCCCGCGCCATCCTCACCGACCCGCGGCTGCTCGTCCTCGACGACGCCACCTCCGCCGTCGACGCCCAGGTCGAGCACGAGATCCACGAAGCGCTCGGACAGGTCATGCGGGGCCGTACGACCCTGCTGATCGCGCACCGCCGCTCCACCCTCAACCTCGCCGACCGCATCGCCGTCCTGGACGGCGGCAGGCTCGCCGACATCGGCACCCACGAGGAACTCCAGGCCCGCTCCGCGCTCTACCGGCGGCTGCTCACCGACCCCGACGAGCTGGGCGGCGTCTCCCCGGGACACGCCCTGCCCGCGGCGCCGCAGGAGGACACCTCCGTACGCGACGAGCTGGACGCCGAGTTCGACGCCGAGCGCGGAGTGACCCCGCACCTGTGGACCGGCGACCGCGAGCCCAGGGACAACGCGCTCGAAGGGATGCCCGCCACCCCCGGGCTCCTCGCCCAGGTCGAGGCGCTGCCCCCGGCCGACGACGTGCCGGACATCGACGAGGCCCGCGCGGTGAAGGCCGAGGACTCCTACGGACTGCGCCGGCTGCTGCACGGCTTCGGCGCCCCGCTGCTCATCAGCCTCGCGCTGGTCGCCGTCGACGCGGTGATGACGCTGCTGCTGCCCGTCCTGATCCGGCACGGCATCGACCAGGGCGTCACCCGGCTCGCGCTCGGCGCGGTCTGGGCGGCCGCCGCGCTCGGGCTGATCACCGTGCTCGTGCAGTGGGCCGCGCAGATCGGTGAGACCCGGATGACGGGCCGCACCGGCGAGCGGGTCCTGTACGCCCTGCGGCTGAAGATCTTCGCGCAGCTCCAGCGCCTCGGACTCGACTACTACGAGCGGGAGCTCACCGGCCGGATCATGACCCGGATGACGACCGACGTCGACGCCCTGTCGACGTTCCTCCAGACCGGGCTCGTCACCGCGTTCGTCTCCGTCGTCACCTTCTTCGGCATCATGGCCGCCCTGCTGGTGATCGACGTACAGCTGGCGCTGGTCGTCTTCGTGACGCTGCCGCCGCTGGTCGTCGGCACGTTCTTCTTCCGCCGGGCGAGCGTCAAGGCGTACGAACTGGCCCGTGAGCGGGTCTCGGTGGTCAACGCCGATCTCCAGGAGTCGGTGTCCGGGCTGCGGATCCTCCAGGCGTTCCGGCGCGAGGACGCGAGCGCGCGGCGGTTCGCGGAGGGCAGCGACAGCTACCGCAGGGCACGGATCCGCGGACAGTGGCTGATCTCCGTCTACTTCCCCTTCGTGCAGCTGCTGGCCTCGGGGGCCGCGGCGGCCGTGCTGATCGTGGGCGCCCACCGGATCGGCTCCGGCACGCTCACCACCGGCGCGCTGGTCGCCTATCTCCTCTACATCGACCTGTTCTTCGCGCCCGTGCAGCAGCTCTCACAGGTCTTCGACGGCTACCAGCAGGCCACCGTCTCGCTGGGCCGCATCCAGGAACTGCTCCGGGAGCCGACGTCGACGAAGGCCGCCGAGAAGCCGCTGGAGGTGCCCGCGCTGCGGGGCGAGATCGCGTTCGAGGACGTCGGCTTCGCGTACGGCCCCGCGGGCAAGGCCGAGGAGGCGCTCAGCGCGGTGTCGTTGCGCATCCCCGCCGGGCAGACCGTCGCCTTCGTCGGCGAGACCGGCGCGGGCAAGTCGACGCTGGTGAAGCTGGTCGCACGGTTCTACGACCCGACGGACGGCCGGGTCACGGTCGACGGGACCGACCTGCGCGACCTCGACATCACCGCCTACCGGCACCGGCTCGGTGTCGTCCCCCAGGAGGCCTACCTCTTCCAGGGGACCGTCCGCGACGCCATCGCCTACGGCCGTCCGGGCGCCGGCGACGCCGAGGTGGAGGCCGCCGCCCGCGCGGTCGGCGCCCACGACATGATCGCCACGCTGGACGGCGGCTATCTCCACGAGGTCGCCGAGCGCGGCCGGAACCTCTCCGCGGGCCAGCGCCAGCTGATCGCGCTGGCCCGGGCCGAGCTGGTCGACCCGGACGTGCTGCTCCTCGACGAGGCGACGGCGGCGCTCGACCTCGCGACCGAGGCCCTGGTCAACCAGGCCACCGACCGGCTGGCCGGCCGCCGTACGACGCTGGTGGTCGCCCACCGGCTGACGACGGCCGCCCGCGCCGACCGGGTCGTGGTGATGGACCACGGCCGGGTCGCCGAGGACGGCACCCACGAGGAACTGCTCCGCCGGGACGGCCGCTACGCCGCGCTGTGGCGGACCTTCGTGGGCTCCCCGGAGCCCGAGGAGCCCGTCAGCTCCTCGGCTTGATGCCGGAGATCTTCTTCGTCGCCAGATCCGACTGCACCGTCAGATAGGTGTACGTCGGGTGCTGCGGGGAGCCCCAGGTCAGCCGGACCGTCGACCAGGTGTGCCCGGCGCCGCTGTCGCCCGCCGTCACCCTCCAGGCGCTCGGCACGTCCTGGGCGCGCAGCACCCCGTCGGCGTGCTGCCGGTGCTCCCAGCCGGCGAGCTGGGAGCGGAGCGCCGGGGTCAGGTAGAAGGTCCGCAGCCGGGTGCTCAGGGTGCCGGAATCCCCGTCGGTCACGGCGTCGATGTAGGCGCCGTAGAAGTCGGCCACCCGGTCGTAGGCGGGAGCGCTGCTCCCGCTGCGGGCGGGCGGCGCGGCGGTGGAACTGGCCACTGCCGGCACCGAGGCGCCGGCGGCGATCAGGAGGGCCGCGGCGATGAGCGCGCGACCGGTCGTGAGTGAGGACTTGATGCCGGACATGAGTAACCGCCTTTCGTTTCCTGCTCCGTTGGACCAAGCGGAAACAGGCACGGTTGTGTCCGAAAAGGAAAAAACCTCACACGGATGAGGCGGGCCCGGCGGTGAAGTCGTAGCGGTACGCAACCATCCGCCGCATGTTCTGCGTCCGTACACCAGTACGCTGATTGCTGCGGGAGGGACGACAGTGGACAGTGGTGCGATACGCCGGCGCCTGGCGCTCGGTCTGGGAGTGCTGGCCGCGGCCGGACTGCTCGCCTTCGTGAGTGCGGGCAGTGCCCAGGCCGCCCCCTCCTTCTGCTCGGGCCGCAAGGTCCGCACCCTGTCCTTCACCACCGGCATCGTGCAGGTGTACAGACGCGGCGGCTATGTCTGCGCCGTGACGCTCCCCGAGGCGCGCGGTTCGCGCAAGCGGATGTCCGTCAGCGTGCAGGCCCGCGGCGGCCGGCCGGTGATGGACGCCGGGCACTTCGCGCACCACGCGGGCCCGGTGACCTTGTACGCGGGCCATCGCTGCGTCCGCATCAAGGGCTCGGTCGGCTCCGGATCGGTGAGTTCCGGCTGGATCCTGTGCTGAACCACGTATGACCCAAGACCCCCTGGTGTCACGGGAGTTGCTCCGTTAGGTTCCGGCGGACAGCTGCGTATTCCCAGGGGAGGGTGCATGCGCAAGGCGCTCAGAGGGCTGCTCGTGCTCACGGTGCTCATCGGCACACTGAGCACGGCAGGGACGGCCACCGCCTCCCCCGAGCTCTCCACTTCGCTCGGGCAGGGGGGACCCCCGTCGCCGGAGGCCCACGCCACCACAGGAACCACCGGCACCACGAGCACGGCCGACGAGAGCAGGGACATCCTGGACCGGCTGCTCGCGATCCCGGGCATGAGCCTCGTCCAGGAGAAGCCGTACCCCGGCTACCGGTTCATCGTCCTGAACTACACCCAGCCGGTCGACCACCGGCACCCGTCCAAGGGCACGTTCCAGCAGCGGATCACCGTGCTGCACAAGGACACCGCGCGCCCGACGGTCTTCTACACCGGCGGCTACAACGTCTCGACCAACCCGAGCCGCCGCGAGCCGACCCAGATCGTGGACGGCAACCAGGTCTCCATGGAGTACCGCTTCTTCACGCCGTCCCGGCCCGACCCGGCCGACTGGTCCAAGCTCGACATCTGGCAGGCGGCGAGCGACCAGCACCGCATCTTCCAGGCGCTGAAGCCGATCTACGGCCAGAAGTGGCTCTCCACCGGCGGCTCCAAGGGCGGCATGACCGCCACGTACTACGAGCGCTTCTACCCGCGCGACATGGACGGCGTCGTCGCGTACGTCGCGCCCGACGACGTCGTGAACGACGAGGACTCGGCGTACGACCGCTTCTTCGCACAGGTCGGCACCAAGGAGTGCCGCGACAGACTGAACGCCGTGCAGCGCGAGGCCCTGGTGCGCCGGGCGTCCCTGGAGAGCAAGTACGCCGCGTACGCCGCCGACAACGGCTACACCTTCACCACGATCGGCGGCCTCGACAAGGCGTACGAGGCGGTCGTGCTCGACTACGTGTGGGGCTTTTGGCAGTACAGCCTGCTGAAGGACTGCGACACGATCCCGGCGGACGCCGCCCACGCGAGCGACGACGACATCTGGAACTCCGTCGACACCATCTCCGGCTTCTCCGCCTACGCCGACCAGGGCCTGGAGACGTACACCCCGTACTACTACCAGGCGGGCACCCAACTGGGCGCGCCCACCATCCACTTCCCCTACATCGAGAAGAAGTACATCCGCTACGGCTATCAGCCCCCGCGCAACTTCGTGCCGCGCTCCATCCCGATGAAGTTCCAGCCGTCGGCGATGCGTGACGTGGACGGCTGGGTCCGCCGCCACGCGCACCACATGCTGTTCGTCTACGGCCAGAACGACCCCTGGGGAGCCGAACGGTTCCGGCTCGGCACCGGGGCGCGCGACTCCTACGTCCTGACGGCACCGGGCCTGAACCACGGCGCCAATGTCGCCGGGCTCGTCGCCGACGAGAAGGCGCTCGCCACCGCCCGCATCCTCGACTGGGCCGGGGTCGCCTCCGCCGCGGTCCGGGCGAACCCGTCGGCGGCCCGGCCACTCGCGCGGTTCGACGCGAGGCTGGACCGCCGGGACACGGAACGGGACATGACCCTGCGCCCCTGAGGCCTGTCCGGATCGGGGCCGCGCCCGCCCGTGTCCGACACGGGCGGGCGCGGACCGCCGGCCTTCCTCGGTGCGGGCGCGAGGGCGGCGGCTCCCGGGACCCGCCCTAGTACCTCAGCCCGTACCCGATCGGATACAGCACCTGCGCCGGGTCGTCCGCCCGCTGCACCGCCACCGGAAGCCTGCCGTGCGGGTCCACCCGGCCGGCGATCACCCGGGCGGCGGCGCGCACTTCGACATCGGTCCAGGAGTACGAGGCCAGACAGGCGCCGACGCCCGGGATCTGGGCGATGTCGTACGGGTTGCGGACGGCGACGGCGGTCACCGGGACACCCGTGGCGACCAGCCGTTCGACCAGGGTCTTCTGAGACCCGGCCGCCGTCAGGTTGTACGTCAGGGCGACCACCGCGTCCGCGCCGGCCGCCGCGGCCACGGCCTTGTCGATCATGGCGGCCGACGGCGCCGTCCCCGTGGACAGGGCCGTCGCCGTGAAGCCCAGTCCGGTCAGCGTGGCGGCGGCGACGGTGGTGGGCGGCCCGTCGGACAGCGAGGGCGAGGCGGGATCGGCGCCCACCACCAGCACTCTCGGGGTGCGCCGCCGGGACAGCGGGAGCAGCCCCTCCTTGTTGACCAGCAGCGTCGTGGTCCGCTCGGCGATCCGGTCGGCCGCCCTGAGGTGCGCCGGGACGCCGACCACCCGGTCGACGTCCGCGTCGGCGACGTACGGGTCGCTCAGCAGCCCGTGCCTCGCCTTGAGCCGCAGGACGCGCAGGATCGACTCGTCGAGACGGGCCTCGGTCAACTCGCCGCCGCGCACGGCGTTCAGCACCGCGTTCCACGCGACGTTCAGGTCCGGCGGGTTGAGGAGCTGGTCGACACCGGCCTTGAGCGCGAGGACGGGGACGCGGTCGTCGCCGTACTTCGTCCGCACGCCCTCCATGCCCAGCGCGTCCGTCACCACGACACCGTCGTAGCCCAGTTCGCCGCGCAGGACGCCGGTGACGATCGGGTGGGACAGGGTGGCGGGGTCGCCGGCCGGGTCGAGCGCCGGGACCATGATGTGCGCGGTCATGATCGCGTCGATGCCGGCGCGGATCGCCGCCCGGAACGGCACCGCGTCGAGCTCCGACCACAACTCGCGGCTGTGGGTGATGACCGGGAAGCCGAAGTGGCTGTCCACGGCGGTGTCGCCGTGGCCGGGGAAGTGCTTGGCCGTGGCCGCGACCCCCGAGCCCTGGTACCCCTTCACCTCGGCCGCCACCAGACCCGCCACCGCGTCCGGATCGGCGCCGAAGGAGCGCACGCCGATCACCGGGTTGGCCGGGTTGACGTTCACGTCGGCGTCGGGGGAGTAGTCCTGGTTGATGCCGATCGCGCGGAGTTCGGCGCCGCTGATACGGCCCACCGTCCGGGCGTCGGACCGCGATCCGCCCGCGCCCAGTGCCATGGCGCCCGGGAACAGCGTCGCGGGCTTGCCCACCCGGGCCACTATCCCGTGCTCCTGGTCGGTGGAGATCAGCAGCGGCAGCCCGCGCGGCTGCTCGAGCGAGGCCCGCTGGATCCCGTTCGACAGGGCGGCGATCTGGTGCGGATCACGGGTGTTGTGCGCCCAGGCGAAGTAGATGATGCCGCCGACACGGTACTTGGCGATGAGCTCGGCGGCCGTGCGGACGCCGATCTCCGCGAGGTTGGCGTCGATGTCGGCCTGGTCGGGCGCGGTCGCCGAATGGCCGTACACCCGCATGACGAAGAGCTGGCCGACCTTCTCCTCCAGTGTCATACGGGAGATCAGGGCGCGCAGGGCCTTGTCGTCGTGCGGGCGGGCGCCGGCCGCGTGGGCGCGGGGGCCGGCGGCCAGCGCGGCGCCGATGCCCGCCGTGGCGGCGAGGACCGTACGCCGGCTGGGCGCTGACGGTCTGTCCGGCTCGGCCGGTCCGGACGGTCCGGCGGTGCTTCCCGTGCTGGAGTCGCGCACAAGCGCTCCTTCCCTCGTGAAGGAAACTTTCGAGGAATTACGATTATCCGGGAAGTTTCTTCCAGTCAAGAGTGTGCACAGTATCCGGGAAGGGGCCGTCACCGGCGCAGTTGGAGGAGGGCGCGCCGGTGCCGGCCGCGCTGCGGGCTCGTTCAGGCGCGTTCCGACGCCGCGGGCCAGAGTGCCTGGAGCGTGCGGACCGTCTCGGCGATGGCCGGCCGACGCGCCGCCCCCGAGCGCCACAGCGCGTACAGCCGGCGGACCGGCAGCGGGTCGAGCGGCACCTCCACCACCCCCTCGGGAAGGGTGCCGCGGCCCAGGCGCGGGATGAGGGCGACGCCGAGACCGGCGGCGACGAGGGCGATGAGCGTCGGGTTCTCCTCGGCCTGGTGGACGATGTCCGGCTCGCTGCCCGCCGCGCGCAGCGTGCGCACCAGCCAGTCGTGGCAGACCCGCCCGGGCGGCTGGCAGATCCACCGCTGGCCGCCCAGGTCCTCGCGCCGTACCGAGGCCCGTCCGGCGAAGGGATGCCCGGCCGGGACGAGCAGATCGCACAGGTCGTCCCCGATCACCGCCTGCTCCACCCCCGGCGGGGCGGGCAGCGGGGAGATGTCCCAGTCGTGCGCGACGGCCATGTCGACCGCGCCCCTGGCGACCAGGTCGACGGACAGATGCGGGTCGATCTCCGTCAGCCGGGTGTCCAGGGCCGGATGACGGGCGGCCAGATCGGCCAGCACGGCAGGCATCAGACCGCGGGCCGCCGAGGCGAACGCGGCCACCGTCAGCCGCCCCGCCGGCATCCCCCGGCGCTCCTCGAGTTCGGTCTCCGCCCGCTCCACGATCGCCAGCAACTCCTGCGCGGTGGATGCGAGTTGTTCGGCCTGCTCGGTGAGCCGGACACCGCGCCCGCGCCGTTCCAGCAGGACGGTTCTGGTCTCCCGCTCCAGTTTCGCGATCTGCTGGGACACGGCGGACGGGGTGTAGCCGAGCGCGGCCGCGGCGGCGCCGACCGTGCCGTGCACCGACACGGCGTGCAGGGCGCGCAGACGCTGGAGATCGAGCATGGAAGCCTCCCGGTCCGTGATGTGGCCGACTCGGCCCGCACCCAGCTTACGTAAGCGTTGCTTCATCCATCCATGCAGACATTCGCGCTGGTGCTACATGGTGGTGGCATCCGATGCTCGACGCATGCGACCCGCACACATCAGCCTCGCCGTCCTCGTCGCCGCCGTCTGGGGCGTCAACTTCACCGTCATCGAGGTCGGACTCGGCCACTTCCCGCCCCTCCTCTTCTCCGCCCTGCGCTTCCTGGTGGCGGCCCTGCCCGCCGTGTTCCTCGTGGGCCGCCCCAAGGTGGCGTGGAAGTGGATCGTGGCGGTGGGCCTCGTCCTCGGGGTCGCGAAGTTCGGGCTGCTGTTCATCGGCATGAACGCGGGGATGCCCGCCGGACTCTCCTCCCTCGTGCTCCAGATCCAGGCCGTCTTCACCGCGGCCGTCGCCTTCGCCTTCCTCGGCGAACGCCTCAGCCGCGTCCGGCTGGCCGGCATGGCCGTGGCCCTGTGCGGAGTGGTCCTGGCCGCCGTCGACGAGGGCACGACAGGACCGCTCGGCGCCTTCGCCCTGGTCGTCGTGGCGGCGGCCTGCTGGGGAGTGTCCAACGTCCTCACCCGCAAGGCGTCCCCGCCCGACCCGCTGAACTTCATGGTGTGGGTGAGCACCGTCCCCGTCCTCCCGCTGCTCGGCCTCTCCCTGCTCACCGAGGGTCCCGCCCGCGACCTCGACGCCCTGCGCGCCCTGGACTGGCAGGGCGCGGCCGTCGTCGGCTACGTCGCCTGGATCACGACCGTCTTCGGCTTCGGCGCCTGGGGCTGGCTGCTGCACCGGCACCCCGCGTCCACCGTCGCGCCCTTCTCGCTGCTCGTCCCGGTCTTCGGGATGTCGTCGGCGGCGCTGTTCCTGCACGAGTCGATCAGCCCGCTGCGGTGGGTGGCCGCGGCCCTGCTCGTGGGCGGGGTCGCACTCACCTCGCGGACGCCGCGAAAGGTCCAGTCGGCGGACGTTCCGGCGCCGGAACACGCCGGGGCGCCAGCATGACCCCATGGCCGTCGTCGACATTCCCGGTTCCAAGTCCATCACCGCCCGCGCGCTCTTTTTGGCCGCGGCGGCGGACGGGGTCACCCGTCTCCTCCGCCCGCTCCGCTCCGACGACACCGAGGGCTTCGCGGAGGGACTGACCCGGCTCGGCTACCGCGTCGGCCGGACCCCGGACAGCTGGCACATCGACGGCCGCCCGCAGGGTCCCGCGGCGGCAACGGCCGACGTGTACTGCCGGGACGGCGCGACCACGGCCCGCTTCCTGCCGACCCTCGCCGCCGCGGGCCACGGCACCTACCGCTTCGACGCCTCCGCCCAGATGCGCCGCCGCCCGCTGGGACCCCTCTCACGGGCCCTGCGCGACCTGGGCGTGGACCTGCGGCACGAGGAGGCGGAGGGCCACCACCCGCTGAGCATCGCCGCCTCCGGGGTGGAGGGCGGCACGGTCACCCTCGACGCCGGCCAGTCCTCCCAGTACCTCACCGCCCTGCTCCTGCTCGGCCCGCTGACCCGCAAAGGCCTGCGCATCGAGGTCACCGACCTGGTCTCCGCCCCGTACATCGGCATCACCCTCGCGATGATGCGCGCGTTCGGGGCGGAGGTACGCGTGGAGGGTGATGTCTTCGAAGTGGCGCCCGGCGGCTACCGGGCCACCACCTACCCCGTCGAACCCGACGCCTCGACCGCGAGCTACTTCTTCGCGGCGGCCGCCCTGACCGGCCGCGAGGTCACCGTGCGCGGCCTCGGCGCGGGAGCGCTCCAGGGCGACCTCGCCTTCGTCGACGTCCTGCGCCGGATGGGCGCGCACGTGGAGACCGGGCCCGACCGCACGACGGTGCGCGGCACCGGCGAACTGCGCGGCCTGACCGTCAACATGCGGGACATCTCCGACACCATGCCGACGCTCGCCGCCATCGCGCCCTTCGCCTCAGGTCCGGTCCGCATCGAGGACGTCGCCAACACCCGGGTCAAGGAGTGCGACCGTCTCGAGGCCTGCGCCGAGAACCTCCGGCGGCTCGGCGTCCGGGTGGAGACCGGCCCCGACCGGATCGAGATCCACCCGGGCGCCCCCGCCGCCACCGAGATCAGGACGTACGGGGACCACCGCATCGTCATGGCCTTCGCGGTGACGTCGCTGCGCGCCCCGGGCATGGTCTTCGACGACCCGGGATGCGTACGCAAGACGTTCCCGGCATTCCACGAGGTGTTCGGGGCCTGGGCGGCCGCCGGGAAGGACGGCTGAGCGGGCCCGGTCGATCTCCGCGGGCGTCTTGTCGCGGAGATCCGGGACGGCTAGCTTCGCGACGGACAGCGCAGGCCGGCTCGGCGCCGGACAGCGGCGACCGCGCCTGCGACCCGACTCGGGAAAGCGGTCCGCCGATGTCCTCCGTCCCCTTGGCCTCCTCCGTGGTCACACTCGCCGTCGTCGGTGCCGGGGACCGGGGGACCGGTCACGCGCGCTGGGCCCTGGACCACCCGGAGCGGGCCCGGGTGGTGGCCGTCGCCGAACCCCGGCGGACCCGGCGCGACCGGTTCGCGGCCGCCCACGCCCTGGAACCGGACGCCGCGGTGGACGACTGGCGGGTGCTGGCCGCCCGCGGCCGGATCGCGGACGCCGTGCTGATCTGCACCCTCGACCGCGAACACCTGGAACCCGTCCTGGAGTTCGCGGCTCTCGGCTACCACATCCTGCTGGAGAAGCCGATGGCCCTGACCGAGGACGAGTGCCGGCGGATCGTCGACGCCGTGGAGAAGGCCGGGGTGATCCTCGCGGTCGGGCACGTGTTGCGCTACACCCCCTACACCCGCGCCGTGAAGGAGGTCGTGGACTCCGGCCGGATCGGTGACGTGGTCAACGTCCAGCACCTGGAGCCCGTCGGCTTCTGGCACCAGGCCCACTCCTTCGTCCGCGGCAACTGGGGCCGCACGGACCGGGCCACGACCATGCTGATGGCCAAGTCCTGCCACGACATCGACTGGTTGCAGTACGTCCTCGGGCAACCCCCCGTCCGCGTCTCCAGTTTCGGACGCCTCTCGCACTTCCGGCCCGAGAACAGGCCCGAGGGCGCCGCCGACCGCTGCCTCGACTGCTCGGTGGAGAGCGCCTGCCCCTACTCCGCCCGGCGCGAGTACGGCGACCGGCTCGCCCGCGGCGAACACCACTGGCCGCTGAGCGTGGTGGTCGACGACTTCACCCCTAAGGCCCTGGAGACCGCCCTGCGCGAGGGCCCGTACGGGCGGTGCGTGTACGCCTGCGACAACGACGTGGTCGACCACCAGGTGGTGTCGATGGAGTTCGCCTCCGGGGCCACCGCCACCTTCACCATGACCGCCTTCACCGAACAGGCCGACCGCCGGACCCGGATCTTCGGAACCCGCGGCGAACTGCGCGGCGACGGCGAGAGCCTGAGCGTCTACGACTTCCTGACCCGGACCGAGGAGGCCGTCGGCCTCTCCGCCCCCGGCGCCATGGACGCGGCGGGCGGCCACGGCGGGGGCGACGCCGCCCTCATGGACGCGTTCGTCGCCGCCGTCGCCACCGGCGACCCCGCCCTGGTGAAGTCCGGCCCCCGGGAGTCCCTCACCAGCCATCTCACCGTCCTGGCCGCCGAACGCGCCCGTCACGCGGGCACCGTGGAGACCGTATAACCGCTGGACACGGGCCGCCCCCACCGCATAGGAATCGCAGCGGACACGACCGATTCGGCGGAGGGACGCGGGGCGTTGGGATTCCAGTTGGAGGGGCCGGTCCTCGAAGGTTCACTGGTACGGCTGGAGCCGCTCGGCCACCGGCACGCGGCCGGCCTCGCCGAGGCGGCGGAGGAGCACCGCGACTCGTACGCGTTCACCTGGGTGCCCCGGGCCGACGAGGTCGGGGACTACGTCGACGCGCAGCTCGCCCGCGCCGCGACGGGGCGGCTCGCGCCCTACGCGCAGATCGCCCTCGCCTCCGGACGGCCGGTCGGCGCCACGGCGTACTGGGAGCCGCGGTGCTGGCGCTCGGACGACCGGCTCGACGCCGTCGAGGTCGGGTTCACCTGGCTCGCGGCCTCGGCCCAGGGCACCGGCCTGAACGCCGAGTCAAAGCTTCTGCTCTTCGGCCACGCCTTCGAGGAGTGGGACGTGGCGCGCGTGGACCTGAAGACCGACGCCCGCAACGCCCGTTCCCGCGCGGCGATCGCGAGCACCGGCGCCCGCTTCGAGGGTGTCCTGCGCAACTGGTCCCGCTCCTGGGCGCCGGGCGAGGAAGGCCTCCTGCGCGACTCCGCGGTCTTCTCGATGACGGCGGCGGAGTGGCCCGAGTGCAGGCGACGGCTGGCCGCGAGGGTGGCGGGTGCGACGGTCCGCTGACGGGCACCCGTACACGGGGCGCGAGGCCGATTCGGAGACCGCCGTCCACGATCGACCACCGGAGCCACTGGACCGGGGAGCCGTGCATCGGAAACGATCGGTGCCATGAACACGTGCGACACCGACGACCTCGTCGACGGCGGCCTCGGGCCGGTCCCGCGGTCCTTCCTGATCCTGCACGGCTGGCAGAACCACCGCCCCCGGGGCCACTGGCAGCACTGGCTCGCCGGGCGGCTCGGGGAACTGGGGCAGCACGTCGTCTACCCGCAGCTCCCCGGCCCCGACGATCCGGACCTGGAGGTGTGGATGGCGGAGCTGGCCCGCCATCTGGACGCCCAGCGCGGGTCCGAGCGTGTGGTCGTCGCCCACAGCCTCTCGGCCGTGCTGTGGCTGCACGCCGCCGCCCGCGCGTTGCCGGGCGTGGCGGGAGTCGACCGGGTGCTGCTCGTCGCCCCGCCGTCCGCCTCCGTCCTCGCGGGGCTGCCGGAGATCGCCGGATTTGCCCTGAGGGAAAGGGACTTCACTCTTCCCGGCCCCACCCGGCTGGTCGCCGGCGACGACGACCCGTACTGCCCCGAGGGCGCCGGCGCCGTCTACGGCGACCCCCTGGGCATACCGACGCACGTCCTGTCGGGGGCCGGGCATCTCGGCATGGACGCCGGTTACGGACCCTGGCCCGCCGTGCTGGACTGGTGCCTCGACGGTACGGCGCGGATCACCGCCCGCGCGGACTAGTGTGCCGGCCCACACCCTGGTCGCGGGGCTCGAAGAGCGAGGCGGTCTGCGGGGTGTGCGCGGGGCGCTGGGGCACGACGGCCGTGCCCCGGCGCCTGCGCGGGTTGGCCCGGCTCCAGTCCCCGTCGCCGAGGACGAGCTGGGGGTCGAACATCACCACCACTCCGGCCAGGATCAGGAAGACGACCGGTCCGATGAGCATGGGGAGCAGGATCGAGGCCGGCGAGGCGTTTCCGTACATCCCCGTCATGTACGAGGCGTCCGTCGCGCCGCGCAGATGCACCGAGAGGGCGGCCATTCCGGTGTAGTGCGTGCCGGTCAGGGCGACCCCCATGAGCAGAGAGGCACCGAGCGCGGCCGGGAAACCCCGGTAGGAGGCGGCGGTCCACAGGGCGGCGGTCGCGGCGGCGACCGCGATCAGCACGGAGGCCGCGACCGTGAGCGAGTCGTACTCCAGGGATCCGTTCAGCTGGAGCGCGGCCATGCCGGTGTAGTGCGTGGCCACCACGGCGAGTCCGGTGAGGATCCCGGCCGCGGTCAGGGTGACGGGGGTGGCTCCGCGGTATCCCACCGCGAAGACGCCGATGCCGACCATCACGATCGCCACGACGAGGCCGAGCGAGGTCAGACGGGAGTCGTAGTCGATCGGGATCCCCTGGATCCTGAAGCCGACCATCGCGACGAAGTGCATGGTCCAGATGCCGCAGCCGATGGTCGCTGCCCCGAGGGCCAGCCAACCGGGCTTCCACGACTGCCGGTTGCTGAGGGAACGGACGACGCAGCGCAGCCCGAGGGCGCTGCCCACACAGGCGACGAGGTAGGAGGCCGCCGGAGTCACCGCCCCGAACGCGAAGCCGTCCACGGTGCCTTGCATATATGCCAACTCCCCCTAAGAGCGGGTTACTTGGGGGAGTACGCTTCCGCACCCAGGTTGCGTGAGCGGTTCTTTACGGTGGGTGTTTGAGTTAACTCTGCGATGCGGCTTCGTTCAGCGGGCGGACGCGCTGTCCGGACTCCGGACGGGCGGACGTCCGTTCGGGTCCTGGCCGGCGTGCGGTGGCGTGCGGTGCGAGCCTTCGCCGGCCGTGTCAGTCCAGGTCGGCGCGCAGGTCCAGTCGCCAGTCCTGGCCGGTCAGATCCGCGCCGAAGGAGCGGTGCGGCTTCTCGGCGACCAGGGCGAAACCGTGGCGCTGGTAGATCCGCCGGGCGGCGGTCAGGACGTCGTTGGTCCACAGGACGAGTTCGCGATAGCCGACGCCGCGGGCGAAGTCGGCGACCGCCCCGACGAGCCGGTCGCCGATGCCGAGACCCCGCGCCTCCGGCTCGACCAGCAGCAGCCGCAGCCGGGCGGTGCCGGGGGCGTCGTCCCGTACGCACATCACGCATCCGACGGGCCGCCCGTCGAGCTCGGCGATCCACACCCGCTCCAGGTGGGGGTCGTGGTCCTCGGCGAAGTCGGCGACGATCCTCGCGATCAGGCCCTCGTAGTCGGCGTTCCAGCCGTACTCGGCCGCGTACAGTGCCGCGTTGCGCTGCACGATCCAGCCGAGGTCGCCCGGGCCCGGCTCGCGCAGGAGGACGTCCTCGGGGCGTGGCGCGGTCCGCGCGTCGCCGAGGAGCGCGCGCACCGTGTGCATCGCGTCCGCCAGTCGCGGCCGGTCGGCGGGCGGTACGGTCGCCAGCAGCGTGCCCACCGTCTGGCGGGCCCGCTCGTCCAGCAGTGCGGCGGCGTTCCGGCCGGCCGTGGTGAGCGTGATCCGGCGGCGCCGCGGGTCCTTCTCGGACGCGGCGCGCTCGATCAGCCCGTCCTGCTCGAACTTGTTCAGGATGCGAGTCAAGTAGCCCGAGTCCAGGGAGAGTTCGGTCCGGAGATCGGCGGTGTCGGCGTGGGGCGTGTGCGCCAGTTCGTACAGGACTCGGGACTCGGTCAGCGTGTACGGCGCGTAGAGGTGGCGGCCGTAGTCGAGTGCGCCGATGACGTTCGTGTAGAAGCGGTTGAAGGAGCGGATGTCCTGGACGGTCATGATCGGCCCCGGAGGTCGGCTGTGCGTGGACGCGGCGGCCTGCTCGGCCTCGATGGCTGACTCAGTCAGAGATATCGCCGCTGCGAGCATAGAACCCTCGACGGCCTCCCGCCTACCCTCTCGGCGACGGGTCGCTTGCACTGGCGCCGGCGTTGGCGGGCCGGGTTCTGTCCGGTGGGTGGGTCGGGGCCGTGCCGGTGCATCAGCCCGTCGCCGTCGGGTGAGGGGTGAGCGTCGGTGGCGACGGGCATCGATGTACCGGCACGGCCCCTTGCGCCGGATGCCGGCTGCGGGTGGACCGTGGCTCGGGTGCGGGGGTGAATTTCAGCCCCTCCGGCGTTTGAGGAGCGGGGTCTGGGGCGGAGCCCCAGGGGTGGGAAGGGCAGGGGCGGAGGGGGCGAAAAAGGCTGGGCCCCGGGACCCCTGGAACCCGCCCCCGGAAACCCCGGCCCCGGAACGGGGGGAAACTCCAGGACTCCCGGCCCGGGAACCCCGGGAACCCCGGCCCGGGAACCCCGGCCCGGGAACCCCGGGAACCCCGGCCCGGGAACCCCGGCCCGGAAACTCCGGGAACTCCGGGAACCCTGGGAATGTCGGTAACCCCGGCCCGGGCAACCCCGGAAGCCCAAGAACCCCGGCCCCCGGGAGCCCCCGACCCCCGCGGTGAGCGGACCTCAGCTGCGAGGAACCCCGGCGGAGCCCCGCACCATCAACTCCCCCCGCACCGTGGCGATCCCACCCGGCGGCGGCTCCTCGCGGCCCATGGCGATCCGGCCCGCGCGGGCGCCCGCCTCGGAGAGCGGCAGCCGTACGGTCGTGAGGGCGGGCACCGCGTCGATGCTGAACGGCAGATCGTCGAAGCCCGCGACGGACACGTCGTCCGGGATGCGCAGCCCGGAGTCGCGCAGGGCGGCACAGGCGCCCAGCGCCACGGTGTCGTTCGCGGCGACGACGGCCGTCAACGACGGTTCACGGCGCAGGAGTTCGAGCGTCGCCTCGTAACCGGACCGGCGGTCGTAGCGGCCGTGCACGGTGTGCCGCGGGTCGTCCTCGACGCCATGGGCCGCGAGCGCGGCGCGGTGGCCCTCCAGCCGGTGGCGGGTCGTCGTACGTTCCTCGGGGCCGGCGATGTATCCGAGCCGCCGGTGGCCGAGACCGATCAGGTGCTCGGTGAGCTGCCTGCCGCCACCGCGGTTGTCGAAGGTGAGCGCGATCGCCTCGGGCGCCTCCGGCGCGGGCGGCCGTCCGCACAGTACGACCCGGGTGCCTGCCTCCGTCAGCTTGCGCAGCTTGGCGGCGACGGCGCCCGCGTGCGCGGTGTCCTCTATCGCGCCGCCGGTGAGCACGACCGCGGCGGCGCGCTGGCGCTGAAGGAGCGTGAGGTACGTGAGCTCGCGCTCCGGGGAGCCACCGGTGTTGCAGACGACCCCGAGCCGCTCCCCGCCCGCACGCCCCCCGGGCCCGCCGATCTCCGCCTGGATCGCCGCCGCCATGATCCCGAAGAAGGGGTCGGCGATGTCGTTGACCAGGATGCCGACGAGGTCGGAGGTCGCCGCGGCCAGCGAACTCGCCGGCCCGTTCAGCACGTAGTCCAGTTCGTCCACAGCGCGCAGCACCCGCTCGCGCGTGGAGGAGGCCACGGGGTAGTTCCCGTTCAGCACGCGCGACACCGTCGCGGGAGAGACCTGTGCGCGGGCCGCCACGTCCGCCAGGGTCACCGTCATCTCGTCGTCCTCCGGTCGTGCGTCTGGTCCTGCACGCCGTACGTCTCGTACGTCGTCGTGCCTGGTCATGTCTCGTCGTACGGCGTCGAACACGGAGTCGAAGGCCGGGTGCGCCGCTTTCTGTGGGCAGGGTCCGTGCAGACCATACGGCCATCGGCCCCCGTTGTTCGCCCCCTCGAACAACTCGTCTTCGCAGTGGTCTTGTCCATACCGCTGCACAGAGGCTAGCTTCTTCCTGAATAGAAAGCGCTTGCTGCGTCGCTCACCTGGAAGCGTGCGCGGCGTCCGAGGGGTACGGAGGGAAAGACGTGACACGCAAGACGGTGCGGATCGCCATGAACGGCGTGACGGGACGCATGGGCTACCGCCAGCACCTCGTCCGCTCGATACTCGCCCTGCGCGACCAGGGCGGACTCGACCTCGGCGACGGCACCGTGCTGTGGCCCGAACCCGTCCTCGTCGGCCGCCGCGAGGACGCGCTCAAGGCGCTCGCCGAGCGGCACGGCCTCGGCCACTGGTCGACGGACCTGGACGCGGTGCTCGCCGATCCGTCCGTCGACCTCTACTTCGACGCCCAGGTGACCTCCGCGCGCGAGGAGGCTCTCAGGAAGGCCGTCGCCGCGGGCAAGCACGTCTACACCGAGAAGCCGACCGCCACCGGGTTCGACGGAGCGCTCGCGCTGGCCCGCCTCGCGCACGCCGCGGGCGTCAAGCACGGTGTCGTCCAGGACAAGCTCTTCCTCCCCGGCCTGCTCAAGCTGAAGCGGCTCGTCGACGGCGGCTTCTTCGGACGGATCCTCTCCGTCCGCGGGGAGTTCGGCTACTGGGTCTTCGAGGGCGACTGGCAGAGCGCGCAGCGGCCGTCCTGGAACTACCGTGCCGAGGACGGCGGCGGCATCGTCGTCGACATGTTCCCGCACTGGGAGTACGTGCTGCACGAACTCTTCGGCCGGGTCACCTCGGTCCAGGCGCTCACCGCCACCCACATCCCGCAGCGCTGGGACGAGCGGGGCAAGCCCTACGACGCCACGGCCGACGACGCCGCCTACGGCGTCTTCGAGCTGGAGGGCGGCGCGGTCGCCCAGATCAACTCCTCCTGGACGGTGCGCGTCAACCGCGACGAGCTCGTCGAGTTCCAGGTCGACGGCACGGAGGGATCCGCCGTCGCCGGACTGCGCAACTGCCGTGTCCAGCACCGTGGTTCGACCCCCAAGCCGGTCTGGAACCCGGACATCCCGGCCACCTACTCCTTCCGCGACCAGTGGCAGGAGGTCCCCGACAACGCCGAGTTCGACAACGGCTTCAAGGCCCAGTGGGAGCTGTTCCTGCGGCACGTCTACGCCGGCGCCCCCTACCGCTGGGACCTGTTCGCCGGCGCCCGGGGCGTCCAACTCGCCGAACTGGGCCTGAGATCCTCGGCCGAGGGCCGCCGCCTCGACGTCCCGGAGATCGCGCGGTGACCATCGAACTCCCGGACGCCGGCGGAGGGTTGCGTACCCACCAGCCGTGCACCGACCCCCTCTCCGTCCTTCCCGCGGGCGGACCGCTCGCCTCCCGTACGGTCTTCGCGGCCGCCCACGTCGTCGCCGACCCGTACGCGGACGTCTCGCCCGACTCGCCCGCCGCCGTCGACTGGGACGCCACGCTCGCCTTCCGCCACCACTTGTGGTCGCACGGCCTCGGTGTCGCAGAGGCGATGGACACCTCCCAGCGCGGCATGGGCCTGGACTGGGCCGGGGCCGCCGAACTGATCCGCAGGTCCTCGGCCGAGGCCAGGGCAGCCGGCGGCCGGATCGCCTGCGGGGCCGGCACGGACCAGCTCACCGGCCCGGCCGCGCTCCAGGACGTACGGGCTGCCTACGAGGAACAGCTCGCCCTGGTCGAGGAGTCGGGCGCGCAGCCGGTACTCATGGCCTCCCGCGCGCTCGCCGCGACCGCCACCGGACCCGAGGACTACCTCGACGTCTACGGCCACCTCCTGCGCCAGGCCGCCGGCCCCGTGATCCTGCACTGGCTCGGCCCGATGTTCGACCCGGCCCTGTCGGGCTACTGGGGATCGGACGACCTGGACGCGGCGACGGAGGTGTTCCTCCAGGTGATCGCCGCCCACCCGGACAAGGTGGACGGGGTCAAGGTCTCCCTGCTGGACGCCCGCCTGGAGGTCGACCTGCGCCGCCGTCTCCCGGACGGCGTCCGCTGCTACACGGGCGACGACTTCGCCTACCCCGAGCTGATCGCGGGCGACGAGCGCGGCTTCAGTCACGCGCTGCTCGGCGTCTTCGACCCGCTCGGCCCCCTCGCCGCGCGGGCGGTACGCGTCCTGGACACCGGAGACGTCAAGGGCTTCCGCGAACTCCTCGACCCCACCGTGGACCTGGCCCGCCATCTCTTCCAGCCCCCGACCCGCTTCTACAAGACGGGAGTCGTCCTGCTGGCCTGGCTCGCGGGCCACCAGGAGCACTTCGCCATGGTGGGCGGCCTCCAGTCGGCCCGCTCCCTGCCGCACCTCGCCCGTGCCTACGAACTGGCCGACGGACTGGGCCTGTTCCCGGACCCGGGGCTCGCCGAAGCCCGGATGAAGACCCTGCTCGCCCTGTACGGAGTGTCCTCATGAGCGACCTCGCCCGCTTCTCCGTCAACCAGATGACGGTCAAACAGCTGTCGATGCCCGAACTCGTCGCCGGCTGCCTTGAGCTGGGCATCCGGGGGGTCGGCCTGTGGCGCGAACCCGTGCGCTCGTACGGGCTCGACGCCACCGCGGGACTCGTCCACGACGCGGGCCTGGCCGTCACCACCCTCTGCCGGGGCGGCTTCCTGACGGCGATCGACCCGGGGGAGCGGCGGCGGGCGCTGGCCGACAACCGGGCCGCCGTCGACGAGGCCGCGGCCCTCGGGACCGACACCCTCGTCCTGGTCTCCGGAGGCCTGCCGTCCGGTTCGAAGGACCTGTACGGGGCCCGGGAGCGCATCGCCGACGCGCTCGGCGAACTCGGCCCCTACGCCGCCGCCCACGGGGTGCGTCTCGCCGTCGAACCGCTCCACCCGATGTACGCGGCCGACCGCTGCGTGGTCTCCACCCTCGCCCAGGCCCTGGACCTCGCGGAACGCTTCCCCGCCGACCAGGTCGGCGTCACCGTCGACACGTACCACCTCTGGTGGGACGACACGGCTCCGGCCCAGATCGCCCGCGCGGGTGCGGGGGGCCGCATCCACAGCTTCCAGCTCGCCGACTGGACCACCCCGCTACCCGAGGGCGTGCTCAACGGCCGCGGCCGGCTCGGCGACGGCTCGGTCGACTTCCGCGCGTGGCGCGGCCTGGTCGAGGCGACGGGTTACACCGGCCCCATCGAGGTCGAACTCTTCAACGAGGAACTGTGGGCCCGGGACGGGCGCGAGGTACTGGCGGACACGGTGGCCCGGTTCCTGGAACACGCCGGATAGTTCTCCGGATCACCGCCCGACCACCCCGTGACCTGCGGTGATCCGGCGTCCAACCGGCTTTCGACCAGCGGTGATCCGTACCGTCGCGGCCGCCGGAAAAATCTTGGGAAGTTCGTGCAACCCTTCCGCGGCCTCGTGGGTCGTACGTGGCATCAGGACCTTTGGAGGGGGATCCGGGGGGATCGCGGGGGTTCTGATACGGGAGGGGAAACCGAGGGGCCCGGTCGACGGACCGGGCCCCTCGAAATTTTCCCGGGACCCGGGAGGGACCGACACCCTCCGCGGACTCCGAACGGGTGAGTCACCCGCACGGCCGAGGCGCTGTCGGAGGCGGGCGGTACCGTCGGCTCATGACCGATCAGGCGGGGGCCGCCCAGACGGGCGAGCGGCGGCCGGCCACGCTGGAAGGCGTGCTCGAACGCATCACGTACGCCAACGAGGAGAACGGATACACAGTCGCCCGGGTCGACACCGGCCGGGGCGCGGGCGATCTGCTCACCGTCGTCGGCTCCCTGCTCGGCGCCCAGGTCGGCGAGTCCCTGCGCATGGAGGGCCGCTGGGGCTCCCACCCGCAGTACGGCAAGCAGTTCACCGTGGAGAACTACACGACGCTGCTCCCGGCCACCGTCCAGGGAATCCGCCGCTACCTCGGCTCCGGCCTGGTCAAGGGCATCGGACCGGTCTTCGCCGACCGCATCACCGGGCATTTCGGCCTGGACACCCTGCGGATCATCGAGGAGGAGCCGAAGCGGCTGATCGAGGTCCCGGGACTCGGCCCCAAGCGCACGGGGAGGATCGCCGACGCCTGGGAGGAGCAGAAGGCGATCAAGGAGGTCATGCTCTTCCTCCAGACCGTGGAGGTGTCCACCTCCATCGCGGTCCGCATCTACAAGAAGTACGGCGACGCCTCGATCTCGGTGGTGAAGAACCAGCCCTACCGCCTGGCCTCCGACGTCTGGGGCATCGGCTTCCTCACCGCCGACAAGATCGCCCAGTCCGTCGGCATCCCGCACGACAGCCCGGAGCGCGTCAAGGCGGGCCTCCAGTACGCCCTGTCGCAGTCAACCGACCAGGGTCACTGCTATCTCCCCGAGGAGCGGCTGATCGCGGACGCGGTGAAGCTGCTCCAGGTCGACACCGGCCTGGTCATCGAGTGCCTGGCCGAGCTGGCGGCCCCGCCGCAGGAGGGCGAGGACCCCGGAGTCGTACGGGAGAAGGTGCCGGGCCAGGACGGCGGCGACCCGGTGACGGCGATCTACCTGGTCCCCTTCCATCGCGCCGAACTCTCGCTCTCCGCGCAGCTGCTGCGCCTGCTGCGCACCGGGAAGGACCGGATGCCCGGCTTCCACGACGTGGCCTGGGACAAGGCGCTGGCCTGGCTGAAGGGACGTACGGGCGCGGAGCTTGCCCCCGAGCAGGAGGCCGCGGTGCGGCTCGCGCTCACCGAGAAGGTCGCCGTGCTGACCGGAGGACCGGGCTGCGGCAAGTCGTTCACGGTCCGCTCGATCGTGGAGCTGGCCCGCGCCAAGGGGGCCAAGGTGGTTCTCGCTGCGCCCACCGGCAGGGCCGCCAAGCGTCTGGCGGAGCTGACCGGAGCCGAGGCCTCCACCGTGCACCGGCTTCTGGAGCTCAAGCCCGGCGGTGACGCGGCCTACGACAAGGACCGTCCGCTGGACGCCGACCTGGTCGTCGTGGACGAGGCCTCCATGCTCGACCTCCTCCTCGCCAACAAGCTGGTCAAGGCGGTGCCCCCGGGCGCCCACCTGCTCTTCGTCGGCGATGTCGACCAGCTGCCGAGCGTCGGCGCCGGAGAGGTGCTGCGCGACCTGCTCGCCGAGCGCGGCCCGGTGCCCGCGGTGCGCCTCACCAAGGTCTTCCGCCAGGCCCAGCAGTCGGGGGTGGTGTCCAACGCGCACCGCATCAACTCCGGGCAGCATCCGCTCACCGAGGGCATGAAGGACTTCTTTCTCTTCGTCGAGGACGACACCGAGGAGGCCGGGCGGCTCACCGTGGACGTGGCGGCCCGGCGGATTCCGGCCAAGTTCGGGCTGGACCCACGCCGGGACATCCAGGTCCTCGCTCCCATGCACCGGGGCCCGGCCGGCGCGGGGCACCTGAACGGACTGCTCCAGCAGGCCATCACCCCCGGCCGTCCGGATCTCGCCGAGAAGCGGTTCGGCGGCCGGGTCTTCCGGGTCGGCGACAAGGTCACCCAGATCCGCAACAACTACGACAAGGGCGAGAACGGCGTGTTCAACGGCACCGTGGGTGTCGTCACCTCGCTGGATCCGGTCGAACAGCGGCTGACGGTGCGCACCGACGAGGACGAGGAGGTGCCGTACGAATTCGACGAACTCGACGAGCTGGCCCACGCCTACGCGGTCACCATCCACCGTTCCCAGGGCAGCGAGTACCCGGCGGTGGTGATCCCGGTGACCACGGGCGCCTGGATGATGCTCCAGCGCAATCTGCTCTACACGGCGGTCACCCGGGCCAAGAAGCTGGTCGTTCTCGTCGGTTCGCGCAAGGCGATAGGCCAGGCGGTGCGTACGGTGTCCGCGGGACGCCGGTGCACGGCCCTGGACTTCCGGCTCTCCGGCTCGTGATCCACCGCCTCCTCGTGCGGCGAACCGGCCCCGTTCGAGCGCCGAACGGGGCCTTTCGGACTCGGGACGAGGTCCATCACAAAAAATGATCGATCAAACGAGTCATGAAGGTCACAGAGCACTTCCGGTTGCGCGACGAACGGGGCAGGATGAGCAGGTTGGCGGCACTGAGTGCCGCCGATAGGCCCAATGGTCGACCCCGAGTGCACTCTCCAGGGCCAAATGGGGGATGGTAGAGACAGTCAGGGCACCTCGAAGAAGAGGCACAACGTCGGTGAGGGATGACGTGAGCGACAACTCTGTAGTACTGCGGTTCGGCGATGGCGAGTACACCTACCCGGTGATCGACAGCACCGTCGGCGACAAGGGCTTCGACATCGGCAAGCTCCGGGCCCAGACCGGTCTGGTGACGCTGGACAGCGGGTACGGCAACACCGCCGCGTATAAATCCGCGATCACCTATCTCGACGGTGAGCAGGGCATCCTCCGCTACCGCGGCTACCCGATCGAGCAGCTTGCCGAGCGTTCCACCTTCCTTGAGGTGGCCTATCTGCTGATCAACGGCGAGCTCCCGAATGTCGACGAGCTCTCCACCTTCAAGAACGAGATCACGCAGCACACCCTGCTGCACGAGGACGTCAAGAACTTCTACCGCGGCTTCCCGCGTGACGCCCACCCGATGGCGATGCTGTCTTCGGTCGTCTCGGCGTTGTCGACGTTCTACCAGGACAGCCACAACCCGTTCGACGAGAAGCAGCGCAACCTCTCCACGATCCGGCTGCTCGCCAAGCTTCCGACGATCGCGGCGTACGCGTACAAGAAGTCGATCGGTCACCCGTTCGTCTACCCGCGCAACGACCTCGGGTACGTCGAGAACTTCCTGCGCATGACCTTCTCGGTCCCCGCGCAGGACTACGAGCTCGACCCGGTGGTCGTCTCCGCTCTGGACAAGCTGCTGATCCTGCACGCCGACCACGAGCAGAACTGTTCGACCTCCACCGTGCGTCTGGTCGGCTCCTCGCAGGCGAACATGTTCGCCTCGATCTCGGCCGGCATCTCCGCGCTGTGGGGCCCGCTGCACGGCGGCGCCAACCAGTCCGTCCTGGAGATGCTCGAGGGCATCCAGATGAACGGCGGCGACGTCGACTCGTTCATCCGCAAGGTGAAGAACAAGGAGGACGGTGTCCGCCTGATGGGCTTCGGCCACCGGGTGTACAAGTCCTTCGACCCGCGCGCGAAGATCATCAAGGCCGCCGCGCACGACGTCCTGTCCGCTCTCGGCAAGTCCGACGAGCTGCTGGACATCGCCCTCAAGCTGGAGGAGCACGCGCTCTCCGACGACTACTTCGTCTCGCGCAACCTCTACCCGAACGTCGACTTCTACACCGGCCTCATCTACCGCGCCATGGGCTTCCCGACCGAGATGTTCACGGTCCTGTTCGCCCTCGGCCGGCTGCCGGGCTGGATCGCCCAGTGGCACGAGATGATCAAGGAGCCCGGCTCCCGCATCGGCCGCCCGCGCCAGATCTACACGGGTGTCGTCGAGCGCGACTTCGTGCCGGTCGAGGCTCGCTGAGGCTCGCACGCGGCTCGTACGCGATCACCGGGCTCCGCACGCGGGGCCCGGTGGATCCGTAGAACCCGTAGAACGCGAAAAACGGAAAGCGCCCTGCTACTGGTCCCCCCACGGGCCGGTAGTCAGGGCGCTTTCCTTGTCCCGGTGCGGATTCCCCCCACGGGATCCGGCCGGGCGTCTGTGGACAGCGCCTGAATCGCTGTGTGCCGGCACGGGGCCGACGGTGAACCGGGCGAGCGGAACTCGCCGTACTGCGCTGCTGCGGTGCGATCTGCCGGGACGCGCACGGATCGGGAGGGCCGCTCAAAGCTCCCCGCTGTACGTGCCCCGGCGACGCAACTTCCGGGAACGTCCCCCAAGACATCCCCAGATGCCAGTCACGCCCCCCAAGACGCTTCTGACATCGCCAACTTAGACTGACGAACCCCTTCGGTGGTTACGTTCACATCACTGTGATCTGGATCTCTTGCATATGTCCTGAAGATAGGCAAGAGACCCGGTACGGGAATCGAGGACCAAGCGTAAGGAAGATGCGCGAGCCTTGTGAAGAGCTTATGTGAGGCTCGCGTTGGACTCTAGGGGGACTCATGCCCTGTCGTCACGCGAATGCTCTCAGTCGAAGGCTGTTCGTGACCACGAAGACGGACGAGAAGGCCATGGCCGCTCCCGCGATCATGGGGTTCAGCAGTCCCGCGGCGGCCAGCGGAAGCGCGGCCACGTTGTAGCCGAAGGCCCAGACCAGGTTTCCCTTGATCGTCGACAGGGTGGCGCGCGCCAGCCGGATCGCGTCCGCGGCCACCCGCAGGTCCCCGCGCACGAGCGTCAGGTCGCTCGCCTCGATCGCCGCGTCCGTCCCGGTGCCCATCGCGAGGCCCAGATCGGCGGTGGCGAGGGCGGCCGCGTCGTTCACCCCGTCGCCGACCATCGCGACGGTCCGCCCCTCGCCCCGCAGCCGCTCGACGACGGCGACCTTGTCCTCGGGCAGTACCTCGGCGATCACGTCGTCCGGGCCGATGCCGACCTCCCGCGCCACGGCCTCGGCCACCGCCCGGTTGTCCCCGGTCAGCAGCATCGGCGTGAGCCCGAGGGCCCGCAGTTGGCGTACGGCCTCGGCACTGGTCGCCTTGACCGTGTCGGCCACGGCCAGGACGCCGGCCGCCGTGCCGTCCAGCGCGACCACGACGGCCGTACGGCCCGCGGTCTCGGCCGCGTTCTTCGCGTCCGCAAGCGTTGCCGGGAGCGCGCCCGGGAACCGGCCGACGGTGACCTCACGGCCGTCCACCCGCCCGCGTACGCCCCGCCCCGGCACGTTCTCGAAGCGTTCCGGCGCGGGAAGGCCGCCGACGCGCTCCTGAGCGCCTGCCGCGATCGCTCGGGCAACGGGATGCTCGGAGGCGTGCTCCAGGGCTCCGGCGAGCCGCAGGACGTCTTCCTCGGCCCGCCCCTCGGCGACGTACACCTCGTGCAGACTCATCCGGCCCGTCGTCACCGTGCCGGTCTTGTCCAGGAGGACGGTGTCGACGCGGCGCGTGGACTCCAGGACCTCGGGTCCCTTGATCAGGATGCCGAGCTGGGCGCCGCGGCCGGTGCCGACCATCAGGGCGGTCGGGGTGGCCAGGCCGAGCGCGCACGGGCAGGCGATGATCAGCACCGCGACGGCCGCGGTGAAGGCCGCGACCGTGTCCCCGGTGACCGCGATCCAGGCCGCGAAGGTGGCGAGCGCGATCAGCAGGACGACGGGCACGAAGACCCCGGAGATCCGGTCGGCGAGCCGCTGCACCTCGGCCTTGCCGTTCTGCGCGTCCTCGACGAGCCGGGCCATCCGCGCGAGCTGGGTGTCCGCTCCGATCCGGGTGGCCTCGACGACGAGCCGGCCCCCCGCGTTCACGGTCGCACCGGTGACGGCGTCCCCGAGGCCCACGTCCACCGGCACCGATTCGCCGGTCAGCATGGACGCGTCCACGGCCGACGTGCCCTCGACCACGGTCCCGTCGGTGGCGATCTTCTCGCCGGGCCGTACGACGAAGCGGTCGCCGACCGTCAGCCGTGCCACCGGGAGGCGGACCTCGCGGCCGTCCCGCAGGACGCCGACGTCCTTGGCGCCGAGCTCCAGCAGCGCCCGCAGCGCGGCTCCCGCGCGCCGCTTGGAGCGTGCCTCCAGGAAGCGCCCGAGCAGGATGAACGCGACGACTCCCGCCGCGACCTCCAGGTAGATCGTGGAGGCCCCGTCCGTACGGGAGACGGTGAACTCGAAGCCGTGCCGCATGCCCGGCATCCCCGCGTCGCCGAAGAACAGCGCCCACAGGGACCAGCCGAACGCGGCGAGGGTGCCGACCGAGACCAGGGTGTCCATGGTGGCCGCGCCGTGCCGCGCGTTCGTCACGGCGGCCCGGTGGAAGGGCAGTCCGCCCCAGACCACGACGGGCGCGGCGAGAGTCAGCGAGAGCCACTGCCAGTTGTCGAACTGGAGGGCCGGGACCATCGACATGAGGACGACGGGCAGGGCGAGCAGCGCTGAGACGGTCAGACGTTCGCGCAGGGCGGCGGTCTCGGGATCGTCGGCCGCGGGGGGCGCCTCCTCCTCGCGCGGCGCGGGCGGCGGTGGCTCCTCGGCGGTGTAGCCGGTCCTGACCACGGTGGCGATCAGATCGGCGACCTCCATCCCCTCCGGGTAGGAGACCTTGGCCTTCTCCGTCGCGTAGTTCACGGTGGCGACGACGCCGTCCATGCGGTTGAGCTTCTTCTCGACGCGGGCCGCGCAGGAGGCGCAGGTCATCCCGCCGATGGAGAGCTCGATCTCCGAGGTCGCGCCTATCGGCGTCTCGGGTGCTGCGGTGGTCATGGTGCGGCTCCAGGAATGTGCCGGGCCGCGCGGAGCCGGTATCAGCCGGTCGGCACGGCCCGGTGCGGAGTAAAGAGAGCTGCCGGGGCTCGTTCAGGCCTGGTCGACGAGCTCGAAGCCCGCCTCGTCGACCGCGGCGCGCACGGCGCTCTCGTCGAGCGCGGCGGCGGAGACGACGGTGACCTCGCCCGTCGAGGCGACGGCCTTCACCGAGCTCACGCCCGGGATCGCGGAGATCTCGCCGCTGACGGAGCCTTCACAGTGTCCGCAGCTCATACCGCTCACCTGGTAGACGGTGGTGACGGAACCCTGGGTGCCGGTCTGGGCGGTCATGGCGTTACTCCTCATCGAGGCGTTCTGGCGTGTGCGTGTGCGGGAGGGATCCCTGGGAACCCAGGGTTCCCCTCGATGCTCACGACACTATACCCCTAGGGGGTATTTCTCCAAGCAGGGTCGCGGTGTGCCAGCGAACGCGCCCAGGCCGCTCCCGCGAGCGCGACGAGGAACAGGCCGCCCACCGAGAACAGGGTGAGGAGGTGGTCCTGTCCGCCGGTCGGCCGCGGTGCCCGGTCCGGCGCGAACAGCTTCCCGCCGAGCCCGGCGTGGCTGAGCCTGGCCACCAGCCACAGCGCGATCCCGTGCGTGGAGTCCCGCAGCGCGTGCAGGAGGGAGACGCCGAGGCAGGCGCCGGCCACCGGCGCGGTGAGGCGGAAGCGTCCGTCCGGGCGGCGCCGCGCCAGCAGAGCCGCGCCCGTGACCGCGCTCCACAGGCCCTGTCCGAACGGGGCGAGCATCCCGCGCAGGATCTCGGTCTCCAGGAGGGTGCGCAGGTCGAGGCCTTGCAGCGACACGGCCGCGTCGAAGGCGTGGCCCGCGCTCTCCAGCGCCGCGAAGCCGAACCCGAGCGTCGCGCCGAGCACCAGGCCGGCCCGTGGCCCGCGGATCCGGGTGTGTCGGCGCAGCACGTACATCAGCGCGCCGAGCTTCACGGCCTCCTCGGCCAGACCCGAGACGACGTACAGCCACAGTGAGGGGTGCGTGAGCTGGTACTCCGTCACCGACGCGCCGAGCACGCCCAGGGCGCCGCCGGCCAGGAAGCAGCCGAGGAGGGGAGTCGCGCCCGGATCGCGGCCGTGCCGCTCGTACGCCCAGAGCATGAAGGTGACGGGTGTGAGGAAGCCGCCGAGCAGGATCAGGGTCGGCAGTGGCGTGACGTCGTCCGTGGCGTACGCGGCGGCCGCGGTCAGCGCCCAGAGGGCGAGCCCGATGCCCAGGCAGCGCTTCCAGAGGCCGGCGGGGATCCGGGGGTACGACGGCGGGGGCTGCTGCGGTCCGGGAATGCGGGCCCGGGGTGTGCCGGGCGGCTGATTCGGGGTCACGGCCATCCCTCTGTCCCTCGGGGTGGCCCGCGGGCTCGGACGGGGGACCCGCGTTCCGGCGCGTCGGGGCGGGCCCCCTGGCGGGTGGCGCGGGGGTGCGCGGACGGGTCGATGCCGCGGATCACTGATCGATTTGTCCGAACCTTATGGCATATGTTCCCGATGTCGCGGACCGGAGCGCTGGCGCCGCCCTGCCTGGGCCGGTGCGGGCTGGGTCGGTGCCGGCTGGGTCGGTGCCGGCTGGGTCGGCCGTGTCCGCCCGGGTCGGCCTCGTCCCGGTCGGACCTGCCCGCTTGGAGTGGGCCGGTCTCGGTCGGCCCTGTCCGCCTGGAACGGGCCGGTCTTGGTCGGCACTGTTTGCCTGGAACGGTCCCGATTCGGTCGGCCCCGTCCGCCTGGGTGGGTCCCATCCCGGTCGGGCCCTGTCCGTCTCGCCCGGTCCCGTCTCGTTCGACCCCGCCCGACGTGGCCGGTTCCGTTCGGCGCGGCTCAGCGGCCGGCGGGCGACCCGCTGTCGAGCAGTGGCTCCAGATAGCGGTGCATGACCGTCTTCAGCTCCGCGATGTACCCGTCCCGTTCGGCGCCCTCGTGGGACATGACCAGGGTCAGGCCCGCCTTGAACAGGTGGACCGCCATGTTCGCGGTGCGGGCGCGCTCGTCGGCCGGCAGGTCCGGCAGCCGGGCCGCGATCATCTCCTCGACGCGGGCGAGGAGGGTGCCGTGCAGGGTGCCGATCTCCTCGACGATCACTCCCGGGGTGTCGGCACCGTGCATCAGGACGGCGAAGGCCGGGTTCTCGACGTTGAAGGCGATCAGCGGATCGAGGACCGCGTCGAGCATCCGGTCCAGCGGGAGGCCGGCGTTCTCCTGGGCGAGCGCCTGTCCGTGCGAGTGGGCCCAGTGGTCGAGGAGCTGGTCGCTGAGGCCGACCGCGATGGCTTCCTTGTTCGGGAAGAACTGGTAGAGCGTGCCGGGCGAGACGCCGGCCTCGCGGGCGATGGCGTTGGTGCTGGCCGCGGTGTAGCCGGTCCGGCAGAACACCGAGGCCGCCGCTTGCAGGAGCTGGGCGACGCGGCGCTCGCCGCGGGCCTGACGGCGGCGCGGCCTGTCCTCGGCCTGCTGCTCCAGCTCCGACGGCTCCTCGGTCTGCTGCTTCTCGGACACGGGTGATCCCCAGCTTCTCGGGACGCGATTGACAAATGCGAGCTACCACTCGCATTCTTGGGGAACGCGAGCGACGACTCGTGTTTGCCAGTCTATGGCAATGGGCGATCCATGATGCCTGCACGAACGCGGGTCATCGGGTCACGGTGAGGGGACACCGCATCATGTCCGAAGTCGACGGCGTGGACGACGGGCCCGGGGCGAGGCCCGACAAGGGCGGGGGCGGGGGCACGCCTGCGGACTCGGGCTCGGGCGGGGGCGTGCTCACGGGCTCGGGCTCGGGCGGGGGTACGGAGGCAGGCGCGCGCCTCGGCGGATGGACCCGGTTCGTGACGGCGCGGCCACGGCTCTCCCTGCTCGTCGCCCTCCTGCTGACCGCGCTCGCCGTGGTCGCCGGCAGCGGGGTCGCGGACCGGCTGGGCAGCGGCGGCTGGGAGGACCCGACCGCGGAGTCGACCTACGCCACCAAGGCGCTGGAGCGGGAGTTCCCCGCCTCGCAGCCCAATCTGCTGCTCCTACTCGACGCGGGCCGGGCCTCGGTCGACGACCCCGCGGTCGCCGCCGAGGCCAAGCGGATCGCCGCGCGTCTGGCGGCCGAGCCCGGTGTCACCGGCGTCGGTTCGTACTGGCAGTCCGGTTCACCCGCGCTGAAGGCGAGCGACGGCCACGAAGCCCTGATCGCCGCCCGGCTCACCGGCGACGAGACGGCCGCGGCCGCCACCCTGGACCGCCTCGCACCCACCTACCGGGGCGGCAGCGGTCCCGTCGAGGTCGAGGTCGGCGGACCGGTCGCCGTGCGGCACGAGATGCAGACGACCATCAAGGAGGACCTCACCCGGGCGGAGATGATCGCCCTTCCGGTGACCCTCCTGCTGCTGGTCATGGTCTTCGGGAGCGCCGTCGCGGCCCTGCTCCCGCTCGGGGTCGGGATCATCGCGATCCTCGGCACCAACGCCGTGCTGCGCGGACTCACCGAGGTCACGGACGTCTCGGTCTTCGCGATGAACCTGACGACGGCCCTCGGTCTCGGACTCGCCATCGATTACGCCCTGTTCATCGTCCGCAGGTTCCGCGAGGAGCTGGCCACCGGCGCCCCGCCGCGCGCCGCGATCGGTGTCACCCTGCGCACCGCGGGACGGACCGTTCTCTTCTCCTCCCTCACGGTCGCCGTGTCGCTCGCCGCGATGCTGGTCTTCCCGCAGTACTTCCTGCGCTCCTTCGCCTACGCGGGCATCGCCGTCGTGCTGCTCGCCGCGGCCGCCGCCCTGATCCTGCTCCCCGCCGCGCTGATGCTTCTCGGCGACCGGGTGAACTCCCTCGACCTGCGGCGTCTGTTCCGGCGCGGACGACCGGACCCGGCCGGCGGCGGAGCCCTCTGGGGCCGCACTGCCTCCCTCGTCATGCGCAGGGCACCGCTCTTCGCGGTGGCGACCACGGCGGGTCTCATCGTCCTCGGACTGCCCTTCCTGGGAGTGAAGTTCGGTACGGCCGACGACCGGCAGCTCCCCTCGGGCGCGGAGTCGCACGTCGTCCAGCAGCACATCCGCGACGGCTTCCGGGGCAGCCCCGGCGGCGCTCTCGACGTCCTGGCCGAAGGATCCGCCACCGAGACCGAGTACGCCCGGTACAAGGAGCGGATCGCCGCGCTGCCCGAGGTGCTGCGCGTGGACGGCCCCCTGGTGAAGGGCGACACCGCGTACTTCTCGGTGCTGCCGAGGGGCGAGGCCGTGGACGAGGAGGCCCAGCGGCTGGTGGGCGAACTCCGCGCGACGGACGCCCCGTTCGACACCTCCGTGACCGGCACGGCGGCCGTCCTGGTCGACTCCAAGCACGCGATAGCCGACCGGCTCCCGTGGGCGGCGGGCTTCATCGCGATCGTCACCCTGTTCCTGGTGTTCCTGCTGACGGGCAGTGTGCTGATCCCGGTCCAGGCGGTCCTGCTCAACGCGCTCAGCCTGACCGCGATGTTCGGCGCGGTGGTCTGGGTCTTCCAGGACGGCCATCTCTCCGGCCTCCTCGACTTCACCAGCTCCGGTTCGATCGAGACGACTCTCCCGGTTTTGATGTTCTGCGTCGCCTTCGGCCTCTCCATGGACTACGGCGTCTTCCTCCTCTCCCGCATCAAGGAGGAGTACGACCACACGGGCGACCACCGGGAGGCGGTCCGCTTCGGACTCCAGCGCACCGGCGGGCTGATCACCGCGGCCGCGGTCATCCTCGCGGTGGTGATGGTCGCCATCGGCACCTCCCGGGTGGCCAACACGAAGATGCTCGGACTGGGTGTCGCGCTCGCCGTCCTGATGGACGCGATGGTCGTCCGCAGCCTGCTGGTCCCGGCGGTCATGCGTCTGACCGGGAGGGCCACATGGTGGGCGCCCGGACCCCTGCGGCGCTTCCACGACCGGTTCGGACTCGGCGAGGGGGAGATACCCGTGGCCCCGCCGGCGGCTCCGGCCCCGGACGCGATGTCCGAGGGGGAGCCGGTCCCGGACGCGGCGCCCGAAACGGCCTCGGACCCGGACACCGAGCGGGCCTCGAACGCCGAGCGTGACCCGGACACCGAGCGTGACTCGAACACCGAGCGTGACCTGGACACAGGGCCTGACTCGGACACGGAGCCGGACTCGGGCGCCGAGCCGGACTCGGGCGCCGAGCCGGACTCGGGCGCCGAGCCGGGCTCGGAAGAGGCGTCGGAGCCCGGTCGGGACAGGGCCGAGGCGCGGGGCTAGCGTTTCCGCGGGAGCTGATCTCCGAGCGGAGGGCGGGAGCCGATGCGGGCAGTGGTGTTCGAGCGGTACGGGGAGCCGGCCGAGGTACGGGAGGTGCCCGACCCGGCGCCCGCGGAGCACGGGGTGGTGGTGCGGGTCGAGGCCACGGGGCTGTGCCGGAGCGACTGGCACGGCTGGATGGGCCACGACCCGGACATCACGCTGCCGCATGTGCCGGGCCACGAACTCGCCGGGGTGATCGAGGCGGTGGGTGACCGGGTGACCGGCCATCGCCCCGGCGACCGGGTCACCGTCCCGTTCGTCTGCGCCTGCGGAAGCTGTCCCGCCTGCGTGGCGGGCGACCAGCAGGTGTGCGAGCGGCAGACCCAGCCGGGGTTCACCCACTGGGGCTCCTTCGCCCAGTACGTGGCGCTGGACCACGCCGACGTGAACCTGATCCCGCTGCCGCCGGAGCTGTCCTTCGCGACGGCGGCCTCCCTGGGCTGCCGGTTCGCCACGGCGTTCCGGGCGGTCGTCTCGCAGGGGAGGGCGGCCCCGGGGGAGTGGGTGGCGGTGCACGGCTGCGGAGGCGTCGGCCTTTCGGCGGTGATGATCGCGACGGCTTCCGGCGCACGGGTCGTGGCCGTCGACGTGTCCTCGGCTGCCCTCGATCTGGCACGGAGGTTCGGGGCGGCGGAGTGCGTGGACGCCTCCGCCGTGGCGGACCCGGCCGAGGCGGTCCGTGAACTGACCGGCGGTGGCGCGCACGTGTCGCTGGACGCCCTCGGATCGCCCGGCACCTGCGCGGCCTCCGTCGACGGTCTGCGCCGTCGCGGCCGGCACGTCCAGGTCGGTCTGCTGCCCTCGCCGACCGGCGTCACCCCGGTCCCGATGGCCCGGGTCATCGCCCTCGAACTCGAACTCCTCGGCAGCCACGGAATGGCGGTCCACGCCTACCCGCCCCTGCTGGAACTGGTCCGCTCCGGAGTACTCCGCCCCGACCTCCTCGTGACCTCCGCCATCGCACTGGGCGCCGCACCGGCCGCCCTGGCCGCGATGGGGTCGGCCCGGGGGCCGGGGGTGACGGTCATCGAGCCGTGGGTGTGAAGGAACCGGGCGGCGTCCGGTCGGGGGGTGTGTCACCCCGGGGTGGCAACCACCGCGCCCTCGCCGACATCCGCGAGTCCATCGCCGAACTCCGCTACTACCGCGAGGCGGTC